>JAYUZB010000055.1:0-16299 GCA_043752185.1 Chitinophagaceae bacterium
GATCCGGCTGTGCATCCTTTTGAAACTTTCAACACTTACGAAAAATCGGTTGAGTGGATGAGAGTAAATGAACCGCTGGCGTATAAAATGCTGGTGCCATTGGGTGAGGGAGATGGTTTGCTCGATTTTAAAATACTGAAGCATTACGCACATCATACACAAAAAATTTATTCTACCGACAGATGGGGAACCACCGGTGAGTCTGGTCCGTTCTTAGATCCGTTGTACTCGCCCGGTACCGATTTTATTGCGATGAACAATGGCTGGTTAAGCGATTTAATTTTGCGTGACCTTGCTGGTGAAGATATTGAAACCCGTGTGAGCATTTACGACCAATGCCACCTTGCATTGGTTGATGCATGGATACCTATTTATCAGAATAAATACCTGCTGATGGGAAATACCCAGATCATGGTAATAAAAATTTTCTGGGACTGGGCAGTTTACTGGGCTGTGCCATCGCATTTATTTGCCAATAAAGCTTTTACCAATATACGGTTGTTAAGAGATTTGTTTGCCGCTAAGAATGGATTAGGCCGGAAGTTTGGCGAATTGCATCAAATTATGCAGGACCTGTTTTTAGAATGGCTGCCTTACGAAAATAAAACATTTTCGAACCGGTATATAGATCCTTTTGATTTGAAAGTTTTAAACAAATTTCAGGAAAATATTGAAGTACAGCACGAGCCTGCTGCATTGATTGAGCAGATAGCAGAAAATATGAACATGCTGGAACAGCTGGCAGTGGCCATTTTCAGGCTGGTAAGTGCAGAAGTGAATGGTACATCGCCCGATATAAAAGTAAATCCTTACACCATTAACCTGGGTAAAAAGGAAGGTGCAATAATGCTGGATACAGAATCGGCTGATGCCATTGCACCCGGAGAAGCGATATCAAAAGATGTGGATGTAATGTGGTTTTATCCAAAAGTGAATGTGATGGAAACTGCCTGATAATAAAAAACCTTCATAAAGAAAAAAGATTCCGTTTTTGGAATCTTTTTTCTTTTATAACAGTGTTGTTAAAAATTAATTTACGGTAATCAGTAAGGGTTGAAAGTCACCTCTTTTCATTTTAGCTCTTCCAATAAACTGGTTGCCGTTTATTCTTTTAAATTGAGCAGGAAAAAGCATTACCTCTTCTTCCCTTGTATCAAAAACAATCTCTCTGGATATGTTGCCTGCATTGTCAATTTTACCAACCACTACTTGGCCGCCATAACCATCTAAGTGATATTTAGGTACTTCATCTTCTTCCAGTTCCAGGTTCTTTTTATTATCTAAAAACAAGAAATAATAACCCGTTGCATCACTTACTAATTTATAACTCATGGTACCTCTTCCATTAGTACCTCTTTGTTTTTTTGGTACTTTTCTTAACCAATCAAAGTTGCCGGTCTTGCTTATTTTGGCTCCAAGTATATCTTCGTAATAATAGGTATACGTAGTTCGGGTATTTCCTCTTGAGTCGCTATAGGTTGTAGTAACAACATAATATTCTTCCAGTGCTATAAACAAACTGCCATCGGCTTCCACAACAATATTCCGTACACTTAAATTAGGCGCTTCATAATCTTTCTTTCTTTCCATTTTTCTTTTACTGCGGGCCGATTCAAATTTCTCCAGCTCTGCCAGTGGAAATTCGTAATAACCGTTTTTGTATTTATTGATTTTGCCGGCCTGGTCCATCAGTGCCAGAAAAACGCCATCTGTTCCGTTGCTTTTTGCTTTTTTGCTGTAGGTACAGGCAATCACCATATCGTGTTCTGTATTCTCAATAAGCGATGCTGCTTTAATAAAATAGTCGCCAATATTAATAGTTGTATTGATAATTTTTTTGCTGCCGCTCATAAATTTTAAAACCTCGTAATGATAACCAGCCGCCCCGGTTTCTTTATCCACTTCTTTTCTTTTTTCCGAATCGTACACTTTGGCAAGCATGTAGGCATTGCCTTTTGAGTCAATGGAAAAATCAATATTATCCATAATGGCTTCTGTATAAGGCATGGTAAATTCGTTATTCCACAGCTTGTTCATCTTATCATCATATACATAAAAGCCAATCTTATCGTAATTCTTTTTGTCATTTTTTTCTTCTGGCGCAAGCCTGTAGCTTACCAGTAGTTTTGTATGGTCTGCATCAAAATTAAAATCGTATTTACCGCCCATTTTATAGCGGTAAAAACCGGTCATAACCGCACTGCTTCCGGCAATTCTTTCGGCCTGAAATAATTTTTTATTTGATTCGGTAATTTTTCCTGATACCACATCAATTTTATCGTAGTATAAATATTCTATTTCGTCAGATTTATCCCAGTCGCTGTGCAGCCAGTAGTAATTTCCGTAAAAATCAACAACACCTTCGCTGTTGAAATTTTTTGTCATTTCCGGAAGTTGAATTGTTTTTTCGGTGCTTTGGGCAAGGGTTTTAGGATCGAACCTTAAAATGGTAAGTTCTTCTTTTTTTAAACCCATGTTTATAATACCGTCTTTATCGTTTCCAAAAAACGACAGGTCTTCTGCTTTGCGGGGCAGCTCATACTCAGAGCCCAGCTTAAAAGTAAATTTTTTGCTTTGTGCAATTGTGGCTGTAGTTAGTAAGGTTGCTACTGCAAGAATTAAATTTTTCATGAGGTGATTTTTATTTTTTATTAAAGTTGCTTAAAATTATTTGCTGTTCTTTTCTATGAACTTTCCCACTTTTTGTCCATCCATAAAATAAGCATCACCAATTCTTGATTTGGCATCAAATGCAGCGCCACGCCATTTGGTTTCGGGGGCTCTTTCTACAAAAAGTACGGCCAGTTTTTTATCTCTTTTAGCTGTTTCAACAAGGGTAACAGTGCCATCAACACCGGCATTTCTTTTAGATATACCCACCTGGTAGCCGGGTTCCAATGCTTTGGTATTAAAAATGAGGGTGTATTTTGCCTCTTTACTGTAAGTCAGTTTATTTTGTTTTGTAAAGCCCAGCATAAACTTATCTCCAAAATAATTCTTTTTTTGTTCCTCCCATTCAACGGCCCATTTATCGCCGGTTCCGGGTTCTATGGTGTTTAATTCTTCAATTCTTTTTTTAATGTAATCGGCTTCTTTGTTAAAATCACCTACGGCCATTTTTTCATAGGTAAATTCAAAGTTGATGGAAGTTTCACCTTTTAACACCGAAAGGTCACCTTTTGTTAAATCTACTTCCTGAGCAATACTGCTATTAAAGCCAAGCAGCATAAAGAAAAGAGTGACGGAGATTTTAATAGTTTTCATGTGTGTATTGTTTAAATGTGTAAAATTAAAAGGCTTCCGATAAGGAAGCCTTTTACAAATATCATTTTTTTGACGATTATTTAAGTGCTTTACCTAAACTTTTACCAGCTTTAGCATAAGCTTCTGAAATACGCTGTCCGGTATCAAAGTCATACCCAAATGCTGTACCGCCCGGAACGTTGCTAATGGTAAAGGAGGCAAGTTTGCTGCTTTTGTTTGCAGTTTCAACAATCCATATTTCCAGGTCAATCTCGGCATTTTTACGGCTTATTCCAATATTATAGCCGGCATCAATTGATGTGGTTTTAACAATCATGGTGTACTTAGATGCTGATACAATACTCATACCACTGTTAACTTTAAACAAATCAATAAATTTCGGCTCGTACCTCGATTCCCGGTCGGTTTTCCAGCTTGCAGCCCAGCTATCACCTTTTCCGGGCTCTTTTTTGTTGTACTCTTCTGTTTTGGTAGTAATATAATCCTGTTCATTCTTAAACTTGCCAACTGCAAGATTATCGTAACTAAACTCAATGTTAATGGAGCTTTCCGATTTTAAAATATCGTCGCTGCCACTGGTGGTTTTTACTTTTTGAGCACTAACCTGTATGCCCAATAAAAAAGGTAATAATAATAAAGCTGTTAATTTTTTCATGTGTGTATGTTTGTTTTTCGTTAAATGCAATCAGCCGGTAAACATTTTTGATAAATATAAACAGTTGTTATGGCTTATCACATATGCAATTAAAAATGAAGTATTAAGGTATAAAAGTAGACAAAATCTCTCATTAAAAAATACCCAATAACCACAGTTGTTTAATATGATCTTTCCATATCTTCATATATGAGCAGGCAAAAAATTAAAATTTGAATTCTTTATTCTATTTTTACCATCTTGGTTACCTAAACAAATAATTGCACAAAAAATTCGGATCATGGTACATGTTGGAGACAGGGCCCTTACCTTGGATAATTTTTCAGATATTTTATATAAGGAAAAGGAAGTGTCGTTAGATACACAAACGGTTGAAAAAGTGGAGGTAAATTTTGCCTTTTTACAAAAATTCTCGTCCAATAAACTGATTTACGGTATAAATACGGGTTTTGGCCCTATGGCACAGTATAAGGTTAATGAAAAAAACCTGCTGCAGCTGCAGTATAACCTCATCAGAAGCCACAGCTCTGGAGCCGGTAATATGATGAGCCCCATACTGGTTAAGGCAGTAATGATTGCAAGGCTAAACAGCCTGATGCAGGCTTACTCAGGTGTTCATCCCGAAATTGTTGAATTACTAAAAGAACTCATTAATAAAAATGTTTCGCCTTGCATTTTTGAGCATGGCGGAGTTGGCGCCAGTGGCGATCTGGTACAATTGGCTCATTTGGCCCTTGTTTTAATTGGCGAAGGCGAAGTAATTTATGAGGGTACAGTTCAACCAACGGCAACGGTATTTGCCAAATTGAAAATTAAACCACTCACCATTCATATACGGGAAGGACTTGCTGTGCTAAACGGCACATCGGCCATGACGGGTATTGGTATGGTAAATATTATACAGGCACAAAAATTACTGGAATGGTCGGTAATGCTTTCGGCCATGATAAATGAAGTGGTGGAAGCATTTGACGATCATTATTCGTACGAATTGAACGTGGTTAAACACCACAAAGGACAAAATAAAGTGGCAGCACAGTTACGGGATATTTTAAAAGACAGTAAAATGATCCGCAGCCGTTCGGAACATTTGTATAACCCCGAAAAGCTTGACCAGGAAGTGTTTCAGGATAAAGTGCAGGAATATTATTCGCTGCGTTGCGTTACACAGGTACTGGGTCCCATTTACGATACCATTTGCCAGGCCGAAAAAGTAGTGGTAGATGAATTGAACTCGGTTAACGATAATCCGGTGATTGATCACCAGAATCAAAATATTTTTCATGGCGGTAATTTTCATGGCGATTATGTTTCGCTGGAAATGGATAAACTGAAAATTGCCATTACCAAATTATCTATGCTGAGCGAAAGGCAGTTGAATTATTTGCTGAATGAAAAGTTGAATCAGAAATTTCCGCCTTTTGTAAACCTTGGTGTGCTGGGCTTTAATTTTGGTATGCAGGGTATGCAGTTTACTGCTACATCAACCGTGGCCGAAAATCAAACCATGTCTTTCCCCATGTATGTACACAGTATACCTAACAACAACGATAACCAGGATATTGTAAGCATGGGCTGCAATGCCGCTTTAATGACCAAAAGGGTTATTGATAATTCTTTTGAAGTGCTGGCCATACAGATGATGACGGTGTTGCAAGCTATTGATTATTTGAAATGTACAGACAGGCTATCGACCGAAACACATCATATTTATACCGAGGTTAGAAAATTGTTTCCGAAGTTTATTGAAGACGAGCCAAAGTATAAAGACCTTCAACGAATAAAATTATATTTCGAAAAATCTGATCCGGTTATTTCATTCAAACTGGGCAAGGTTTCTGAAAAGGTTACTCCTTAATAGTGGTTTTAAAATTATTTCAACAGTTACAGATTAACAGAAAAAATAAGTAAGCATGAAGTTTGCATTAGTTACAGGAGGGTCAAGAGGAATTGGCAGGGCCGTTTGTATTAAACTGGCCGGGATGGGGTATAATGTGCTGATTAATTATAAATCGAATGAGGAAGAAGCAAATAACACACTTGCTTTAGTAAAAGAAAAAGGCGTTGATGGGGAGCTTATACAATTTGATGTATCGGACAAAGCAGCCATTATGAGCAAGCTGGGCGATTGGATGGAAGCCAATACAGACAAGGTTATTGAAGTGCTGGTAAACAATGCCGGCATACGTGATGACGGTTTAATGATGTGGATGAAAGATGAACAGTGGGACAGTGTAATAAAAACAAACCTGGATGGCTTTTTTTATGTAACCCGTTTGGTGGTTAACAGTATGCTGATGAAAAAATACGGCAGAATCATTAACATCGTTTCGCTTTCGGGCCTTAAAGGATTACCGGGGCAAACCAATTACTCTGCCGCTAAAGCCGGCGTAATTGGTGCCACCAAGGCATTGGCGCAGGAAATTGGCCGCAAAGGAATTACCGTAAATGCTGTAGCACCAGGCTTTATTAAAACAGATATGACCGAAGGGCTGAATGAAGCAGAATTAAAAAATATGGTTCCGTTAAAACGATTTGGTACGCCGGAGGAAGTTGCGCATACTGTTGGTTTTTTAGCAACTGAAGGCGCTGCTTATATAACCGGCGAAGTGATTTCGGTAAACGGAGGATTGTATTCTTAAAGTCAAAAATCAAAAGTAAAAATTAAAAAAAGGGAACTCATAATTGCAGAGTCCATTTTTGATTTTTGAATTTTTACTTTTTACTTAATATGAACAGAGTTGTTATAACCGGTATGGGCATATATTCCTGCATAGGAAAAAACCTGAATGAGGTAAGGGATTCTCTGTACAAGGGAAAATCGGGCATCATACTGGATCCTGTGCGTAAGGAATATGGATACAGATCGGGCCTGACCGGCTTTGTAAATAAGCCTGAATTGAAAGGAACTTTGGACCGCAGAGCCCGTATTATGTTGCCACAACAGGGCGAATATGCATACCTGGCAACTATAGAAGCTTTGGAAAATGCCGGCATTGATGCAGATTATATTGCCGAAAATGAAATAGGTATTATATATGGCAATGACAGTACCGGCAAAGCCATTATTGAAGCAAATGATATTATCAGGGAGAAAAAAGATACCACTTTGGTAGGCTCGGGAGCGGTTTTTCAAACCATGAATTCTACCGTAACTATGAACCTGGCTACTATTTTTAAATTACGGGGTATAAATTTTACCGTAAGTGCAGCCTGTGCAAGCGGGTCTCACTCCATCGGGCTGGGGTATCAATTCATAAAATCGGGTTTACAGGATTGTATAGTTTGTGGCGGTGCCCAGGAGATAAACCATTTATCTATGGGAACTTTTGATGCTTTATCTGCCTTTTCAATAAGAGAAAACGAGCCAATAAAAGCATCCCGCCCATTTGACCGTGACCGCGACGGGCTGATACCCAGCGGCGGCGCTGCAACGGTTATTCTGGAAAGCCTGGAATCGGCCCAAAAAAGAGGCGCCAAAATACTGGGAGAGGTAATAGGATATGGGTTTTCATCTAATGGAGCTCATATATCAAACCCCACGGTAGAGGGGCCCGTAAGATCATTACAAATGGCCATGAAAGCTGCCGGTATAATGGCTGTTGATGTGGATTATATAAATGCACATGCAACATCTACGCCCGCAGGCGATGCCAGCGAAGCAAAAGCAATTGATGAAGTTTTTGGTAATCACAAGCCCCTTGTAAGTTCAACAAAATCTATGACGGGCCACGAGTGCTGGATGGCAGGAGCAAGCGAAATTGTTTATTCGGTTTTAATGATGCAGAACTCGTTTGTTGCACCAAACATAAATTTCGAAAACCCGGATGAAGACTCAGCAAAATTGAATATTGCAAAAGTGGCCGTTGAAAAAGATATAGTTGTATTTTTGTCCAACTCCTTTGGTTTTGGAGGAACTAACTCATCGCTAATTATTAGGAAATTGTAATAAAGGACTGCTTATGACAAACACAGAAATACTTGAAAGAATTCACGAATTCCTGATTGAGGAATTTGAAGTGAAACCAGAAAAGTTAGTGCCGGAAGCTAATTTAAAAGAAACACTTGGGCTCGACAGCCTGGATTATATTGACCTTGTAGTGGTAATTGAAAGTAATTTTGCTTTTAAGGTAAAGCCCGAAGACTTCACAGATATTGCTACCTTCCAGGATTTTTGTGATTATATCATTTCCCGTGTAAATTCAAAAGAACTGGCATAATGTCTGCATGGCATGGCAAATCCAAAGGTACTCCGCTTGGATACCGGATTTTTGTATCGGTATTAAAAACATTTGGTGTTTTACCAGCCTACTTCCTGTTGCGGTTTGTGGTGCTGTATTATTTCTTTTTTTCTTACAAAGCATCCCGGCAAATTTATTTACTGTATCGGCGTAAGCTTGGATACGGAAGGGTTTCATCACTTATCAAACTTTATAAAAATTATTTTTTACTGGGCCAGGGCATTATTGATAAAGTAGTGCTCATGTCAGGTATAAAAAATAATTTCAGTTTCGATTTTGATGGCGAAGAAAACCTGCACAAAATTGCAGCATTAAAAAAAGGAGGCATTTTATTGAGTGCCCATATCGGAAACTGGGATGTAGCCGGCCATTTATTTATACGCTTGGAAAGCCGCATCAATATTGTAATGTATGATGGCGAACATGAACAGATAAAAGAATATCTTGAGGGGGTTATTGGTAAGCGCAATATGAGCATTATTGTTATTAAAAATGACCTGAGCCATATTTATAAAATAAGCGAAGCATTAAGCAACAACGAGCTGGTTTGTATGCATGCCGACAGATTTTTGGAAGGAAACAAAACTTTAACTGCCCCTTTTTTAGGAGAACCGGCAAGATTTCCGATGGGCCCTTTTTTGCTGGCATCAAAATTTAAGGTTCCTGTTTCGTATGTGTTTGCAGTAAAGGAAAGTAATTTGCACTATCATTTATTTGCAAGCGATATAAAAGATTATACAGCTGTTGCAAAAAATGAAATTATGCCTCAAATGTTGACCGAGTATGTGAATGAAATAGAAAAGAAGGTTAAACAATACCCCGAACAGTGGTTTAATTATTATAATTTTTGGGAACAAAAAACAGATGACAGCAATTAACGACATTCAATCGCTTATTCCGCAAAAGCCGCCTTTTGTAATGGTTGACAAACTTTTTTCGGTTACCGAAACGGTTACCACAACAGGGTTTTGTATAAAAGCAGATAATATTTTTTTGCAGGATGGTATGTTTAAAGAACCTGGCCTGGTAGAAAATATTGCTCAAACTGCGGCTGCAAGTGCCGGTTATGTTTCGTATACCGAAAACAAGCCTGTATTGGTAGGTTATATTGGCGCAGTAAATAACCTGCAGGTATTTGCACTGCCCAAAACCGGCGATGAATTAATTACAGAAATTACCACAGAGAATCAGATTTTTGATGTAACATTAATATCCGGAAAAATAACCTGCAACGGGCAGTTGATTGCCCAATGCAAAATGAAAATATTTATTAATCAACTTAAAAATTCCTGATCATGAAGCACAAATTCAGGTTATTGTTTGCTTTTGTGTTAGTAGTCAGTGGCACACCCTCTTTCTCACAAACTTTAAAAGATTTTTTTAGCAACCCTTCTACACAGCTGACCTATTTAGGTATAGATTACTCAAAGAACCTGTTCATTAAAAATCCCTCCATCAACACATCAGACATCAAAGGTCGATTATATAAAAGTATGAATCAATTGGTGCTGGACGAACAGGGCAGTAAAAATTATGATATAGGCTCAGCTTTCAACCGGAAAAACACAATAAATATTGATATTAGTGCAGTTACGTCAAATAATGAAAAAATTGATTCCCTTAATATCGTTTCAACCCGTAAATCCGATTTTGAAAGATTGAAAGAAGCAGATATAAAAAACTGTGTTGAGGCTTTACCTTTGGAGAGTAAAGAAGGAATTGGGTTGGTCTTCATCATGGAAGGGATGAAAAAAGTGGGGGGTAAGGGTTATGGATCTGTGTGGATCACGCTGATTGACATGAAAACAAAAACGCTTTTAATGACTGAACGCATGGAACGTGAAGCAGAAGGTTTTGGTTTTAGAAACTACTGGGTAAGTGTTATCAGAAAAACTATTATGGAAATTGACTGGAGTAAATATAAAGAATGGAAAAGAAAATTTACCCGTTGATTTTACAGCAATGCAAACTAAAAATATTTATTAATCAACTTAAAAATTCCTGATTATGAAACGTACACAAAAACTCAACTGGCTGTTTGCGCTTGTAATGTTTTTTGCAGGCAGCACCACATCTTTTTCGCAAACTCTAAAGGAGGTATTCAACAATAGCGAAAGTTCGCTTACTTACCTTGGTATTGATTTTAGTAAAGCACGTTTGCTTGATGTTGGCAATGCAGATGATATCCGCAACCGCCTATATGGAAGTATTAACGAATTGATAGTAGCAGAGCCTAAAAAATTTGATTTGAAAGGAGCTTTTCGTAAATCCAATATAGGCAACGATTTTAGTGCTGTAAGTAAGAATAACATTAAAGCAAACCTAAACGATATTATATCAACCAACTCGGCCGATTTTAACCGCTTTAGTGAATCAGATATTGCTTCAATTGTTAAAGCATTAGACATTTCTGGAAAAGACGGAGTTGGGCTTTTGTTTGTAATGGAAGCTATGCGTAAAATAGATAAAAAAGGAGATGCAGCAATTTGGGTAACACTGGTTAATATGAAAACTAAAAAAGTTTTAATGACAGAGCGCATTATTACTAAAGCCACCGGCATTGGTTTTCGCAATTACTGGGCATCAACCATTAAAGAAGTGCTTGATGATATTGATAAGAAAAAATACAATGAATGGCGCTCTAAATACGGCAGTTGATTTTAAGAACTATGAAAAACGAATTGAGCAGCAAAACGGAAGTATTGGTTAGGTTTAATGAGGCCGATCCACTGGGTATTGTATGGCATGGACATTATATCCGTTATTTTGAAGATGGCAGGGAAGCTTTTGGAAATAGACACGACCTTGGTTACCTGGAAGTATATAAACTTGGATTTGTAATACCGGTGGTAAGTGTGCAGTGCGATTTTAAACGCTCACTGCGTTATGGAGACCGGGTAATTGTTGAAACCAGGTTTGTACCAACAGAAGCCGCAAAATTAAAATTTACATACCGGCTTTTTAATGCTGCCAGTGGAGAACTGGTTGCAACCGGCTCCTCTGTTCAGGTTTTTTTAAGTAAGGATGATTCAGTTCTTCAGCTGTCTAATCCGCCATTTTTTGAAGCCTGGAAAAAGAAACACGGCCAGGTTTAATTTATACTTCGTGACATATCAGCGGAGCAACAATGAAAAAACTATGACAGATATTTTTGTTAGTGCGGATAATATTTTATCACCAATAGGTTTAACAACTGCCGAAAATTTTTTGCAGCTTAAACAAAATATATCGGGCATTAAATTGCATTATGATAGTAGTATATCCGACCAGCCCTTTCAAGCGGGTTTATTTGCTGCAGATGTCTTTTTCGAAAATAATCAGCAAAAAAAATATACAAAATTCGAAAACCTGCTCATCGCATCTGTAAGCGATGCGTTATCAAAAAGCACCGTTGATCCTGCTGATAAAAAAACAGCATTCATCATTTCATCTACAAAAGGAAATATCAGTTTACTGGAAACAGAGGAAACATCCGATTCATTAAATAAAAGAATTTCGCTCAATGCCTCTGCTAAATTGGTTGCTGATCATTTTCAATTTGCAAATCAGCCCATCATTATTTCAAACGCCTGCATATCGGGTATACTTGCCATATTAACAGGCATGCGGCTTATACAATCGGGCCAGTATCAACATGCTGTTGTTGCCGGTGCAGATGTGATCAGCAAATTTGTTTTGTCGGGCTTTCAGTCTTTTCAGGCAGTAAGCCAGCTACCATGTAAACCATTTGATGCTGCAAGAGATGGCATCAACCTGGGCGAAGGTGCAGGAACAGTAATTCTTACTTCCAATGAAGCATATTCATGCGGTATAAAAGTAAGCGGAGGTTCTGTAAGTAACGATGCCAATCACATCAGCGGGCCTTCCCGTACCGGCGAAGAATTAAGTTTTGCAATCAACAAAGCAATATATGCTTCCGGTATTTCCGCAAAAGAAATTGGTTTTATATCTGCACATGGTACTGCCACGCTCTTTAATGACGAGATGGAAGCAAAAGCAATAAGCTTATCTGGCCTTCAGCATGTACCGGTAAACAGTTTAAAAGGTTATTATGGTCACACATTGGGTGCAGCCGGATTAATTGAATCCATCATTTCCATGCAATCATTAAAAGAAAACCTGGTAATGCCAACCAGAGGATTTGAAAATTCAGGAGTTAGCCCAACAATAAATGTCTGTTCATCTTTATACAAATCAACAACAGATCATTTTTTAAAAACAGCATCCGGTTTTGGAGGTTGTAATGCGGCAATGATTTTTAGCAAACAATAATTTAAAAATAAAACACACTTTAATTAAGGTATGAAATTTTTTTCCAGTGATAAAAAAACGGCATTTGAAGCAATTGAGGCAGCACAATGGATTGCCCACGGTCCGGTAATTTTTCAGGCAGCCAGGGTACTCAGAGATTCAGGTATTTTAAAAGTAATTGAAGACAGTGGCCTAAATGGAATTACCAATGAAGAAATTGCAGAAAAAGTAAAACTCAGTATATACGGAGTAAGGGTTTTATTGGAATCTGGACTTGGGCTTGGCCTGGTTTTGGTAAATGATAAAAAATATACGCTTGGTAAAACTGGTCATTTTATTTTAAACGACCCCCTAACAAATATCAATATGGATTTTGTGCAGGATGTAAATTATCAGGGATTTTTTCACCTGGAGGAAAGTATACAAACTGGCAAACCGGTGGGCTTAAAGCATTTTGGTGAATGGAACACAATTTATGAGGCACTATCTCAATTGCCTTCGCATGTTCAGAAAAGTTGGTTTAATTACGACCACTTTTTTTCTGATGACGCATTTCCGCTGGTTTTACCGCTTGTTTATAACGGAACTGTGAAAAACATATTAGATATTGGCGGCAATACCGGTAAGTGGGCTATTGCATCTTCAAAATTTTCGCCGGATATTCATATTACAATTATGGATTTACCCGGACAGGTGAATGTTGCAAAAAAAACAATTGAAGAACTGGGCCTTAATGAAAGAATCTCTTTTTTACCGGTAAACATTCTGGACGAACAAACAAAGATACCGGGCGGATTTGATGCCATCTGGATGAGCCAGTTTCTGGATTGTTTTTCAGAAACCGAAATTGTATCTATTTTAAAAAGATGTTGTGAGGCGCTGGATGAAAATGGCCAGGTAATTATTATGGAGCCGCTTTGGGACAGGCAGAAATTTGAAATTGGGGCATTTTGTTTACAACAACTTTCTCTTTACTTTACAGTAATGGCAAATGGTAACAGCCAGATGTATAACTCTGAAGTTTTTATTAAATGCATTGAGGAGGCAGGACTTGAAATTGTAGAACAAACAGATAATATAGGTTTGAGCCAGACATTGTTGAAATGTAAGAAAAGAAAATAAAACACATGAAAACAGAAAAAACAGATGTGCTGGTTATTGGTGCCGGTCCCGCAGGAACCGTTGCCGCTTCAATAATAAAAAAGGCAGGTTTTTCTGTAAGGATAGTTGAAAAAATGAAATTTCCCCGGTTTGTAATTGGCGAAAGCCTGTTACCCCGTTGCATGGAAGCTTTGGAGGAAGCAGGTTTTATAGATGCAGTAAAAGAAAAAGGATTTCAGGAAAAATTTGGGGCAAAGTTTGTAAAAAATGGAAAGGTTTGTGATTACTTTTTTGCCGATCAGTTTACACCCGGCTGGAGCTGGACCTGGCAGGTACCCCGTGGCGAATTTGATAAAACCCTGGCCAATACCTGCGAAAAGATGGGCATACCAGTAGCTTATGAAACAACCGTAACCGGTATTGAATTCAATGGCAACGATTCTATAACAACAGTTGAAGATATTAACGGTAATAAATCGCTTATTGAAGCTCGGTTTATTGTGGATGGTAGCGGCTACGGAAGAGTGATACCACGTTTATTCAACATGGATAAGCCATCAAACCTGCCACCGAGAAAAGCATTATTTACCCATGTAGTAGATACCAAACGCACTTTGGATGATGAGCCGAACCGTATTACCATCATCGTACACCAAAAAGGAATATGGATTTGGGTAATACCTTTCTCAGACGGAAAAACATCTGTAGGTTTTGTGGGTGAACCTGAATTTTTTAAATCAGTATCCGGAACTCCCGAAGAGCAGTTAAGGGCATTAATAGCCAGTGAGCCATATTTAAGCGAAAGAATGAAGGATGTAGAGTTTGTTATTGAACCAAGGATACTTGAATCTTATTCTGTAAGCACCACAAAATTTTATGGCGATGGTTTTGTGTTAACAGGTAATGTAACAGAATTTTTAGATCCTGTTTTTTCATCGGGTGTAACACTGGCAACGGTTTCAAGCCAAACGGCTGCACATCTTGTAATTAAAAAATTACAGGGCCAAAATGTAGATTGGGAAAAAGATTATACCGAAGTAATGATGCAGGGTGTAAACACTTTTCGATCGTATGTAATGGCATGGTACGAGGGAACGCTTGATACCATCTTTTTTGCCGATAACCAGGTGGCCGATATTAAAAGTATGATATGCTCGGTATTGGCAGGTTATGTTTGGGATACCAATAATCCTTACGTAAAAGACCATAACATTGCATTAATTAAATTGGCAAAACTTATTAAAGTAAGAGATGCGCTTGCTGTGTAAATAAAAAAGACTGACATGTTCGTGTTAGCCAAGAAAGGGATCATACATATTGAAAACAGAAAATTATATTACGGCCAGCTGCATTATCAACAATAATATTGTTTATAAAAACGGGCTGCCCGTGTTTGAAGAAAAGGAGTTGGAGCTGCCGGAATTCCTGGTTGCGGTATACCGCCATTTTGAATTTCAATATCCCAAGTTTCATAAAATGGATAACCTGAGTAAACTGGGATGGCTGGCCAACGAAGTTTTATTAAAAGATAATTTTGATAAGGAAAAATATAATCCGGAAGATATTGGCATCGTTCTGTCAAACGCCAATGCAAGTCTGGATACTGACATCAAATACTACGAAACCACAAAAACCATTGCCAGCCCGGCCCAGTTTGTTTACACATTGCCTAATATTGTAATTGGCGAAATATCCATCAGGCATCATTTTAAGGGCGAGAATGCTTTTTTTATTTCTGTAGCTTTTGATGCCGGGTTTATGGAGCAATATGTAGGCAACCTGATTAATAATAATATATTGCAGTGTTGTATTTGCGGCTGGGTAGATGTGCTGGACAAAAATTATAATGCAACTTTATTTTTAATAGAGAAAGATAAAAGCGCCAATTCAGTTAATTTTACAAAAGAAAATCTTACTAAAATACACCAGTAACAAAATGGATAAATTAATGTCAGATCTGAAAACACAGATCATTGCCCAGTTGAATTTGCAGGATACTAAACCAGAGGATATTGGAAATGACCAATCCCTGTTTGTTGAAGGCCTTGGCCTTGATTCGATAGATGCGCTGGAATTGATTGTTTTATTGCAACAGCAGTATAAAATCAAATTATCAAATGCAGAAGACGGTCCCAAGGTTTTTAAAACCGTACGCACCATGGCCGAATATATAACTGCTCATCAAGCTCAGAATGCTTAATAATAATGAACCCGTTTTTGTTGCCGGTACCGGTATCATTTCGGCAATAGGCAACAATGTTGCCGAATGCCTGGATGCATTGGAAAACGGCCGGGCCGGAATGGGACAGATGCGAAACTTACATTCGGCGCACAGCAACAGATTGCCCGTTGCCGAGGTAAAGTTGAGCAATGAGGAGCTTGCACAACTTGCCGGCTTACCAAACATAAAAAGCCGCACTGCATTGTTAAGTTTAGTAGCAGCAAAGGAAGCGCTTGCAAATGCAGGCATTGAAAATATTAAAGACTTACGCACGGGATTTATTTCTGCCACATCTGTTGGGGGCATGGATAAAACCGAAAACTTCTTCACCGAATTTTTATCTGATAACAGAAAAGGAAAACTACGTGATGTTATTAACCACGAGTGTGGCAGCGTAACAGAACTGGTTGCCGATGCATTGGGTATTAAAGATTATATCACCACCATCAGCACGGCCTGTTCATCATCGGCCAATACCATTTTTTTAGGTGCAAGGCTTATAAGAAATAATATTGTTGATGTGGTTGTTTCCGGCGGTACCGACTCCATGACAAGATTTACGCTGA
>JAYUZB010000056.1:0-16182 GCA_043752185.1 Chitinophagaceae bacterium
ATAAGCACTGATAGCCGCACAAAGCACGGCAAAAATTACCAGCCAGATATGATGCCCGGTTTGAACAGCTGCCATGAGCATAAAAAATTTACTTTGGAAACCTGCCGTTAAAGGAATGCCGGTTAATGATAAAAGAAATACAGTTGCGGTAACAGCCAGCAATGGTTGTTGTTTACCAAGGCCGTTAAAACCATCAATGGTGTAATCTTTCATTTTAATTAAGATGGCAAAGATGCCGATGCTTGCCAGGCTGTAAGCTGCTGCATACAACACCAAACCTTCTTTGGCAAGATTGTTTAATGCAAATAAAGAAAACAGCATAAAGCCTGCCTGCGCAATACTGGAATAAGCCAGCATGCGTTTTACACTTTGCTGAAAAACTGCCGTGAGATTTCCTATCAATAATGTTGCTGCAATAAGAATCACAATAAGTGTTTGCCATTGCTCATGCATACTGCCAAAAGCATTTTCAAATAAGCGTACAAAAGCAAAAAATGCTGCAGCTTTTACAATGGTAGCCATAAAGGAAGTGAAAACCGTTGGCGCTCCATCGTACACATCAGGTGTCCAGAAATGAAATGGCGCAGCCGATACTTTAAAAGACATAGATATTAACAGCAATACCAGCCCAATCGCAATCATAGGCGGCATAGGGGCATTACCCGAAATGATATTATCAACATAAAACGAACCGGTTGCACTGCCGCCATACAAAAATGCAATACCCAATAACATGATACCGGTAGAAAAGGCACCCATCAAAAAATATTTCAGCGCCGCTTCATTGCTTTTTAAATTTCTTTTATCGCTACCGGTTAAAATGTAAAGTGGTATTGAAACAATTTCGATACCGATAAACAACATCAACAATGAATTGAATGTAGATATGATGGCGATGCCGCATAAAATAAAAAATATCAGTGCAAAATATTCAGAAACATTTTCACCTACTTTTTCAATATCTCTGCCGCTTAATAAAAAGAAAAGCAGTGTACAGCCAAAAGCCACATTAATGAATGTTAAATTGAAACTGTTGAAATGCAGCATGTCTTTTACATCAACAGTAAAGAAAGCTATGCCCGAATTCATTTGTACACAATTGGCAATAAGTATTGCTGCCAATCCAAAAATTGCCAGGTATTTGGGCGTGGTCTTACTTTTAATAAAAGCACCACCCAACATCATCATCACTCCCCAGATTGCTGTTAATATTATTGCGTTCATACCCTATCCCCTAAAGGGGGATTACCTTTTTATGTTACTTTAATCTTGTTATTATATTTAAGACTGTATCTTTTGTTAAGTCGAAAAGTGGCTGCGGATAAACCCCAAAAAAGAAAATCAATACAACCAACACTGCCAACACCAATTTCTGATTCAATGATATATCCTGTATTTTTTCTGTAACAATGTTTGCTTCGCCGTAAAAAACTTTTTGTACCATATTTAAAGTGTACACAGCTGCCAGAATAATACTGAGGCCGGCAACAGCCGCATACCAAAAATTAAATGTGAATAAGCCTGTGAACATCATAAACTCTCCCACAAATGCATTGGTTAATGGCAAGGCTATATTTGCCAGTGCAATCACCACCAAAAAAATGGTTAATACCGGAGCCTTGTGAGCAATACCGCCCAGCTCCGAAATTTTACGGGTGCCAGTTTGTTTTTCAATCAAGTCAACCACTATCCACATACCAATTATATTAATACCATGACTGAACATCTGTATCATTACGCCCTGCAAACCAATTTCGCTTTTTGTAAAAATTGCTGCACACATTAAGCCGATATGTGCAATGGATGAATAAGCAACAAAGCGTTTCAGGTCATCTTGTTTTATGGCAATTAAACTGGCGTATATCATGCCAATTACCGAAAGGCCGATAACTATATTATCAAACTTTGTAACTGCATCGGGAAAGACAGGAAGTATCCAGCGTATCACCGCAAACACACCCATCTTAACCATAATACCACTTAGCACCATGGTTGTTGAAGTGGGTGCCTGTTCGTAGGTATCGGGCTGCCAGGTATGGAATGGGAACACCGGCATTTTTATAGCAAATGCAACAAAGAAAAGCCAGAAGATCCAGTTTTTTTCTGCCGGAGAAAGCAAGAGAGAATAAATAGCATTCATAGAAAAAGAATGCTCGGAACTTGGCCCGGGCATGGTATGCATATATAAGTATATGATGCCAACCAGCATTAATAAAGAGCCAGTAAAAGTGTACACAAAGAATTTAAAGGTTGCCTGAATTCTTCTTTCTCCGCCCCAGCGGCTGCATAAAAAGTAAGCCGGTATAACAGCCAGCTCCCAAAAGAAATAAAACACCAGCAGGTCCATTGCAGTAAACACACCCATTAACCCGGATTGTGTTAACAGCATTAAGCCATAAAAAACATTGGCGTTTTTATAGTTTGTTTTATTAGTTGCAATAAAAATGAGGGGAAATGCAACTGCTGTTAGTGCAGTAAGCATATGCCCCATCCCATCAAGGCCCAATGAAAAATTGCTGCCGAGATATCTGAGCCAGAAATAGCTTACGTTGTTGAGGTAAAAATGTTTTGTATTATCGGCATAAGCCAAACTTGCTACTGATATGCCCAGCGTAATCAATGATGCCAGAATTGCCCAGTTCTTTACTGCTTTTTCCTTACGTATAATAAAGGCCACCAGCCCCGCTATTAGCGGAAACCAGATCAGTAACTCAGGAAATGTTATCCAAATATTTTTTGGGTCCATATCTATTTATAAAAACAATTGAATAATAAAAAATAACAAAATGCCCAGCACCATCATTAAAACATAAATACCAACCTGGCCCGATTGTAATAAGCGAATTTGGCGGCTGCCATAATTAACTGCTTTACCAACACCGTTTACAAATCCATCAATACCTTTCTTTTCAAAAATATTGTTGAAATATTTTGCGATTGAGAGAACAGGTTTAATAATAATGGTATCATACAATTCATCTACATACCATTTATTGGCCAACACTTTTCCAAGGCCTGTTTCTTCTTTTTCAACTTTTTGATATTTGCTGAATTTGCTCCAGGCAAAAACCAATGCTGCTAATGCCGCTGCAACAGAAACACCCATCAACATATATTCTGTTGCATGAGAAAGATTATGCTTTTCTGTTAGCGCATTGCTTTGTGCAAATACCGGAGCTAAAAATTCTTCCAGCCTGTGTCCGCCATGCATAAAAGCTTCAGGTATACCGATCCATCCACCGACAACTGATAGGATTGCAAGAATAATTAATGGTATTGTAATAGCTTTAGGGCTTTCATGCAGGTGATGTTCCTGCTCATGTGTACCTCTGAATTTTCCGAGGAAGGTCATGGCATATAAACGGAACATATAAAAAGCGGTCATGATTGCTCCTGCAACGCCCACGCCCCAGAGCAATGGTGATTTTTCAAAGGCGGCCGCTAAAATTTCATCTTTAGAAAAGAAACCTGAGAACGGTGGCATACCGGCAATAGCCAAACATGCTAATAAGAAAGTAATGTGCGTCACACTCATGTATTTTTTCAATCCGCCCATGTTACGGATATCCTGTTCGCCACTCATAGCATGTATAACACTACCTGCACCCAGGAATAATAAAGCTTTGAAAAATGCATGTGTCATTACATGAAATACGGCACCGGTATAAGCACCAACACCCAATGCTAAAAACATATAACCCAACTGACTTACGGTTGAGTAAGCCAATACTTTTTTAATATCGTTTTGCTTTAAAGCAATAGTGGCTGCAAGAATTGCAGTTGATAAACCAACAATGGCAACAACACACTGTGTAACCGGTGCCATGGTATATAAAATATTACTGCGGGCAATCATGTAGATACCGGCAGTAACCATGGTAGCAGCATGTATCAATGCACTCACAGGAGTTGGACCAGCCATCGCATCGGGCAACCAGGTGTACAAAGGAATTTGAGCACTCTTACCCATTGCGCCAACAAATAATAACATGGTGATACCGGTAATATCTGTTACAGTTAATTTAGAAACACTGGCAAATACAGTATGATAATCTGCTGTGCCCAGTTTTGATATCAGCCAAAAAACAGCGAGTAAAAAACCAAGATCGCCAATACGGTTCATGATAAAGGCTTTCTTTGCTGCAATATTGTAGTTGGTATTTTTAAACCAGAAACCGATGAGCAAATAAGAACAAAGCCCCACACCTTCCCAACCGATAAACATGATGACAAAGTTGGCTCCCATCACTAACAACAACATTGAAAAAACAAAGAGATTTAAATACGCAAAATATTTTGCAAAATCTTTTGATTCCTCTTCATGCATGTAAGCAGTTGAATAGACATGTATCAAAAAACCTACACCGGTAATTATTAATAAGAAGACAGAAGAAAGCTGGTCGATCTGAAAATCGAAACCAATTTTAAGTGCGGTAATATTTATAAAATCGAAATAATGAAAAGGTGCTGCAGGAACATTGCCACTATTCAACTGCATAAAAACCAGCAGGCTGATTACAAATGAAGCCAACACGGTTCCGCTGCCGATAATACCGGCCATTGTTTTTGAAACCTGCTTTCTACCCAACCCATTAATTAGGAAGCCCAGCAAAGGCAGTACAGGTATCAGCCAAACTAATTGAAAAACATTTCCCATAAATCAATTTTGACGATGGACAACAGACCACTGACAACGGAATACATCCGTGGTCCGTGGTCTGTTGTCTGTTGTCAGTTTTTTAACCTGTTTAAAAAATTCACATCCACCGAATGCGTATTTCTATAAAGCATTACAATGATAGCCAGTCCCACACTTACTTCTGCTGCCGCTACCACCATAATAAAAAATACAAAGATCTGTGCATCGCTTACCACGTTTGGATTGGCTTGCATCACTGCAGACGCTGCATGCATTTTTGAAAATGCCACCAGCAATAAATTCACTGAATTCAACATCAGCTCAATGCACATAAAAATAATGATGGAATTGCGGCGGGTAAGTACCCCCACGATTCCGGTGCAGAACAGCGCTACCGCCAAACCTATGTACCATTTAATTTCCATATTAAATTAACTTCTTTCTTTTTTACCAATAACCACCGCTCCTATCATTGCACTTAAAAATAAAACCGAACTGATCTCAAATGGCAGCACATAATCTTTAAACAAAACCATTCCAAGGTTTTTGATTAGACCATTGTTGCCACTGCCCATCTGCACCATATTGGATGCCTGTGCTGTTTCTGATATAGCAGCAATTAAAACCAGGAACAAACAACCGCCTGATATCAATCCGGCAAACTGCAGCATCCGGTGTTTTTTGGGTTCCGATTCTGCATTTAAATTCATCAGCATTACCACAAATAAAAACAACACCATAATAGCACCGGCATACACAATAATATTTACGATGGCTAAAAACTGTGCATTCAATAAAATATAATGGCCCGAAATGGCAAAGAATACAACAATGAGATATAATATACTGTGCACGGGGCTTTTACTGGCAACCACCATTACAGCACTGAACAAAGCCAAAGCTGATAAACCCCAAAATAATATTTCTGTAATGCTCATATCCTTTAATTAACCGTTTCTTTTTTTGCCCTGTTGCCCAACGCTTTTTTATATGCTTCGGGATCTTCAATTGGGTGCGGTATCAATAATTCTTCTTTTTTATAAATGAATTGTTTGCGCTGGTAATCGGCTGGTGCAAAAGTTTCGCTTAAATAAATTGCATCTTTTGGACAGGCTTCTTCACACAATCCGCAAAAAATACAACGCAGCATATTGATCTCGTATTTGGCTGCATATTTTTCTTCCCTGTATAAATTTTCTTCTCCTGGTTGCCTTTCTGCAGCTTCCATGGTTATGGCTTCTGCCGGACAGGCAACTGCACATAAACCACAGGCAGTACAGTTTTCACGTCCTTCCTCATCCCTGTTCAAAATTTGAAGACCACGAAAAACAGGACTGAAGGGCCTTGTTTTTTCAGGATAATTGATCGTCGGTTTCTTTTTAAAGATATGGCTGAATGTGATGAGCATACCCTTAAAAATAGCCACCAGGTAAAGACTCTCCAGAAAATTCATTTTCCGGCGATCAACCTGCTTTAATCTGTTTGTTAATGCTTGCATATTTTTCCGTTAACTACGGATTTATTTTTTTTATCAACCAGCCTTCGACAAGCTCAGGCTGACAGCTTTTAGAATTACAATTTTAAAAATGCCAATTATTCTGTTTTAATAAAATGATGGCCCCTGTTACCAGCATATTAAATAATGATATCGGAATCAAAATCCTCCAGCCCAGGTTCATTAACTGATCGTACCTGAATCTTGGAATGGTCCACCTTACCCACATAAACAGAAATATAAAACAAATAACTTTTGCCATTAGTGCCAGTATGCCAAACAGTGCCATCCAGTTTTGGTTATAATCTGCTTCATTTAAGAAAGGAATATCATATCCGCCAAAAAACAAAGTAGCCATAATTACACTGCTTACAAACATATTGATGTATTCAGAAAAAAGGTAGAAACCCAGTTTCATGGATGAATACTCTGTATGATAGCCACCAATCAACTCACTCTCAGCTTCCGAAAGATCGAAAGGTGCCCGGTTACATTCTGCAAATGAGCAAATAAGAAATAATAAAAAGCCTAATGGCTGATAAACAATATTCCAATAACCTGCCTGCTGTTGCAGTACCATTTCTTTAAGGCTTAAAGTTCCCGTTACCATCAGCAGAGCTATGATAGTAATACCCATGGCCAGTTCGTAACTGATGATTTGCGACGCAGCCCTTAAGCCACCCATCAAAGAAAATTTATTATTACTTGCCCAACTGCCAATCATAATACCATACACACCCATACTTACAACAGCAAACACATACAATATTCCAACATTTACATCGGCAATCTGTAAAGAAATATCTCTATCGAAAAAATGTATTTTATCTCCCCAGGGAACAACAGCGCTTGTCATAATTGCAGTAAGCATGGCAAGCGAAGGGCCGAGGATAAATAAAAATTTAGAAGAAAAATCCGGGATGATCTCTTCTTTAAAAAACAGTTTCAATCCATCGGCAACAGGTTGCAAAATACCAAATGGGCCTGCACGGTTGGGGCCACGCCTGTCCTGCAAAATGGCAGCAATTTTTCTTTCGCCATAGGTCGCGTACATGGCAATAAGCAATGATGCCATTACAACAATAATGATCAAAACCAGTTTCTCAATAATTAATGCGAAATCAATTGCTAAAAGCATATCCGTTTTTTAAAATAAATCTTATTCTTTTGGTAAACCCCATTGGGTTGATTCTCCATCACCTTTTACAAAATCATCCGACTTTGCAAAATCGCTCATATGCGATGGTCTGTCAATTTCACTTAAATGAATGTTTGGGTTATTTACACCGCTCACATTATGTATGTTCATTAATAACTTAGGATCACGGCCATTCAATACTTTTTTAATGGTATCATTTGGCATTTCCAGAGTTGCATATTTATTGGCACCAATAACCGAATGACGGCTGATGGTTGATAACCCTTCTACTGTCCAATCGCTTGTTTTCTTTTTATCAAAGCGGCAGGTATTGCATATCCAGCCGGGTTTACCATCGTAGCTCTGTACTTCTCCCCACTCATCTTTACGTGCAGTAACCCTGTATACTTCATCGCCACGCAACCACAAAGTTGCTTTACCACAGCATTTGGGATTTTCGCAATCACGATGTGCATCAACCGGCTTGGTAAACCAAACCCTGTTCTTGAAACGGAAAGTTTTATCGGTCAATGCGCCAACGGGGCAAACATCAATCATGTTGCCGCTGAAATCATTTTCAATGGCTTTGGAAATATAGGTTGATATTTCTGCATGATCGCCACGGTCTAAAATTCCATGCACTCTTTTATCGGTAATTTGATCAGCCACATAAGTACAACGATAACAAAGAATACACCTTGTCATGTGTAACTGTATGTAAGGACCAATATCTTCTTTTTCGAAAGTTCTTCTTTTAAATTCGTAGCGTGTGCCTGCTTTACCATGATCGTAGCCCAGGTCCTGCAAGTGACATTCGCCGGCCTGATCGCAAATAGGGCAATCAAGCGGATGATTGATCAGTAAAAATTCAACCACTCCATTTCTTGCATCAATTACTTTTTCGCTGGTGATGTTTTTTACAACCATGCCGTCCATTACTGTTGTGCGGCAACTGGCCATCAGTTTGGGCATGGGCCTTGGATCGGCTGTTGAGCCTGCAGCAACTTCTACCAAACAGGTACGACATTTACCGCCACTTCCTTCCAACTTGCTGTAATAGCACATGGCAGGCGGTGTAACATCGCCACCAATTTGCCTGGCAGCATTTAATATAGTAGTGCCAGGGGCAACATCTATGGTGATGTTGTCGATGGTTACTTTAAATGTTGCAGGTGCTTCTTTTTTTATTTCGTCTGCCATATTATTTTTTCACGCAAAGTCGCAAAGGAAACAAGGCGCAAAGTTTTATAAGTTATTTACGATTCTGTGCATCCCATCTTTAATTAAAGTAACATTGAAATTTATCAATAATCCCAATTTTATTTTAGTCAATTTCAAATAAGTTTGAACCTGTTTGTAATGTATATCTGCCAATGATTCTACAGACTTAAGTTCTACTATTACTTTATCATCAATTATTACGTCCGCCCTAAACCCAATTTCCATTTTTATTTCTTCATGAACCAACGGAACTCCATGTTGCCTCTTAAATGGAATTCCATTTTTATTCCATTCATAGCAAAATATCTCCTCATACACACTTTCAAAAAGTCCAGGACCGTATTGCTTATGAATTTTAAAACACAAGTCAACAACTAGTTTTGAAATTTCATTTTCGGTCATATTTTCTTTGCGTCTTAAAAACTTTGCGCCTTGCGTGAAAAAATTACGCTATTACCGGTACATGAATCTCATCCGCATAATGCGCCAAACCATAATTACTCGTCAAACACTCCACCGGATTTTTTACATGCCACTCAAACTCATCTCTAAAATGCCTGATGGCTGCTGCAACTGGCCAGGCCGCTGCATCGCCCAACGGGCAAATGGTATTTCCTTCAATCTTGCGTTGAATATCCCAAAGCAAATCAATATCACTGATCTTTCCTTTTCCGTTTTCAATATTCAATAATATTTTTTCCATCCATCCTGTTCCTTCACGGCAGGGCGAACATTGTCCGCAACTTTCATGACGATAAAATCTTGCCAATGTATAAGTATGTTTTACCACGCACTGGTTATCATCCAATACAATAAAACCACCAGAGCCCATCATACTACCGGTTGCAAAACCGCCATCACTCAGGCTTTCGTAATTCATCAATCTCTTTTCTCCTTTAGCCGTTGTTAATAATAAATTAGCCGGGAGAATGGGCACTGATGATCCGCCGGGGATACATGCCTTTAATTTTCTGCCGTTGGGAATACCTCCGCAATAATCATCGCTATAAATAAATTCTTCTACAGAAATAGTCATATCAATTTCATAAACACCGGGCTTATTTAAATTACCACAGGCACTCATTAATTTGGTACCGGT
The DNA here is from genome assembly GCA_043752185.1 of Chitinophagaceae bacterium. Classification (GTDB taxonomy): domain Bacteria; phylum Bacteroidota; class Bacteroidia; order Chitinophagales; family Chitinophagaceae; genus Ferruginibacter. The sequence continues at coordinate 9,593 of JAYUZB010000056.1, forward strand.
GCTTTTTCCAACACCGATCTTTGCATATTCCTCGCCACCATCATTGATGATGGGAACAACTGCAGCAATGGTTTCTACATTATTAACCACGGTTGGCCTTTCCCAGGCGCCTTTTACAGCCGGGAAAGGTGGTTTAATTCTTGGGTTACCGCGTTTACCTTCCAGCGATTCTATCAATGCAGTTTCTTCGCCGCAGATATAAGCACCTGCACCACGATGCACATAAATTTCACAATCAAAGCCGCTACCTAAAATATTTTTACCAAGAAAGCCATTGTGCTTTGCTTCTGCAATGGCCTGTTCTAAAATATCAACTATCCAATGGTATTCGCCACGTATATATATGTATGAAACATTGGAGCCAAGCGCAAAAGAAGAAACAATCATTCCTTCAATTAAAATATGCGGAATAAATTCCATCAGGTACCTGTCTTTAAAAGTACCGGGTTCGCTTTCATCGGCATTTACCACCAAATGGCGGGGAACGCCTTCGGGTTTTGCAATAAAACTCCATTTTAAACCTGTAGGAAAACCTGCACCACCACGGCCTCTTAAACCACTCTTCTTCACTTCTTCAACAATATCGGCAGGAGCCATTTTCAATGCCTTCTCCACGCTGCGGTAACCGCCTTCACGGCGGTACACATCATATAACCTGATGTTTTCAACATGTGCTTTTTCTAATAATAATTTTCTTGACATATCTGCAAATTTGCGAATCAGCTATTAAACTCATCGCCTATTTATTAGTAAACTCTATTGTTCAATTTATAATATTTAACATGCGCCAGTATTTGCCTAACAAAAAAATACAGAAATAATAATCTCCAGAAATTGTGTAATTCATTATCCCAATAGTAAATAACTATAGCCAGAATAACAGCAACATATACATCTTTATAAATTAATTCTCCTTTTGCTTGCATCTGATTTTATTCTTAACTTTTTTATTATTAATTCCATTTTAAAACTGTCTTTAGTTGTCAGACTCTAAAGTTCCCCTTCGGGGGATTTAGGGGGCTTTTACCGCCTGCCTTGCAAACAACACCCAACGCTTTCCTTTCTTCACCCACACTTCCAATACTTTTAAATGAAAGGTAGTTGTTGTGGCTTTCATAGTTGCGGTAATGTCTGCTACAAAACGCACATTAGCCATTGTTCCATTTATAAAAACTGAAATACTATCTTCTTTAAAACTCTGGTAAGTGATATAACCGGTTTCCAGGTTTTTCATCATCTCCGTTTTCGTTTCTACCCAGCCATTGCTGTGGCCGTAACTTAGCACCTTATCCATTTGCTGGTTTATAGAAACTGTATTCTTATTAACCAGCGCCTGGTGAAATTCTTTTATTGTGGAAATTAATTTTTCTTCATCGGTTCCCCGCAATGGCGGGGCAAGTTGTGCATTTGCAAATGCAACAAAGAAGAAAAACAATATCGTCAACGAACTTTTCAATCTTAATTAGCTTTTGCCCTGCATTCTTCAATAATAGCATCTACCTTTTCTTTAGTAAGATGCTCCCGATAATGTTTGCCCAACTGCATCATAGGTGCATAACCACAGGCACCCAGGCACTCTACTGTTTTTAAAGTAAACATACCATCAGCAGTTGTTTCACCAACCCCAATGTTCAGTTTCTCTTTGATGTAATTAATAATATTATCACTACCGTTGATCATGCATGGCCCTGTCTGGCAAACTTCAAACATATATTTACCAACCTTGCTTAAATTATACATGCTGTAAAAGCTGGCCACTTCGTACACTTCAATAGGCTCAATATTTAAAACCGAGGCCACGTAATCCATTACGGGCACATCAAGCCAGCCCCCAAATTCCTGCTGAGCCAGATGTAACACCGGCAGCAGGGCACTTTTATGTTTGCCTTCGGGATAACGGGAAACGATTACTGCTACCTCATTTAATTTGTCCAGTGAAAATTCAATTTTCATTCTTTATTCTTTCGCTTTTTTAAAATTTTCTCCAGCATTTCTGCATCTGCCAAATCTTTTAATCTTCCAGATGCTTTTTTATTGCTTATTAATTCGTTAATATGAATACATCTTATGTCTGTTCCTTCGTCTGTATAAATTCTGCTTGTCTTATTAGCTTCTTCAAAACTAACACCATCAATTGTAGTTATAATATCAATTCTTAACGGAGTTTTTCCTATCATTAAAATATTATTCTCTTTTAAAAAATCTTCCTTTACAAATCCTAATGAAGACCCCATAAATTCTTTTATAACCTGTAATATTTTAGAAGCATTGATTTCACTAATTTCAACAAACACATCCATATCACCCGTTGTCCGGCTATATCCTTCAAATATTACAACCCACCCTCCTACCAAAACATATTTTACCTCATGCTTATTGAGTAATGAAATGAAATCAATAAAATTTTCATTTAATATCATCCCTGTCTTCTTTAAGTCCAGCTATAGCCATCGTTTTCAACATCCCAATTTCATACTCTTTACTCCAAATCATTTTCCGCATTTGTTCTACATTTTTTGCACTCTCTTTCCAGTTAAGATTAGCATAATATTCTATTTCCATTTCTTCTGCTTCCGAAAAAGATGCTTTTTTCCCTACTTTTTCTATAGTATTATCAATATTCATTTTCCTGTTATTATTTATGCATCCATCTCCCCAGCAATCAAATTCAAACTACTCATGGTAATTACTGCATCACTCAGCATACCACCTTTCACCAGTTCTTCAAATGCCTGGTAATAAATAAAACATGGCCTGCGAAAATGTAAACGGTAAGGTGTTCTTCCGCCATCGCTTATCAGGTAAAATCCCAATTCGCCATTACCACCTTCTACAGAACTGTACACTTCGCCAACAGGCATTTCCGCTTCGCCCATCACAATTTTAAAGTGATAGATGAGTGCTTCCATTTTGGTGTACACATCTTTTTTCTCTGGTAAATAATAGGCAGGCACATCAGCATGAAAAACTTCAGCCTCGGCACCTTTAAATTCTTTTACTTTCTGAAAAGCCTGTTCAATAATGCTCAGGCTCTGCCACATTTCTTCGTTACGTACCAAAAAGCGGTCGTAACAATCGCCGGTGGTACCAACCGGAACCGTGAAATCAAAATCCTGATAGCTGCTATATGGTGTATGCACCCTTACATCATAATCAACACCGGCAGCACGCAGGTTTGGTCCGGTGAAACCGTAATTCAATGCACGTTCTGCAGAGATAGGTCCGCAGCCAATTGTACGATCCATGAATATGCGGTTACGGGTAAACAGGTTTTCAAACTCTTTTAATACTTTAGGATATTCCTTTAAGAATTTTTCGAGTTTCTGGAATGCCGTAGGAGTGAAATTCCTTTCAAAACCGCCAATACGCCCAATAGTAGTAGTAAGGCGGGAGCCACATACTTCTTCATATATTTCATAAATTAGTTCACGATATTGCATTACGTATAAAAATCCTGAGAAGGCACCGCTATCCACACCCACAATAGAATTGCAAATCAGGTGATCTGAAATTCTTGCCAGCTCCATAATGATCACCCTTAAATAATCAACTCTTTTTGGAGTTTGTACACCCAGTAATTTTTCGCATGTAATATGCCAGCCCATGTTGTTGATGGGTGATGAGCAATAATTTAAACGGTCGGTAAGCGGTGTAATTTGATATAAAGGCCTGCGTTCTGCAATCTTTTCAAAGGCACGATGAATATAGCCGATGGTAGAAGTAGATTTCATTACACGCTCACCATCCAATTCCAAAATATTCTGGAAAACACCATGTGTAGCCGGGTGCGTTGGCCCCAGGTTAAGCGTAGTGGTCTGCTTTTCAATACTTCCTTCCGGTAATAAAATGTGATCACTCATACCCGCTCAGCTATTAATGCGTTTTTTATTTTTAATAAATTCATACAGATCATAGGCATAAAAAATAGCCATTAATCCAAATACAATACCTCCAATCATTTTCATGCCGTCTTTCTTTTCGTAAAAATCGTAAAAGTTAAAAACAGTAATCATTACCAACAAAACAGACATCACAATCAAATAATGTAATCTGTATTTTGAATTTTGTTTAAACATCCTTTTTTATTCTGACTAATAGGAACTTAAATTCATTGTACTCTATTTTCCAGTTCCCTCTCCTTTGGAGAGGGGTTGGGGTGAGGCTTCTACCTTCCAAACATCTCATCATCTTTATCAATCCTGCTCTGGTCCTCTAACGGGTATTGTTTCCGCATGGGGAAATAATCCATCTCGTCAACATTTAATATCCTGATAAGGTTTGGATGGCCAACAAAATTCACCCCAAAAAAATCGTAAGTCTCTCTTTCCATATGATTAGCCGAGCGATACAATGCTGTTGCACTAAACACATCAGGCTTTTCAATATCAACAAATATCTTGAACCGTATTCTTACATTATCAACCAGGTTGTGCAGGTGATACACCACTGCCAGTTCGGCTCCTTTATTATCGGGATAATGAACAGCCTGTAAATCAGTTAAAAACTGAAATCTCAGTTCTGCATCATCGTATAAAAACTGAAGTACTTTTAAATTAAGATCCTTAGGTGCCGTAAAAGTGAGCATCCCGTAAGGTTCCTGCCAATCGGTTAATTGATCGGGAAATTTTTCAGTCAGTTTTAGTTGTATCGTTTCGTTTGTAAGCGACATTGTTATATTGATTAATTGTTGAATTGTTATTGGCTCTCTTTAACAATTAAGCCATTTAACCATACAACTATTATTGTATTCCATATCCCGCCAGTAACTCTTTATACTGGTCACTATGCCTTCTTCTCAATCCCTCTGCATTTACCAGGTCCTGTATTTTCATAAAGCCATCTAAAATCGCTTCGGGCCTGGGTGGACAACCTGGCACATATACATCAACCGGTATTACCTGGTCGATGCCCTGCAACACAGAATAAGTATCAAATATTCCGCCGGAAGATGCACAGGCTCCCACCGCTACAACCCAGCGTGGCTCGGCCATTTGCAGGTACACCTGCCGCAAAACCGGGCCCATTTTTTTTGCAATGGTTCCCATTACTAATAACAGATCGCACTGGCGTGGAGAAAAGCTCATACGCTCGGCACCAAACCTGGCCAAATCATAATGACTTGCAGCTGTTGCCATAAATTCAATACCACAGCAACTGGTTGCAAATGGTAAAGGCCAGATAGAATTTTTACGGGCAAGACTCACCACTTTTTCAAAATTGGTAGCCATAAACCCTTCGCCCATGTACCCTTCGGGAATACCGTCGAATTTTATGTGATTATTATATTGTACCGGACGTGACATAATTTCAATTATAATTTATTATCAAAAAGTTGGCTGTCTACAAACTGTCATCTGCACACTGGCAACTATTATTCCTCCCACTTCAAAGCTCCCTTCTTAAAAATATATACCAGGCCTGCAATAAATAAAGAAACAAACATTACCACTGCCATAAAACCGCTCCAACCCAATTCTCTAAAATTTACAGCGTAGGGATAAAAGAAAATCACTTCCACATCAAACAACACAAAAAGTATGGCAACCAGAAAATACTTAACAGCCATTGGCTGGCGGGCATTGCCCCTGATCTGAATACCACTTTCAAAATTTTGCAGTTTATCTGCTGTAGCTCTTTTAGGGCCTAATGCATTAGACCCCACGATGATGGTGGCTATCAGCCCAACAGCAAAAAGCATTTGAAGGCCAATGGGCAGGTAATTTGCCGCATTATTTACTTCGGTAACTTGTAATAGAAAAAACTGCATATAAATTCAGTTGCGATTATTGGCAAAAATAAGGCAGCAAAAGCAATATTCAATAGCTTGTAAAACAAAACCCCGTTATCATTTTTAATAACGGGGTTTTTATAATGTTTTAAACTTTTTTCTTTTTAGCTGGCACTACTTTTTTTTTTGCGCCGCTGGTTTTGGAGTTGCAGGTTTTGGAGTACCTGGTTTTGTGGTAGCTGGTTTTGTGGTAGCGGGTGGCGTATTCATCACTTTACCATCTTTATCCAGCATGGTCACTTTACCATTTTCAATAATGGTTGTTATGCCATCTTTTACGGTGGTTATTTTACCCTCTTTTGTTATTACTGTAGTTGAACCGTCTTTGCCGGTTGCATTAATTGAGCCATCCGGGTTTATTACTACCTTATCAGCAGTATTAACCGGTTTTGTATCAGGTTTAAGTGTGAGCGGTGCAACCATCTCCCTGTTAGCCTTTATTTCCGCATCGTTGGGATCAGTTAATAAAGCTTTATCAGCGTAACTTAAAGCAAGTTCTTTATTCTTCAAAACATTAACACTGTAAGCGAACAAGTATTTGTAACTACCCATTAATTGAGGGATGATTTTTGATTTATCGGGATATGCTTCTCCAACTTCAATCGCTTTTGCAAAATAGTTATTGGCCAAACCGTATTTCATCACTGTATCAATACCCCAAAACGATTTACCCACCATGTAATGACCAAAGATATCCTCGGGATATTTTTGTGTATACACCGTATACATTTCAGCAGCTGGGGTAAATTGGCCTATACGATAATAACTATTGGCGGCATTGTATATATCTGTTTTAGTCGGG
>JAYUZB010000057.1:0-16170 GCA_043752185.1 Chitinophagaceae bacterium
CGGTGCAGGCACGTGATTTCGCTATGAACAAAGAGTCTGACACCTGTTTGCAAAAAAGATATTCTTTTGCTCTTTCTATACTCGGAATTCTGAAATCCAATAAACAATAAAGTCCTCTCTTTAGAGAAGACTTTATGCGGGCTGGACGGGATTCGAACCCGCGACCTCTGCCGTGACAGGGCAGCATTCTAACCAACTGAACTACCGATCCAACTACCTGAGTGCTGATTTGAAAGCCAGGTTGTGACTTTTGCATCTTTTTTCAGGACGGCAAAGATAGGTTTCTTACGTTCCCGTTCCAAAACTTTTATAAAAAAATTGTAAGCACTAATTTTACAAACTATCTTACAGTTCCTAAAGGTTCAAATAACATTTAATTGCTAATTTAAATTGTAACGCAATACATGATCGAATTAAAAAAACGTCAGTTCCTCGACTTCGAAAAACCCATTAAAGAGCTTTACGACCAGATTGAACAGCTGAAAATAACTTCAGAAAAGTCGAAAACCAATATGAGCGGCGCTATTGCCATGTTGGAAGAACGAATTGTTGAGACAAAAAAACACCTTACGGCTAATGTTACGCCCTGGCAAAAAGTGCAGCTTAGCCGCCACCCCGACAGGCCATATACCTTAAAGTACATTGAGAATATGTGTACAGATTTTATTGAGCTGCATGGCGACAGAAATGTGAAGGACGATAAAGCCATGGTTGGTGGATTTGCAAAGCTGGGCGGAGAAACAGTGATGATACTGGGCCAGCAAAAAGGCTCCAATACCAAAACCAGGCAAATGCGCAATTTTGGTATGGCTAATCCCGAAGGATATAGAAAAGCTTTACGCCTGATGAAGCTGGCCGAAAAATTTAATAAGCCTGTTATTACATTAATTGATACGCCCGGTGCTTTCCCTGGCCTGGAGGCTGAGGAAAGAGGACAGGGCGAAGCCATTGCCAGAAATATTTATGAAATGATAAGGCTGAAAGTGCCTGTTATATGTGTCATCATTGGCGAAGGCGCCAGCGGCGGTGCATTGGGTATTGGTGTTGGCGATAGAGTTTTTATGATGGAGAATACCTGGTACACCGTAATATCGCCAGAAAGCTGCAGCAGCATTTTATGGCGCAGCTGGGATAAAAAAGAAACTGCTGCCGAACAATTACGCCTTACTGGTAAAGATATGCTGGGCTTTGGATTAGTTGATGGTGTAATACCCGAACCCCTGGGAGGCACGCACTGGGATTACCAGCAGGCTGCCGATATTTTAAAAGATTATCTTCTGCCCGTAATTAAAGAGTTAAAGGCAATTGATGCAGATAAAAGAGTAGAGCAACGCATTGAAAAATTTGGGAAGATGGGTTTTTGGGAAGAAATAACCCCAAACCCGTAAAGGGGCTTTAGAGCATGTGATTGCAGTAGATTTACAATTTTTAAAAAATCTTTTTATATAAATTAATTATGCTCAACGTAGGTGTTATAGGCGCAGGCCATTTAGGAAAGTTCCACTTAAATAACTGGGCAGTAATTGAAGGTGTTCAATTAATTGGTTTTGTAGATACCGATGATGCCAATGCCTTGCAGGTTGCACAAAAATATAACATACCCCGCTTTACTGATGTTGAAAAACTAATTGATGCATGTGATGCATTGGATATTGTAGCCCCTACCACCAGCCATTTTGAACTTTGTGAACTGGCCATAAAAAAAGGCAAACATGTTTTTGTTGAAAAACCATTGGCCAATACCATGGATGAGGCAAAAGCATTAGTAAAACTTGCCAAAGAAGCTAACATAAAATTTCAGGTGGGGCATGTTGAAAGATTTAATCCGGCATTTCTTGCATTAAAAAACCAGGTGCTGCAACCCATGTTTATTGAAGTACACCGCCTGGCACAGTTTAACCCACGTGGTACCGATGTGAGTGTGATACTGGACCTGATGATTCATGATATTGATATCATTTTAAGCCTGGTAAAAAGCAATGTAAATTATATAAGTGCTAATGGCGTGGCCGTAATGAGCGATACGCCCGATATTGCCAACGTTCGCATTGAGTTTGACAATGGCTGTGTAGCCAACCTTACCAGCAGCCGCATCTCCATGAAAAAAATGCGTAAGATGCGCCTGTTTCAAAAGGATGCCTACATCGGTATTGATTTCCTGGAAAAGAAAACCGAGATCATCCGTTTAAACACGCCCGGCGATAGCAACGTTTTTACTTTTGATATTGAAACCAACAGTGGTAAAAAAACTGTTGCCATTGCAAACCCGGTGGTACAGGATGTAAATGCAATTAAAATGGAACTGGAAGAATTCAGAAATGCCATTTTAAATAATACTGATACACCCGTTACTGTGCTCGACGGATTCCGTGCCATGGAAGTTGCTCACCAGATCTTAGAAAAGATCGGGAATGCTACGCTCCATTAATAAATGAAAATATTTTACACCAATTAGAACCGCACCATTGAATCAACCCAGAATACATATCAGTTGGTATGCTTTAGGCGATTGCATTGCAGCCATTCTTTCCTGGATTGCTTTTTATTTTGTAAGAAAATATATTATACAGGAGCCCTTTGTAGTTGGCTCAAGATTTTACATAGGCCTTGCACTTTTCCCAATTATCTGGCTGATGGTGTACTACCTGGTTGGTACATACAGTAACTTATATCATAAATCAAGACTGTCTGAATTTTTTAATACCATTGTTTATACATTCTTTGCAAGCATCTGTATCCTGTTTTTATTTTTATTGTACGATGTTACCGGCGATTATACCATTTACTACAAAGAGTTTATGTCACTGTGGACCATACAAACTTTAATTACTTTTTGCATCAGACTGCTTTTTTTAAACCGAGCCAAAACACAATTGAATAAAGGCGCCGTTTTTTTTAATACCCTTATCCTGGGCTCCAGCACCAATGCAGTTAACCTGTACAATTCAATCATCAACAATAAAGAAAAAACCGGCTACCGTATTACCGGCTTTGCCAATACCAATGGTAATAGCGGCTCAGCTTTACTGCCGGGTATAATTAACTTGGGTAATGCAGCAGATGCAACTGCCATTATCTCAAATAATAAAATTGAAGAAGTAATTATTGCTGTAGAAAAAAAAGAAAGAGATCAGCTGGAAAAAATACTGCAGCAATTAAGTAATACCGAAGTAAACATTAAATTAACCGCCGACACGGTAGACATCATCAGCGGCTCGGTTAAAACTAGTAACGTACTGGGTGTTCCGCTGATAGAAATGCAATCAGGTTTAATGCCGCAATGGCAACAGCATATAAAACGATTGCTGGATATTGCGGCTGGCATACTCAGCATTATCATTCTGCTTCCTTTATTTATTTATACCGCCATACGGGTAAAATTATCTTCCAGAGGAACCCTGTTTTATTTACAGGAACGCATTGGTTACAAGGGAAGGCCTTTTACCATGATCAAATTCCGAAGCATGATACCCGACGCCGAAAAGAACGGCCCCGAACTAAGCAGCGACAATGACCCACGTATTACACCTTGGGGAAAAATAATGCGTAAATGGCGGCTGGATGAACTACCGCAACTATGGAATATTATTAAAGGCGAAATGAGTTTGGTTGGCCCCAGGCCCGAACGGAAGTTTTATATTGATAAGATATTGGCAAAACACCCCGAATATAATTTTCTGCTAAAAGTAAAACCCGGCCTCAGCAGTTGGGGCATGGTTAAATTTGGTTATGCCGAAACAGTTGAAGAAATGATTGAACGGATGCCATACGATTTAATGTACATCGAAAATGTATCGCTGGCGCTTGATTTTAAAATTATGCTGCACACCATTCGAATAATTTTGTCGGGAAAAGGAAAGTAGGAAGTCGGGAGTCGGGAGTTAGGAGTTAGAAGTTAGGAGTCAGGAGTCAGGAGTTGAAGACTGAATGGTAATTATAAAATTTAATGTAGTTAAGCGTTTTGTTTATTTTTGATAAAACCTTTAGTCTTGAAAAAATTCCTCTTACTAATTATACTGTTTTACTGCCAACTGCCAATTGCCAATTGCCAACTTCCCTCCTACTGGCAACAACAGGTAAATTACAAAATTGATGTAACGCTTAATGATGCTGATAATACACTGGATGGTTTTGTAAAGATGGATTATCACAACAATTCGCCCGATACTTTGTATTTCATCTGGATACATCTTTGGCAAAATGCTTTTAAAAATGATAAGACCGCTTTTACCGATCAGGACCTGGAAAACGGAAGCACTGATTTTTATTTCAGCAATGCAGATAAACGTGGTTATATAAACCGGCTTGATTTTAAAGTAAATGGCGAAGTTGCTAAAACAACAGATCATCCGCAACACCAGGATATCATCAAACTTTTATTACCCAACCCTATTGCGCCAAACAGCAGCGCAAAAATTGAAACGCCTTTTCATGTAAAACTGCCTTATAATTTTTCCAGGGGCGGACATATAGTGCAGGCTTATCAAATTACACAATGGTACCCAAAGCCGGCGGTATACGACCACAAAGGCTGGCACGCCATGCCTTATTTAGACCAGGGAGAGTTTTATGCCGAGTTTGGTAATTATGAGGTGCAGATAACATTGCCTGATAATTATGTGGTAGCCGCAACAGGCGATCTGCAAAATGTATCAGAAGTTGAATGGCTAAAAAATAAAATGCCTTTAAGCAGGAACCGCACAGCAGCAAAAAAATCCGAACAAAAAAAGGGAACCGGCATGTCAGAGATTCCTTCTTCAAACAAAACAAAAACGCTGCAGTACAAACAAAATAATGTACACGATTTTGCATGGTTTGCCGATAAAACTTTTACTGTAAAAACCGATACACTCCAATTACCATCGGGTAAAATAATTGCAACCAATGTTTTTTATTATAGCGAAAACAAAGAAGTTTGGCAGAACAGTATTGCCATGATTAAGAGAGCCATCCTTACCAAAAGCCAGTGGCTGGGTGAATATCCGTACAATGTGGTTAGTGTTGTTGATGGAGGTAATGGCGGCGGTATGGAATACCCAACTATTACTTTGCTGGATGATGGCGGATCGGAAAAAATGCTTGACTTTGTAATAAACCATGAAGTGGGCCACAACTGGTTTGAAGCAATTTTGGGTACTAATGAGCGCACACATCCCTGGATGGATGAAGGCATGAACACTTATTATGATAACCGCTATGCATTGCAGCAATATGGCAATACAAAACTTGATATTATACAAACCAAATCGAAATTTATAAACAACCGCCTGCCCGATGACATACAGCACACGTTGCTGCAAACAGTTATTGGTATAAAAAAAGATCAGCCCATTGAAACCGTTTCCGAAAAATTCACTGCCTTTAACTACAATATGGTTGCCTACGTTAAAACCGGCGACTGGATGAAACTGCTGGAAGATGAATTGGGTAAAGAAGTATTTGATAAAGTTATGCAGGAATATTACAAACGCTGGCAGTTTACACATCCCTATCCCGAAGATTTTAAAAAAGTAGTGGAAGAAGTAAGTGGTAAAAATGTAGATGCAACATTTTCTTTACTTGCAAAAAAAGGTGAATTAAAAACCCCGAACAAAAAAAAAGATATCCGCTTTGCTTCTTTTTTCAGCCTGAAAGCAACAGACAAACACAATTATATTTTTGCTTCGCCTGCCATTGGTTATAATTTTTACGATAAGTTTATGATTGGCGCATTGGTACACAATTATACATTACCACTTACAAGATTTCAGTTTTTAGTTGCACCGCTGTATGCTACCAAAAGTAAACAGCTAAATGGAATAGGTAGATTAAGTTATACCTTTTACCCCGGTGAGAACGGACAAAAATTTGAACTGGCTGTTGCAGGCGCAACTTTCTCCGGCGATAATTTTACCGACTCAACCAACACTACTCATGCACAGCGTTTTTCAAAAATAGTACCATCGCTTAAGTTTGTTTTTGCCAATAAAAACCCACGCAGCAGCATCACAAAATTTATACAGTGGAAAACATTTTTAATTAATGAGCAGGGTTTATTATTTACAAGAGACACGGTGAACCAGGTTGATGTGATTACTTATCCAACTGAATCGAGGTATGTAAATCAATTGCGGTTTGTAATTGAAAACAACCGGGTTTTATATCCTTATAAAGGCGCTTTACAGGTTGAGCAGGGCGAAGGCTTTGCCAGGCTTGCCTTTACCGGAAATTATTTTTTCAATTACGCCAAAGGCGGCGGAATGGATGTAAGATTATTTGCCGGTAAATTTTTCTACCTGGGCGATAAAACTTTTATAAAACAGTTTGAAACCGACCGTTATCATTTAAATATGACCGGACCCAAAGGCAATGAAGATTACACCTACAGCAATTATTTTGTTGGCCGCAATGAGTTTGAAAAATTTCCATCGCAGCAAATTATGATACGTGACGGAGGCTTTAAAGTACGCACCGATTATTTAAGCAATAAAATAGGAAAAACAGATGACTGGCTGGTTGCAGCAAATTTTACAACAACCATTCCCAAAGCAGTGTTACCTTTTAAACTTCCCCTCAGGATATTTGTTGATATTGGAACCTATGCCGAAGCCTGGAAAAAAAATGCAACAACCGGCAGGTTTGTGTACGATGCAGGGCTACAATTATCTTTATTTAAAAACGTGGTAAATATTTATGTGCCCATTTTGTATAGTAAAGAATACAGAGACTATTATAAATCTATCATTACCGAAAAAGGGATCCCCTTGCTGCTGAAAAAAATATCTTTTAGTATTGATCTGCAAAACATCAGCCTTAAAAAACTGGTTCCGCAAATTCCTTTTTAATTGTGGAAATTAATTACCTCACATATCAGCAGATAGATAAAGCCAAATGGGATGCCTGTATAAACAAGGCTGATAATGGATTGATTTATGGCTATTCTTTTTATTTAGATGCCATGGCAAAGAATTGGGATGCGCTGGTGCTGGGTGATTACGAAGCCGTAATGCCACTTACCTGGAACAAAAAATACAGCATTCATTATTTATACCAGCCGCCGTTTACAGCCTGCCTGGGTGTGTTTGGGAAATTACTAACTGCTGAAACAGTAAACAAATTCTTACAGGCAATTCCATCAAAATTTAAATACTGGGATATTTATTTTAACCCCGGCAATCTTTTTAAGCTTAGCCATTTTAATTTGTACCAGCGGATGAATTATGTTTTAAGCCTGACCAACAATTATGAAAACCTGTACACTGCCTACCGGGAAAATATACAACGCAATATTAAAAAAAGTGAGCAGTTTCAATTAAGCATTAATAAAAATATTGCAATAGCCGATGTTATAAAACTGGCAAAAGAACAGGCCAATAATTTTGCTGCTGATGATGATGATGATTTTAACCGGTTCGAAAAACTGTTTCAGTTATTGTACAGCCAACAAAAAGCTACCACTTATGGTGTGTTTACAAAAGAAGGTCAGCTGATTGCATCTGCTGTATTTTTCTTTTCGCATGGCAGGGCTTATTATATTATGGTGGGCAATCACCCAAACGGAAAAACACTGGGAGCATCTCATGCACTCATTAATGCTTTTATAAAAGATAATGCAGGAGAAGATATTGTACTTGATTTTGAGGGAAGCGATATACCCAGCCTGGCATTTTTTTACAGCAGCTTTGGAGCTGTTGAAGAAAAGTATAGTGCGGTTAAATTAAACAGGTTGCCTGCACCAATAAAATGGTTAAAGAAGTAATTAGCTAAGACGGCAAGGTTGTTTGTGAGGACTTAAACAAAGGCGGGGGATAAATTAATAAGAAAAAAGCGGCTATAAAAACTTGCGTATATTTAAGAGTTGTGCGTCATGCTAAGTGACGACCAAAAGCACTAACCATAAGTTTAGAAATCAAAACAGAAATATGAGGTTATTTATTCTATTTGCGGTATGCTTTTTGACTTCGATTAATTTTGCTAACGGACAGATAAAAAGCAAAACTATTCTTAGTGTTTTCCCACACCCAGACGATGAGAATATGATTGGTTCTGTGCTTGCCAAATATGCAAGACTAGGACATAAGGTGTATATAATCATAGCCACTGATGGAAAGGACGGGACAAGGGTAACAAAAATTCCATCAGGCGATTCACTAGGTATGATTCGACAAAGAGAGACAATCTGTGCTTGTGAGAAGCTAGGAATCAATCCACCAATCTATTTACACATTGACAGACTCGATACTAAATTTGGAGTTCGTCCTTATTTGAACGGCCGTAAGAAGATGATGGACGAGCTTAAACTGCAACTTCAAAAACTTAAACCAGACATACTATTAACATTCGGACCTGATGGAGAATATGGACACTCTGAACATATCGTTACAGGAGCAATTGTGACCGAATTATTGTTAAGGGAAGGATGGGTGGATAAGTATCCGCTATATTTTCCTGCGGACACCGAGGAAGAGGTCGCTGAAGGAGGACATGTCAATGGCTATGTGGACAAACAGTACCTTAATTTGAAAGTTAACTATTCAAACGAAGATGAACAGAAAATGTTGGAGGCAGCGAAATGCTATACCACTCAATATACTGTGGAGGAAATTCAGGAGTTAATTGAGGATGTGTCAAAAGATAAATCGAACACAAAATATTTTAGGCGTTTTATTGTAGCCAAAGGGACAAAGAAAGATTTTTGGGAATGATTAGTGAAGCCCAGGTCAACTAATTTCAGGACGGGTCATACGTCCTTCAGCACGTGGGGTTTATAAACTCTTTGTACTAATCAATTAGTTAACAAAAGATGCTCCGCAATTACTAAATCAACCGACCTGGTAATTTTAAAGTTATTCTCCTCTCCTGCTACCAGCTGCACTTTTAAACCAAATGCTTCTACCACGGTTGCTTCATCGGTAAACTTATCTTTATAATCTATCTGGTATGCGGGTAATAATATTTTACTATGAAAGGTTTGTGGCGTTTGTACCAGTTTTACATTACTGCGTTCGAGTGCTTCATTGCCATCTTCAGTAATGATACGTACACTGTCTTTACTATCAACAACCGGTATAGCAGAGCCGGTTTCTATAGCAGCATCATAGCATCTTTGGATCAGATCAACACTAACCATACAACGCACAGCATCATGTACAAAAACAATTCCTTCTTCCTGTACCAGTTGCAAACCATTTTGTACCGAGTGAAACCTGGTGCGGCCGCCAATGGTTATCTGTATGCGGTCGTAATCAAAAAATGCATCAATAATTTCCTGCCCTGCAGCAACATGCTCTTCGGGCAAAACCAATATAATTTGTAAATCATCGTAGGCCTGTAAAAAAGAATGGATGGTATAATACAAAACCGGCTTACCCTTTAACAATAAAAACTGTTTGGGTGTTATATTGTTCATGCGGCTTCCGGTTCCTCCGGCAACTATTACGGCAAATTTTTTTAACCCCAAACCCCTAAAGGGGCTTTTAGAGATATCTGGTTCTGCATTATTATTTTCCATTGAAGAAAGTAAACTTTTAAATTAAGTAATTGTAAAAAGGTCTGTAATGCTCAGCAAAGATATACTGTACAAGAGTGCGACGCCACCGCAGCCAAATTGAAAAACCAATGTCTGGCTCAAAATATTAATCGTTATAAATTCCAATAATTTTTTCTCCTGCACTGTTCTTCATTCCACGGTACATACCTGCGCTGTTAAATATCATCGCTGCATTGCCCTGTGCATCCACACCAATCATTCCGCCTTCTCCATCCATCTTCACCAATTTTACATTTACCACTTCATTCATCGCTTGCTGCAAACTCATTCCTTTATATTCCATCAGGCAGCTTACATCATGTGCGGCAACTGCACAAATAAACGGCTCACCATGGCCGGTACAGCTTATGGCGCAGGTACTATTGTTTGCATAAGTACCGGCACCAATTAAAGGGCTATCGCCAATGCGGCCATACTTTTTGTTGGTCATACCACCGGTGCTGGTAGCGCCCGCAATGTTTCCATCTTTGTCGCAGGCTACTGCACCAACGGTTCCAAATTTTTTATCCTTCATCAGTTCTTCCACGCCTTTGTGTGTATGATCTAATGAATAATTATCACTGTCTCTTATTTCTTTCCATTGGTCGTAACGAAACTGTGAGAAAAAATATTCATCAGGCTCCAGTTTTATTCCCTGCTTAATGGCAAAATCATTGGCGCCTTTGCCACTTAAAAAAACATGGTTGCTGTGCAGCATTACTTCGGCTGCCAATTCAATCGGGTTGCGTACATTTCTGATGCCTGCAACCGATCCTGCCGACAAATCTTTACCATCCATGATGGCGGCATCCATTTCCTGCACCCCTTTTTTTGTAAATACAGAACCACGGCCTGCATTAAACAACAGGTTATCTTCTAAAACAACAATAGATGCTTTAACCGCATTTACTGCAGTGCCCCCTTCTTCAAGAACTGCGTATCCCGCTGCCAGTGCTTCTTCCAGCCCGGTTATGTAAGCCTTTTCCAAATCAGGCGTCATATCTTCTTTCAATATTGTTCCGGCTCCGCCGTGTATAGCTAACGAGAATTTTTGCATACGTGTTGGTGATATTTAATATTGTTCAAAAATATCTAATTTTCATGCATAAACCATCTACATTTTTTTGCATTTTAAAAGAAAATTATCTACTGGCGACTGGCTGCTGATTCTGGTAAACCTTATTCCTCTTTAATGTGTGTGGCTTGAGGTTTGGAATGCATCGGAAATTTTTAACTGATTTTAAACTTCAGCAGATTGCTGGTTGTTGCAGAAAAAAAGCAGCAGCTAAAAAATGAGCGGGAGAATAAGTAAAAATATAAAAACTCCTGTCATTTCAATCCCGATTTTTATCGGGATCGAAACCTATATAATAAACATGTAAACAGATTTCTCCCGTTGGTCGAAATGACAAAAAAGTATTTAAGCCAATAATTTTTTACACTCCTCAATCAGTCCTTCTTTATTAATAGCCACCGTACCCACTTCTTCACAAACCAATCCACCGGCAATATTGGCTATTTCGGCCATTAGCCTGGTATTGGCTGTTGCGGCAAAAACCAATGCAGCAACAGCTATTACGGTATCTCCGGCACCGCTAACATCGGCAATACTGCGGATATGTGTAGGTATAATGGCTGCATCATTTTCCTGATAATAAAAAACCCCTTTCTCTGATAGGGTAATAAGTGATATGCGGTGTTTCAGTTTTTCCTGTAATAACAAATGCATATCTTTTAATACACTTAAATTAATATCATCCCGTAAAATATTCAAGCCGTCTTTTACTTCTTTCAGATTTGGTTTAAAAATATCAACGCCTTCATAAGCAAAGAAATTTTTACGCTTGGGATCTACGGCAGTAAGTACGCCATGCCTTTTGCACAAACTGATAATTTTTTTAATTACATTTTCGGTGAGTACTCCTTTATTATAATCTTCCAGAATTACAACCGCAGGATTTTCGGACACTATATAATTTTCAAAAGCATTCAAAAGCCCGTTTTCATCAGCTACTATCATATCATCAGCCATTTCAGCATCAAGCCGCATCATGTGCTGATTGCGGCTTATAATGCGAATCTTGTTGGTGGTAATGCGATGTTCACTATGTACCAGGTATTTTGTGTTTATATTATTCTGTTGCAATAAAGCCGTCAGCTGTTGGCCATCATCATCTTTACCCAATACACTGATCATACTTACGCTTGCACCCAGTGATGCAATATTTAAAGCCACATTACCTGCGCCGCCAATGCGATGCTCTCTTTTAGTTACCGCTACAACCGGCACCGGTGCTTCGGGGGAAATGCGGTCAACATTTCCCCACCAGTAAGTATCCAGCATTACATCGCCAACTACAGCAACTTTCAGTTGTGTAAAATCATGAAATAATTTATCAAAATCAGTAACAGGCATAAATGATTATTCTTTTGTACGTCCACCGATACTTAAATAGTAAACAGGAATTCCCAATAGTACAATTCCTAAACCAATACCGGCATACAGTGGTTTCATAATAATAAGAAAAACACAAAACACCAATGCCAGTATAATATAAATGGCAGGTAATACCGGGTAGCCAAATGCTTTGTATGGCCTTTCTGCATTAGGCATTGTTTTACGCAATTTAAAAATACCGATGATGGTAATGGCATAAAACAATACCACTACAAAAGAGATCATATCCAGCAGATCGCCATATTTACCACTCAGGCAAAGTATAGATGCCATGATGAACTGCGCCCACAAAGCATATTCGGGCACTGCATATTTATTAAGCGTAGCCGCTTTCTTAAAAAATAATTTATCAATGGCCATGGCATTGTATACCCTTGCGCCTGCCAGTATCAATCCGTTATTACAACCAAAGGTTGATATCATGATCATAATGGCAATAACAATTGTACCTGCATTGCCAAAAATTGCATTAGATGCAGTTACCGCAACCCGGTCATTTTCTGCAAAAGCAATTTCATTCATGGGTAAAACTGACACATACATTAAATTGGTGGCTACATAAATTAAAGTAACAATCAGGGTACCAAAAAACAATGCCAGGCCTATATTACGTTTTGGATTTTTTACTTCGCCTGCAATAAATGTTACATTGTTCCATGCATCGCTGCTAAAGATAGAGCCCACCATTGAAGCTGCAATGGCCCCTACCATACCCATTCCAATAATATCATACCATGATTTTGTTTCTCCATTCCATGCCTTCATTGAAAAAGCATCGGTCCAGTTGGCATTCCATATTTCTGCTTTAGCTGCCAGAATAAATCCAAAAATAATCAGTCCGAATAAACTTAATAATTTGGTAGTTGTAAAAACGGTTTGAATAATCTTACCGTTCTTTATTCCTTTTGTATTTATATAAGTTAATAAAGCAATCAAAAGAATTGCTACAATCTGTGCGGCCGAAATTTTTATAAAACCAAGATCGGCAATAATATTTTTTTCGCTGAGTGCAGGAATGATGTAAGCAGCAAATTTGCTGAATGCCACTCCTACTGCGGCAATGGTAGCAGTTTGTATTACGGTGAAAAAACTCCAGCCGTATAAAAATCCGGCCAGGGGGTTAAAGGCTTCTTTCAGGTAAACATACTGTCCGCCGGCTTTGGGAAACATGGCGCTCAACTCGCCATAACTTAAAGCCGCAGTTAAAGTCATAAAACCGGTAATTACCCAAACAGCAATCAACCAGCCGGCACCGCCAACATTACGGGTAATATCGGCACTAACAATAAAAATACCGGACCCAATCATGGAGCCGGCAACAATCATAGTGGAATCCAACAAACCAAGTGTTGGTTTAAAAGCAGCAGTTTGTTCTGACATGTTATTCTGGTTTTTGCAGTGTAAATACCAAGGGTTTGTCAGGGTGAGTTTGTAGAAGCCGATGTGTTATAATAAAACCCGCCTTCTACAAGCTCAGGCTGACAACCCGATTACTTAAGAACAAGATATAGAAATTGTGGGAATTTATTGTTTTGCCTCAGCATTCATTTTTGCATTCATACCCTTTATTACATCGTTGGTAATGTTCAGGCTGCTGTCTTTAAACACCATGTAGTCGAGCCCGGTGCCGGTGGTAAAGATGTACATGTATTTTTTATCTTTATTATACTCCGATAAAAAATCTTTCAGCTTTGTTTGTATTCCTTCCATAATGCCAAAACTTTTTTCGTTTAGGGCCTGGCTTTGTTGCTGTTTTTTACTGTCAATCTTTTGCTGCTGGTCAATCAGCTTACCCTGGAATGCCTCCGCTTCTTCCTGCGTAATAGCAGCGCCTTTTTTTAAAAAATTATCTTTTTGCGCCTGTAAATTACGGTAGCCAGCTTCCTGTTCCTGCTCAATTACTTTCATTGCAGCTTCCAGTTCTTTGCGCTTCTCTTTTATAAAAGTTATCTTTTCGTTCAGGCTGTCCAGTTCCACATATGCCAGCGGCGGCCTGTAGCTGTTGCTGTCTGTGGCTATAAAACTGCTGCTTAATTTTGCTGCTACATCTTTGGTCTTTTTGCCCGAAAAATCGTAATAATAAAGGTATCCAACAGCCAGTAGCAATACAATATTTAATACAAGGGATAAATTCTTCATCGCACTATTTTATTTGGCGGCAATATACTTACAAACGCTAACAGGGCAATGTTTTTTTGATTTTTTTAGGAAAGGGTTAACGCCGGCTTATAAAAGCAAATGCCGGCTTATAAAACGAACTATGATTACTTCTCCGCTTATTCAGTTAAATTCGTGCGATTTTATAATTGTACTCAATCTCAATCAATTTATGTTTTTAAAAATACTCACAGTAGCCGGCCTTGCAACTGTTGAAATTTATGCAGCTATTCCTGCAGGTTTTGCGTTTGGCCTTTCGGCATGGACAATTTTTTTTGCCAGCCTAACCGGTGGTTTGGTGGGTGTATTTGTTTCGGCTTTTTTGGGCGATAAAATCCGGTCACTCTTTCATAAAAATAAACCCACTAAAGAAGCTGCAGAAAAAAAGCATCCAGCTATATTAAAACTATGGAATAAATATGGCATCATTGGCCTGGGCTTTTTGGGTACCATGGCTGTTGGTGCCCCCATAAGTATTGCAGTAGGTGTTGGCTTAAACGCTAATATTAAAAAACTGGTTACCTGGTGCTGCATTGGTGTACTTACTCGGTGTATTGTTTTTACACTGGTGGGTTATTATGGGTTACAATTGTTTTAAGCAATTTTATCTTTTTAAAAACTTTCCACTCACCAGTTTTTCCACCACTTCTTCCTTAAGTGTGCGGCTAATGGGGATGCGGTGCTGGCCAATGCATATCTCATTGCCATCAATGCTATCAACCCGGGTGGCCGCAATAATAAAAGATTTATGCACTTTTATAAATGCATCAACAGGCAAATATTCTTCAACCGATTTAAAAGTTAGGTAGCTGATATATTTTTTGGTAATAGTATGGATGGTTACATAATTCTGCAATGCTTCAACAAACAAAACATCGGCATACATTATTTTCACCAGGCTGTTATCAGCTTTTATAAAAAAGTAACTGGATGCAGCTTCCTGTATAACGGCTTTATCGTTTTGCTTTTGCATCAAAACCTCTTTTGCTTTTAGGGCCGCTTTATAAAAACGGTCGAACGAAACCGGTTTTACCAGGTAATCCAGCGCATTCACTTCAAAACCTTCCAATGCATATTGCGGAAAAGCTGTTGTAAAAATTACTGCAGGCGGGTTTACAAGGGTTTTAAAAAAATTGATGCCGGATATTTTCGGCATCTGTATATCCAGGAAAAGTAATTGCACTTTTCCGCTGCCGATTATTTCGGTTGCAGCCAGTGCATTATCAAATTCGCCCAGCAGGTTAAAAAAATCAATATCGGAAATATACTCTTTTAACCCAGCCCTGGCCAAAGGTTCATCGTCAATAATAATACAATTGAAAACCATAACTAAATTTTTATTCTTAATACTACCTGAAAAATATCTTCGCCATCATTAATTGTAAGGTTGTGTTTTTGCGGATACAATAATGCAAGCCTTCTTTTTACATTTGCAAGCCCGATACCCGAATGTTGCTCCATTACTTTTTCAACCTGCAGGGGCTCATGGCCAGGTTCTTTTGAATTTTGAATACTGAAATTAAATTCACCTTTATTCATACTTAGCTGAAGCTTTATAAAATTAGGCTGATTTTTATTATGCGAAATATGCTTAAAGGCATTTTCAACAAAAGGGATAAGTAAAAGCGGCTCAATAGAAAAATCCTTCACTTCTGGCTGACAGAGAAATTCAATATGGTATTGATCATCTTTGCGTAGTTTTTGCAAGCCAATATAATCTTGCAGATATTGTATTTCTTTTTCAATGATAACCCGGTTTCCATTCATTTCATATAACTGGTAGCGCAGCATGTCGGAAAATTTATGCAGTGCTCCCCTGGCATCGACATTGGATTTATCAATTAAAAAATAAACCGAGTTGATGGAGTTAAATAAAAAATGTGGATTGATCTGCGATTTAAGAAAATTCAATTCGGCCTCAGCTTTTTCTTTTGCCATCTCTACCATGCGTTGTTGCATTTTTATATAATCAACCATCAGCTGAATGGCTGCCCCTGCCAATACCAGAAAGAAATGTGGTATCACATTATCATAAATCCTGGCTTTA
>JAYUZB010000058.1:0-2635 GCA_043752185.1 Chitinophagaceae bacterium
TTTTTTCTGTCAACCAATAAAGCCTGGGCGTAACAAATCATAATAGCTTCTACTGATTGCAGCAAATCTTCTAATGGGTCTTTTACATTGTGACTTGCATCAATCATCCAGCCTAAGTCTGCTGCATGGTTCATGCCTTTTGCATCCATTCCTTCAATTAATTCATTGAAAATTAAAAATAACTGGTAGGGTTTTATACTGCCCACCGTTAAATCATCATCGCCATATTTAGAATCATTAAAATGGAAGCCGCCTAATTTTCCCTCCATCAATAAAAGTGAAACTATCTGCTCAATATTTGCATTGGGTAAATGATGTCCAAGATCAACGAGTGTGTATGCTTTAGGCCCAAGTTTACTTGTATAAAGCAATGATTGTCCCCAATCGCCAACAGTGGTAGAATAAAAGTTCGGTTCATAAGCTTTGTACTCTACAAATACTTTCCAGTCTGCTGGTAAAGCGGCATAAATTTCCTGTAAACTTTCAAAAGTATTCTGCCATGCTTTTCTAAAATTTAACTGACCGGGAAAACAAGAACCATCCGCAAGCCAAACAGTTAATGATTTTGAACCCAGGTTTACACCATGCTGTATCACCTCAATATTATGGGCTATTGCCTGCTTACGGGTTGCTTTATTTACATGCTGTAAGGACCCAAATTTATAACTGTGTTCCTGGCCTGGCTGGTCTTGAAAAGTATTGGAGTTTACTGCATCAAAACGTAAATTGTGTTCTACCGCCAGTGCTTTAATGGCACTTATATTTTCAGGAATATCCCAGGGTATATGCAATGATATGGCACCGCTTGATTGGTTGAGTAAATGAAGCAAACCAATATCCTCCATTTTTTCTTCCAGGCTTCTTGGTTCACCTCCACCGGAAAACCTTCCAAACCTGGTGCCGCCTGTACCCAATGCCCAGCTTGGTATGGCAATTTGGAAAGCAATCAGTTTTTGTATTATTTCATTTACATTACTAACGTCTTCTGCAAAAAAATCAAATTTCCTCTTGTGATCTTTTGCTACCCCTTCATTGTGATTATTTATATCCGCTTTTTCTATCAGCATGTCAATCAGTTTTTTTATTTAATTATGGTAAGTAAAATACTTCTTTTAAGGAAATACTTACAGGTGAATTATCTGGGTTAGATTCCATAATCTCCTTCATGTATAACCACCACTTTTGCATTACCGGGTGTGCAGGTAAATCATCCAATAATTGTGGATCCTCACTTTTTAATATGCCAAATAAACTGCTGGTTGTTTCATCTAAAAAAATGGAGTAATCGCTGATGCCTGTTGATTTTAATAATTGCTGTAGCTCGGGCCACAGCTCATCATGCCGCTTTTTATATTCAGCTTCTGCACCTTTTTTTAACTGCATTTTAAATGCTATTCTTTTCATTATTTTTATTCGATAGATGTAAAAAATGGGTTGGCAGGTTAGAAAACCACCAACCCTAACTTAACGATTGCTATATGAAAATTTTGGATTTATTTAATATGTTATTATTTACTGCTTCGTTTTAAAAATGGGTTGGAAAATTAAAAAATTGTAAACCCTTACCAAAACAAACTACTATAAACTATCGTAAAAAAGCTGTTGCCACACCCCCATCTACATTCAATGTATTGCCGGTAGATTTTTTTAATAAGCCGCCTACAAATACAAAACAGGCATTGGCAATATCTTCCGGTAAAATTGTTTCGTTTAATAAAGTACGCCTGGCGTAATAAGCAGGCAACTCTTCCACCGTAATACCATATGCCTTTGCTCTTCCATCGGCCCAGCCGCCTGCCCAAATATTACTATCGGCAATTACTGCATCGGGGTTAACACTATTTACCCGAATTTTATCGCTGCCCAATTCGGCAGCAAGCAACCTTGTTAAGTGTGCCTGCGCTGCTTTTGCAGAACCATAGCCAGCATTATTAGGACCAGCGACAACAGAATTTTTAGAAACAATGTTTACAATATCACCACCAAAGCCCTGCTTACGCATTGCTTCCACCGCCACTTTCGATACGAGAAATTGTCCCTTAACCAATATATCAAACAGCTTGTCCCAATCTGCAATGCTATGCTCTTCAATTGATTTAGAAATACTGATACCTGCGTTATTCACCACTATATCAACACCACCAAAAGCAATCGCCGCTGCGGCCAGTGCTTTTTCAATGGTACCGTTGTTTGTAACATCCAGCACAACTGATGCAGCAGTATCCATCCCAAATAGCATTTTAAATTCATCCATTGCGGTTTGTAATCTTTCTTCATTAATATCATTGATGATTACACAAGCACCTTCTTCTGCAAACTTTTTTGCAATGGCTTTTCCAATGCCACCTGCACTACCGGTAACCAATGCCACCCTGCCACTTAAACTTTTTGGCTTAGGCATACGCTGCAGTTTGGCTTCTTCCAATAACCAGTATTCGATATTAAATGCTTCTTGCCTTGGCAGAGAAGTATATTCAGAAATTGCTTCTGCGCCTTTCATAACATTGATGGCATTGATATAGAATTCTGCCGCCACCCTTGCTGTTTGTTTATCTTTTGCAAAAGTGAACATACCCACACCCGGATAGATAATTACCACAGGATTGGCATCCCTGATATTGGGGCTGTTTGAGTG
>JAYUZB010000059.1:0-6836 GCA_043752185.1 Chitinophagaceae bacterium
CCAAAAAGTATTGAATACATTAAGCGCTCTAAAGAAAGCGGTATACAGGTAACTTGTTCCATCACCCCATACCAGATTTATTTTTGTGATGAAGATTTACAAGGGTACGATACCAATCTTAAATTAAATCCGCCGGTAAGAACAAAGGCCGATATGCTAGCCATGCAAAAAGCATTACTAGATGGAACCATTGACTGCATTGCTTCTCATCATCTACCCCAGCATTGGGATAATAAAACCTGCGAGTTTGAATATGCCAAACACGGGATGATTAGCCTTGAAACCATGTTTGCAGTTTTAATAAGTTCCGGTGTACCTGCCGAAGATTTTGTGCAGATGCAAACCATCAACGTAAGAAATATCTTTGGTTTATCTGTACCAGAAATAAAAGAAGGCGCAACTGCTTCACTTACTTTATTTGTACCTGACGAAGAATTTACTTTTGAAGAAAGCATGATACAATCCAAATCTAAGAACTCTCCTTTTATTGGTAAAAAACTAAAAGGAAAAGTGGTGGGAATAATTAATAAATCGAATATTCATCTGAACAACTGATAATGCTGAAAAATTTAAACGCTACTAAGAAAGGATTAATAACAGGCCTCGTAATGATTGGCATATCATTGGGTATTTTTTATTCGGGACAGCCTTTTGATAGTCCTTTACAATACCTGATATATATAGTTTATGCAGGTGGAATTGTATGGACGATTTATGAGTTCTCAAAATCGGAGGGAAACACAAATAAATTTGGCACATTTTTTTTACAGGCGTTTAAATGCTTTATTGTAATTACGCTGCTAATGGTGGTTTTTACCTTTGTATTTAATAAACTGCATCCCGAATTTAAAGAAGACATGGTAAAAGCATATACCGATGAACTTGTTAAAAAAGGAAACAGCACACCTGCTGAAATATTGAAAAATATTGAAAGTGCTAAAGATTATTATCTTACAATGCTCATTTCAGGTGCTATATTTGGATATTTAATTATCGGAGCTGTAATCTCAGCAGCTACTTCATTAATGTTTATCAAGAGAAAATAAGCTAATGGATCTATCAATTGTAATACCGCTTTATAACGAAGATGAATCTTTGCCCGAACTGTCGGCATGGATTGAAAAAGTAATGCTGCAAAATAATTTCAGCTACGAAATCATTTTTATTGATGATGGAAGTACCGATGATTCCTGGAATGTGATTGAACAGCTTCGAGTTGCCAATCCCTATATTAAAGGCATCAAATTTCAACGCAATTATGGCAAAAGTGCAGCGTTGAACGAAGCTTTTAAAGCCACACAAGGCGAAGTAATCATTACAATGGATGCAGATATGCAGGATAGTCCCGATGAAATTCCTGAACTGCGGAGAATGATTGTAGAAGACGGGTTTGATATGGTAAGCGGCTGGAAAAAGAAGCGTTACGATAATACACTGACTAAAAATATGCCTTCAAAATTATTTAATGCAGCAGCAAGAAGAAGCTCAAAAATTAAGCTGCATGATTTTAATTGCGGGTTAAAATCTTATAAAAGAAAAGTAGTAAAAAGCATTGAAATTTATGGCGAAATGCACCGCTACATTCCCATACTTGCCAAATGGGCCGGCTTTAGAAAGATTGGAGAAAAAGTTGTTGAGCATCGTGCCAGGAAATACGGTGTTACCAAATTTGGGTGGGAGCGTTTTGTAAATGGATTTCTCGATCTGGGCTCCATTATGTTTGTTGGCAAGTTTGGCAAAAGGCCCATGCATTTTTTTGGCTTGTGGGGTACTTTATTTTTCATTGCAGGGTTTCTGATATTATTGTACCTCACCATTTCAAAATTCTTTTTCGATCAAACAGGTATGACACAGCGACCACTTTTCTTTATTGCCATTTTGGTAATGATAATTGGTTCACAATTATTCCTGAGTGGATTCATAGGAGAATTGATAGCCCGAAATTCACCTGAAAGAAATAATTATTTAATAGAAGATAAAGCAGGCTTGTGAGTAATAGAAACACGGATGATACAGATTGATACAGATTGATACTGATTAAAACGGATTGAATATGCTTTTACATCAGGAAATAACTGACTGCATTTTAAAAAGCTTTTATAAGGTGTACAATGAATTGGGATTTGGATTTCTTGAAAAAGTTTATGAGAATGCACTGATGATTGAATTGAGGAATAATAACCTACAATGTTCACCGCAAGCTCCGATTAAAGTTTATTATCAACAATCACAAGTAGGAATTTATTTTGCAGACATTTTAGTAGAAAATAAAATAATCCTAGAGTTAAAAGCCGGTGAAGGAGGAATAATACTGGAGCATGAACTTCAATTAGTGAATTATTTAAAAGCAACAGAATATGAAGTAGGGTTAATTTTGTTTTTTGGAGAGAAACCAACAATGAAAAGAAAAATCTTTACTAACGAAAATAAAAGAATCCGTTAATATCCGTATAAATCAGTGTCATCAGCGTCTCCATACAAGAATGTTATCATCATAGGCCCAGCGCATCCCTTACGTGGCGGTGGTATCACAACTTTTAATGAACGCCTTGCCAGGCAGTTTCAAAACGAAGGTCATCACACAAGTATCTACTCATTTTCTTTACAGTACCCTGGTTTTTTATTCCCGGGTAAATCACAATTTACTGATGAGCCTGCACCTAAAGATTTAGAAATTCATACAAGAATCAACTCTGTAAACCCGTTTAACTGGCTGAGTGTAGGGCGTGAAATAAAAAAACTAACCCCCGATATTGTAATTGTAAGATACTGGATACCCTTGATGGGACCATGTTTGGGAACCATCCTCCGCATCATCAAAAAAAATAAACATACCCGTATCATCTGTATTGCAGATAATATTGTACCCCACGAAAAACGTTTTGGCGATAAACCATTCACTCGTTATTTTATTAAACCGGTTGATGCATTTATTGCCATGAGCGAAAAGGTTTTGGACGATCTTAGATCATTCACAACAAAAAAAGCGGTTCTTGTCCCCCATCCGTTGTATGATAATTTTGGAGAGAAGATTTCTAAAGAAGCAGCTCGCAGTCAATTAAAAATTAAAAATGAAGAATTAATAATTTTATTCTTTGGCTTTATCAGAAAATATAAAGGGCTTGATATTTTATTAGAGGCAATGAAAGAAATTCAAAATTCAAAAGTAAAAAATCAAAATATTAAGCTGCTGATAGCGGGCGAGTTTTATGATGACCCCAAATTTTATAATGAACAAATTGACAGACTGGGTATCAGGGATAATTTGATACTGCATACAGATTTTATACCCGACAGTGAAGTAAAAAATTATTTATGTGCAGCTGATGTAGTTATTCAACCTTACCGCAATGCAACACAAAGTGGCGTTACGCCATTGGCCTATCATTTTGAAGTGCCCATGATTGTAACCAATGTTGGCGGCTTACCAGCCATGGTGCCCAATAATAAAGTGGGCCTGGTAGCAAAACCAACTGCAGCATCGCTTGCAGAAAAAATTATGGAGTACTTTGAAAAAGGCGAAAACTATTTTCTTCCGCACCTGCTGGAAGAAAAGAAAAAGTTCAGCTGGACAAAAATGCTGCAAAGCATACTTGAAGTGGCCAATAGTAAGTAAATTGCCGCATTAAACCCACTACATGATCTACAGAAGCAAAGCTCCCTTAAGAATTGGATTGGCCGGCGGCGGTACTGATGTGAGCCCTTATAGCGATCAGTTTGGCGGGGCTATCTTAAACGCTACCATTTCCCTTTCTGCTTATGCTGCCATTGAAATTTTACCCGATAATAAAATTATTGTAGAGGCACTTGATAGGGATGAACAACAAAGTTTTGACCTGGCAAATGAATTACCTATTGATGGAACACTAGATCTGTTAAAAGGTGTGTACAACCGTATTCAAAAAGATTATGACCATGTAGTAAAAGGTTTCAGGCTTTCTACTTTTGTTGATGTGCCAGCCGGTTCTGGTTTGGGTACTTCATCAACTTTAGTGGTGGCTGTGCTTGGTGCTTTTAAAGAAATGCTTAAACTACCATTTGATGAATATAAAATTGCACAGTATGCTTATGAAATAGAACGCAACGACCTGCAACTTGCCGGTGGTAAGCAAGACCAATACGCTGCAACTTTTGGCGGCGTAAATTTTATGGAATTTTATGCAGGCGATAAAGTGATTGTAAATCCGCTGCGTATTAAACCACAGTATTTGCATGAACTGGAAAATAACCTGGTGCTGTACTTTACATCAACCTCAAGAGAAAGCGCAGCAATTATTAAAGAGCAGGTAAAAAATGTAAATGAAAAAAATGAGAAAAGCATCGAAGCCATGCATCATTTAAAAGAGCAGGCAAAAATGATGAAGGAAGCATTACTTCAGGGAAAGCTTGATGAGATTGGATTGATACTGGATTACGGATTTGAACAAAAAAGAAATATGGCAGCCAATATCAGCAACAGCAATATTGAAGAGGTGTATACTGCCGCAAAAGCAGCCGGAGCAACCGGTGGTAAAATAAGCGGTGCAGGCGGTGGCGGCTTTATGATATTTTATTGCCCCGGTAATACCCGCCATGCTGTTATTAAAACATTGAAAACTTTTGGTGGCACGGTGAGGGATTATTCTTTCACCAAATATGGTTTAACAACCTGGACGGCCTCCTCTTGAACTTCGTTCGTTCCCTTACCAGGGAACTCCAAAGGAGGAGGAAATGGAGAAGATTGAAGCGATGATTTATGGTTTTATTTTTTGTACCAAACATTTATATTTCAATTTAACATTGTTGCGTCGCACTCTTGTACGGCATACCTTTGTGCAACATTACAGCCCTTATTATTTATACCATTTAGAATAAATTATGGAACAGATAAAAAATATAGTGCAGGCTTCTATCAATGTAAAGCAGGATGTTTTGCAAAATGAAGACCTGTTGCAAACTGTACAAGAATGCATTGCCGTGATTGTACATGCCTTTAAAAACGGTAACAAGGTTTTGTTTTGCGGCAATGGCGGCAGTGCTGCCGATGCACAACACCTGGCTGCCGAATTCAGCGGGCGTTTTTATACCGACAGGGATGCACTGCCCGCCGAGGCCCTGCATTGTAATACATCGTATATGACCGCTGTGGCAAACGATTACAGCTATGATGTTATTTACTCACGGCTAATAAAAGGAATCGGTAATAAAGGCGATATACTGGTTGGTTTAAGCACATCGGGCAACAGTAAAAATATTTACAACGCTTTTGAAGTGGCTAAAGAAAAAGGAATGACCACCATTGCATTTACAGGCCTTACTGGCGGAACCATGAAAAGCCTTTCTGATTATCTCATCAACGTTCCTTCAACTGATACGCCACGCATACAGGAAAGCCATATCATGCTGGGACATATTATTTGTCAATTGGTAGAAGCAGAATACTTCAATACCCCCTCCGCCCCCTAAAGGGGGAACCAGGATAAAGATGGTTTTAAATAACATCGAAATCTAAACAACTCTAATAATTGAACGCTCCTGAAAATATTGAACTCCAAAGCTCCCCCTTCAGGGGGCGGGGGGAGTATGGTGTTGGCCATCAAGTCATCATCCTAGCCGGTGGCTTAGGTACCCGTTTACGCTCTGTAGTTTCCGATTTACCTAAATGCATGGCACCGGTTGCTGGTAAGCCATTTTTATATTTTGTGATTGAGCATTTATTAAATAAAGGAGTTGATAAATTCATTTTTTCTGTTGGTTACAAAAGCGAAGCAATAACAGCATATATAAATAAGCAATACCCAATGCTCAATGCTCAATTTTCAATTGAGGAGGAACCATTGGGTACAGGTGGCGCTGTAAAGCTTGCCTGCAGACAGACTACAGAAAAAAATGTATTGATTTTAAATGGTGATACACTATTTAAAATTGATGTTGAATGGGTTTCCAATTTTCATACAAGTTGTGATGCAGACTGTACTTTATCATTAAAATCAATGCATAATTTTGACCGGTATGGTGTTGTTGAACTGAATAAAAATTCTTCTATAGCCAGCTTTAAAGAAAAACAGTTTTACGAATCAGGATTAATAAACGGCGGTGTTTATGCACTTAATGTTGAAAGATTTATGCAGGAAGATCTTCCCCAAAAATTCTCTTTTGAAAAAGATTACCTGGAAGCATACTTTGCTAAAAGAAAAATGTTTGGCATTATACAAGATGAATATTTTATTGATATTGGCATACCAGAGGATTTTGAAAGAGCACAAGAGGAATTAAAAATGAAGAATGAAGAATGAAGAATTAGTATACTTACACCAATTCGTGTAATAAATAAAACATGATCGATTTAAACCAAATAGACAATACCTGGACTTTATTTCTTGATAGAGACGGCGTAATAAACCACGAGAAACACCTGGACTATATACACACCTGGGATGAATTTACTTTTTACGAAGGTGTAAAAGAAGCCATTGCAATTTTTGCAAAAACATTCAACCGGATAATTGTTGTAACCAATCAAAAAGGAGTTGGAAAAGGAGTAACCAAATTAGAAGACCTTAATCTTATCCATAAAAATATGATTGCTGCCATTGAAGAAAAAGGCGGCAGAATTGATGCATTGTATTTTTGTCCTGATCTGGATAGTGACAGTCCCAACCGAAAACCCAACCCCGGCATGGGTTTGCAGGCTGCACAGGATTTTGCTGATATTGACCTTGATAAAGCCATCATGATTGGCAACACCATCAGCGATATGCAGTTTGGCCGCAACCTGGGTGTACAAACCATCTTTCTGCCAACCACCAGGCCCGAAGTAGATTTGAATGATGAGCCTATTGATGCAGTGTATAATT
>JAYUZB010000060.1:0-34839 GCA_043752185.1 Chitinophagaceae bacterium
CAAGTAGTATTTTTTTCATGTTTTAAAGATAATATTTTATTTCGCTTCGAAAAAAGTTAAATAGCATTACCACAGCTGAACGGAGCGTCGCCGATGCAGCCTAATCAAGGCTCAATCGCTGGTCCCCAAAAAGAAAAACACAATCTCCTTCTCCATCTTCCAGTTCCCTCTCTTTTGGAGAGGGGTTGGGGTGAGGTCTCTTCGCCATTCTCCATTTAGGGGGCGGAGGGGGTGTCTGGGTCTTTAAACCATCCACTATACATCACATAATTATCTGCAATCCTGTTAATCTCTCCGCTAATCATTTCCTGGCTAATGTCTTTTACCTTTTTGGCTGGTACACCGGCATAAATACTGCCCGGTTCAATCTGTGTGTTTTCAAGTACCACGGCACCTGCGGCTATAATGCTGTTGCTGCCAACTACCACATTATCCATAACAATGGCACCCATACCTACAAGCACGTTATCATGTATAACGCATCCATGTACAATTGCATTGTGTCCAATGCTTACATTATTTCCAATAATGGTGCCGGCTTTTAGATAAGTGCAGTGTATAATGGCGCCATCCTGCACATTTACCTTATTGCCCATGCGTATAATGTTTACATCGCCACGTAGTACTGCATTAAACCATACACTGCAATCGTTGCCCATTTCCACATCGCCAACAATGGTGGCATTGGGGGCAATAAAGCAGTCGTTGCCAAAAGTTGGCAGTATTCCTTTAACTGGTAAGATAACTGGCATAGAATTGAAGCCCCCTCCGCCCCCTAAAGGGGGAACTGATTATGGAGTAGATTGTTTTGAAGATTATGAAATATTTTTTGGGCCAAACATTGGAACTGCTATTTGGCTTCATTGGCAAATATGATTTTGTTATTTCAAGGCTTTTCTCAAAAGCCTTGAAATAATCACTTTTGTACAGCAACTCTTTATTGAACATTAATTGTGTTTTATTAAAACGGAATTCCAAACAAAACATACGACTGTAATTTTTTACTTTGATCGCAATACATAGCGCTTAACTCTATTGGCCCAATGGGTGTTTTATATGCGAAAGTTAAGGCATAACCGGTTAATGCATCTTTGCTTGAAGTTGCATTTCGTTTGGTTGCAAAATCTTTCACCAGGCCATTAATGCGGCCAGTTATAAAAATATTGTTGGCGGGGCTATATCTTAGTCCCACCAGCAGGGCAGCCACGCTCGATGAATTTATAGTTGCTTCCTGCAAGCCGGCAAACCTAATCTGGTTTCTGAAACTGCCGTTAAGTCCGCCAATAAAAAAATTATTTAGATAGTTGGGCTTGTTTGTAAAATTTACGCCTGCCTGAAACTCAGATAAAAAAGTAAATCGTTTTTTTAAAGGTGTAAATAAAGAGGCATCCAGCACCAACCGGGTGTAATTATCAAAATTTAATGTAGATGGAATTACCCGCAAGCCGTTTTGAAATTGTGTAAGCGTAGGTATTTGGTTATGCACCTGTGCCAGCTCGGCATTTATTTTTAACCCTTTTACCGGAAAGAATACCTGGTTTATATCGTTGTATTTTAAATACACATAACTTTTAAAATTGGTAAATCTTCCTTTTACTTCACTAACCGATCTTATAGACGGACTGAAACGTATGTATTCAAAAGCAGTTCCAATACCTCCTGCAATTTTATTATTGCCGCTGTTTTGAAAATTGAGAAATGTTTGCGAAAAATTCTGATTGAATGCGCCTTCTACTTTAAAATTCTGAAACGTACTGATGGTTTGATTATCGAGCTTGAAGCCGGCAATAAAAGCAATATTTTTAATGCGGCCAAGGTATTGAAAATGTTCAGCTTCTATCTGTATGCTTTCGCCAATTGATACCGAAACCATGCTGCGTGAATCCGGCAAAAGAAAATCGCGGCTGGTTAAATTTGCATTTACATTAATACCCCTGAAACGGGTATAATACAACCCGGCTTTTAAATAAGTGCTGGGATTTTCTTCGGCAGTAAAAATAATATTTGCAGTATCTTTTGTAATGGGCTCCAACGCATAGGTTATACTACCGTAATACCGAGACCCAATAGCCCGGCCTATACTTTTATTTATTTGTTGGGCGGTATAACGTTTATTGTCATCAAAGTTCATCAGGTGAAAGAAAAACGGCGATGAAGTTTTTTTGAGTCCATTTACCTTATAGTTGACAATAAATACTGAATTAGTTGTAATCGAATTCAGCTCTTTTTCTTTTGCAGCACCAAGTGCATTGATGCTATCGGCGAGTTTTTTAAATACAGGATAAAACAGGCGCCCGGTTTCTACACCCACATTAAAAATATCGCTGCCACTTGCAAAACTGCCTGTATTGTATTCTTCCATCGGCATGTGAATGTAGATATTTGTTAAGGGTAATTCTCCTTTAAAATCTCCGGCTTCCCTGTAAAATGCCATCTGTAATAAAACATCAACCGGGTTTTTAATCTTATCAATTTTAGAAAGGCCGTTTGTTACATTGCTGCCAATTACAATATCGGCACCCATTTCTTTTACATTTTTTACCGGAAAATTTCTTACCAGGCCACCATCAACTAATTTTTTGCCATCTCTTGTTACTGCAGAAAAAACAGAAGGTATGGCCATAGTGGCCCGCAGGGCAGTTATGATGTTTCCGGTATCCATTACAACCAGGTCGCCGGTTTCCAGGTCGGTGGCCATACATTTAAACGGAATTTTTAGATCGTTGAAGTTGCGGATATGGTAAACATGAAAAAACAATTCCGAAAATTTCATGTTCAGTTCCTGGCCCGAAATTACACCGGTAGTTAAGCGTATTTTATTTTTGATTAAAGGAAGTTCAATGGCAAAACGGCTGTACTGATCTTTCTCTTCCATTGAAAGTGTTTTTAACGGCACATTGTTACTAAACAGCAAATCAAAATCAATATTTTTTCTTAAACCTTCTATTTCATTTCCACTGTACCCCGATGCATATAAAGCACCAACAATGGCCCCCATACTGGTTCCGGTTATGTAATCAACTTTAAGGCCGGCACTGTCTATCGCTTTTAAAATGCCAATATGTGCCAAACCCTTTGCCCCACCGCCACTAAGGGTAAGGCCGATTTTTGGCCGCACTTGTGCGGATGAATACCCCAATACACAGAAACAAAAAAGAAGGGCAGTAAAAAATTTCATTAATAGACTGATTAAAATATTGGTTGCTTATTAATTGTACAAATTACGAATAATTTGTTCTTTTATTTTTTGAGATAAGTTAAATATTTGCTACTGAGCCCGTCTTAATATTTTTAATCAGTTGGCACACCGACCAAGGCGAGCTGCCGTGGCGGCTGTCCTCACCCGCCACGAGCAATAAATGAATGCCTATTATTTAAAGGTTTTATTTTAATATAGCTTTATTTTGCAGTGATAAGATAATTATGACCAACCGGCAGCTTTTTCTAAATCATGTAGGGCAAACTTCCGAAGCACCATTAGCGCTGGAAATAGTAAGGGCCGAAGGCTGCAAACTTTTTGATACTGATGGAAAAGAATATATAGATCTGATTGGCGGTATCAGCGTTTGCAATGTGGGCCACCGGCATCCAAAAGTGATTGAAGCTATAAAAAAGCAGCTCGATAATTACCTGCACATTATGGTGTATGGCGAGCTGGTGCAGAGCCCGCAGGTGCAATATGCAACATTGCTTACCCAGCATTTACCTGCTTCACTCAATTCTGTTTTCTTTACCGCATCAGGCAGCGAAGCAACAGAAGGTGCCATGAAACTTGCTAAAAGATTTCAGAACAGAACACAGATCATCTCTTTTAAAAACTCTTACCATGGCAGCACACAGGGTGCATTAAGTGTAATGGGCAGCGAATATTGGCAGCAGGCTTTCAGGCCATTACTGCCCGATATTTTGCAAATGAATTATAATTCTTTTGAAGACCTGGAAAATATTACCACACGAACTGCCTGTGTAATTGCTGAAACTGTGCAGGCCGAAGCCGGTGTACTGGTTCCGCAAAACGGATGGCTTAAAGCATTGCGTAAAAAATGCAATGAAACCGGAACCCTTTTGATACTGGATGAAATTCAATGTGGCTTTGGCCGCAATGGAACCCTGTGGGCTTTTGAACAGTTTGATGTGGTGCCGGATATTTTATTGCTGGGCAAAGCATTGGGCGGCGGTATGCCGTTGGGCGCTTTTGTTGCCGATAAAAAAATAATGGATTCTTTTACACATGATCCGGCGCTGGGGCATATCAATACTTTTGGTGGCCACCCGGTTTGTTGCGCAGCAGGCCTTGCAGCATTTAAAGTTTTACTTGATGAAAAGTTGATTGAAGGCATAAATAAAAAAGAAGCACTTTTTATTTCTTTGTTGCATCATGCTAAAATAAAAGCAGTAAGAAGCTGCGGTTTAATGATGGCGGTTGAGTTTGAGGATTTTGATACGAATAAAAAAGTGATTGATGCGTTACTTCAGGGTTCAGGTCGCTTGGAGCGCCCCGACCCTGGCGTATTTACCGACTGGTTTTTATTTGCCGCTAACTGCCTGCGTATTGTACCACCATTAACTATCAGTGAAGAGGAAATTACTTTAGCATGTGCTAAAATTATTGCGGTATTGGATAAATTGTAAGTTAATTTTTTCTACTCCGGATGGTAAATCCGTTCAGCATTTTTATACACAGTCGCTTTATCCAACGTCATTGTTTTGGTTTGCTGTTTTAAATACATGTCCACCTGGTCGTCAAAATGTTTGTTGCCAGGCTTTGCACTGGCACCATACATATTGATGCTTTCAATTTTTGGCAACCCTTCTCTTTGAAACCTTACAAACATGATCAATCCATCGCCGCCAATAGATTTTAGTTTACCATTAGCTAAAGGTTCCGTCCATTGTGGTGATAGCTGATCCGGAAGACCACCAAGTGGTAACTCTTTATTTCCTCTTACTAATTTTTGAATATCACCCAATTTTAAATCGGTTGTACCAAAATTGGTTTGCATGTAATTGCTCACATAGGTAAATGTTTCAACAGCTTCTTGTTTGGTAATTGCTCTTGGCGACTGGCCCTGTAATTTTTTTTTTAGGTGCTCGTATGTTAACAAAAAAATAGCAGCACCTTTGCTGTTGGCATCACCACGTTTATCCCAGTTTTTAAATGTTGTAATTAATGTTGCCAGGGCAGGATATTCAGTTTCACTTAAAGATAACATCGAATCCAGTTTGTATGGATACTGCAAAACAGTTGGCAGTTGCTTATCAAATTTTATCTGCTTAAATTTTTCGTAACTCAGGTTTTCATTTTGCGGAAACAATTCCAGGAAACGTACACTGCGGTTGAGATGGTATTCTTCCCAGCCATCAGTTTTGGGAAATGCCGATGGCTTTAAATTATCTGCGGCAGCCGTTGCTAAAAACGATGAATGATTGGTGTTGAATAAAAACCCGCTTTTTGGGTTTATGTATTGTGGTAATTCTTTTGCTGGCCTGAATGATGTCCATAAAGTTTTTGAAGTATTGCCGGGTAAAGTTCTTTTCCAGTTGTAATTAATTGTTGCATCTCTTACTGGCATTAAGGCATTGTTTATGTAAAAAACGGTGTCGTACCTGTCGGCATACATAATGTTGAACATGCTTAGTTCCTGCCTGTTTAAAGCGGTATAAAACTCTGTAAAATTTTTTGCCTTGTTCATCTGGTACCATTGGTCCAGCACACCAATTTTCATGTTGGCGCCAAGCCGCATAGAAAAAAATCCCTGTTCATTTTTCATGGTGGCGCCATACTTACTCCAGTAAACTTTTCTTTTTACATTAATGGGTATGCCTTTTATTTTTAGCTTGATGGTTTTTACTTCCAGGTCAAGCCACTGCCCGTCAAATTTATATTGAAGCGAATTATCGGGGTTCATTTCTAATTGAAATTCATCAAGCCGGTCGCAGTAATTTACTGTATGTGCCCAGCCCAGGTTTTCGTTGGCACCATGTAAAATGCAGGGGCCACCGGCTAACAACCCACCTGTAATATTCAGCCCTTCCTGGCTGCACAAATGTGCTTCGTAAAACGATTGCGGACCTGTGTTTGGCTGGTGTGCATTAATCAACAGAAAAGCTTCGCCGCTTGTAGTTTTAGATGAACTGATGGCAGCCGAGTTGCTGCCTTTTTTATTTAATTCAGGCGCTTCCCATTCGCTGTTATTAAAAATCCGCATCAGTGCCTGGTCGGCTCCATTAAAAATGGTTAAGGCAAATACGGAGGAAGCAACATATTCTTTTGCAGTTACCGGAAATATTTTTTTGTGGATGATTTCTTCGGGATGTTTTTTTGCATAATTATTTAACCCTTGCAGATAACCATCAATCAATTTTAAAAAAGCAGGCGTAAGTGTGTTCCACTTTTCTTCAGTTATTTCTTTGCAGCGAAACAAAGCAAAAGCATAATCTCCGGGGGCACCTTTTTTACCCAGTACACCTGCCATTAGGTTTTTTGCAGGCAAAATTACTTCCTGCATACTTTTAAAATCATCTTCGGCTTGCGCCCAGGCAAGGCCATAGGCAACTTCGGCATCTGTTTTGGCAAAAATATGCGGCACACCAAACGAATCCCTTACAATATCAATTGCGGCAGGGTTGATGGTAGTTTGGGAAAAACTTGTATGAAACAGGAGTATACAAAAAGAAAGAAATAATATTCTTAGCATTTGAGTTGGGGGTGTTTTAGTAGAGACTGTTTGTTATTTGCTCAATAAAGATATGATGTAAAAGAGTGCGACGCCACCGCAGCCCAAGAAAGATTCAACTGCAGGGCCCAAAAAATAATTTGCACAAATCAAAATCAATATCGTACTTTGTATTTCAAAGTGCTTTTTATATGGACAAACAGCAACAACCTTTGGAAGACCTGCAACACATCAAAAATATGATGGAACGCAGCAGCCGCTTTATAAGCCTGAGCGGATTAAGTGGCATTGCAGCTGGCATTTGTGCCCTGGCAGGCGCCTGGTTTGCCAGCCAAAAAATTAACTGCTGGGTAAAAGGCGATTGCCAGCTAAGCCTGTTGATGACTTCGGATGGCTATAAACTGATCAACGATCTTTTCTGGATTGCTACAATTACTTTTTTGGCTGCATTTGTATCGGCTTTTATTTTTACTTATTTGAGAAGCAAAAAAAATGGAGCGCCCATGTGGGGCACCACCACTGTCCGTTTATTTTGGAACATGGTAATACCGATTACAGTTGGGGGTATTTTTTTAATAAGAATGATGCAGTTGGGAGAGTACCAGCTGGTAGCACCTGGTTGTTTAATATTTTATGGGCTGGCTCTGGTAAATGCCAGCAAATATACTTTAGGCGAAGTTAGGTATTTGGGATACGGACAATTGTTACTGGGTATTTTTAACCTGTGGTGGATTGGATACGGCTTACAGTTTTGGGCAATGGGCTTTGGGGTATTGCATATTGTTTACGGTGTAATGATGTGGTGGAAATACGAACGGAAATAAACTATTAGCCTGATGAAAAATCCGATAGAAAATCTGAATAAAATTTTTGACAGCCGTATACGACTGGGCATTATGAGTGCCCTGATGGTGAACGATGCCGTGAGTTTTAATGAGTTGAAAGAACTGCTGGATATAACAGATGGCAACCTGGCCAGCCATTTAAAAACACTGGAGGAGAGTGGGTTTGTGAAGTTTCAGAAAGGGTTCATTGGCCGCAAAACAAACACTACTTATTCAATAACTAAAAATGGAGAAAAAGAATTTAAACTGCACCTGGAGGCATTAACGAAAATGATTGGATCGGTAAAGTGATTTTTTTTGTACAGTCACTTTGAAATACAAAGTACTTTCAAAATATAAATAAGTAAAAACCAACTTGATCTTTTTTTTAAAAAACAAAATTAGCCATATGCGTAAATTGTATTTCGTATTCAGCCGCCTGCGTGCCAGGCTACTGGTCTTTCTTACCCACAATATGGCTTTGCCCATGTTGCGTTTTATTAGAAGGCCACAGGTGTTTCCATATACCGCAAAACAGTTGGGCGAATTTCCGGCCGGAACATTGGGCTACGACCTGGTACATTTTTTACAGCACAAAAATTTAAAACTGCTGCCACATTATGCCAAGCATGATATTAAGCACATTCTTTTGCAGTACGATAC
This sequence comes from Chitinophagaceae bacterium, assembly GCA_043752185.1. Lineage (GTDB taxonomy): Bacteria > Bacteroidota > Bacteroidia > Chitinophagales > Chitinophagaceae > Ferruginibacter. Next base: position 8,165 of record JAYUZB010000060.1, read on the forward strand.
TACTGATGAAGGCGAAGTTTGCCTTCAATGCTTTATGCTGGGCAACGGGCATATTTCTTTTCCGGTGGCAGCAACGGTTTTATATGGTTTTGTAACCATGCCCGAGTACTGGAAAAAATTCAGGATGGCTTACCGGCGAGGTAAGCAAAGTATACCCATTAAAAACTGGCCCTGGTTTTCCATTTTACAGGAACCAACACAATCTCTTATTCATAAAATAAATAACGATGCAAAAGATTAACTGTATGCTGATTGCATATTTCTACTGTTTCGAACTATTTGTAATTCAACTTTTAAAAAAATAATGATACAAACATTGTTATCACTTCATCACTTAAATAAATAAAACATGAAACAGATATGGTTTAAAAAAACAGGATAGTTTTACATACCAGTTAACCCGCCTGGCTTTGTAGTTACCATTTTAGCAATTGTTTTTATGGAGCCAATTATTATGGCTGTAGTTCGTAGCGGCCATGCGGTATCGGATGATTTGTATTAGATTTTTATATTTAAAACGTTTACTGCTTTTTGGTGGAAATGGGTGGCGGAAAAAACGAGTACTTGAATTTTGTCCATTGAAATAAAAAGAGCGGAATTTTATTCCGCTCTTTTTATTTTGAATCTAAAAATCTAAACCTAAAGCAAAATACATCACAGGTTTTCCTTTAAAGAAACCATTCATTGGCCAGGCCACATCATACTTTAAAAAATATCCCAACAAAGTACTGCGGGCACCAAAACCATAACCACCTGCAAAAGGTCCAATGCCACCGGCTTTAACTTTTACCTGCACAGGAGGCTGACCATAAATAGCTTCGGGGCGTTTAATTTTTGAATAAGCACCATTCCAGGCTGTACCTAAATCAATGAATTGAATTATCTGAAAATTATTCAGGAAAGAATTATTAAAGGTGCGGTTAAAGAATGTTGATACAACTGGTAATCTAAACTCGCTGTTAATTACAACCGCATTATTTCCGTTGGCTACATTTTGTATAAACCCACGCATGTTAACGGCAAGGCTTTCAAATGCATAGCTTTGATCGGCTGCTGGTGGGTTGTTGGTATTAAAATACCTGTCTTGTCCATTGCGTTTGGTGTTTTGCCCAAACATCAGCCAACCATCAACTCCACCCAAATAGTAAATAAGTTTTTGATTGCCCCAGCTAAAATCACCTGCAGCCCTGCCTGCCCAAATAAAGTTGCGGTAAATGGGGTAATAATAGCGGGCATCAAATCCCAGGTTAAAAGTACTTGGGCCATCTGCAAACTGCACTTTGTTTATTTGCCTGTTATAATCAAAATAAATTTTGTACCGCAGGCCATTCCAAATGTTCATGGCAGGGTTCATAGAGTTGTCATAAATATATTCCAGCTTGGTGGTTGAGTAAATGGTTTTCTGATCCTGTGCACCAACTGTAAGCGGAAAATTTTTAGATCCTGATAAAACTGCTTTGTCGGATCTGATGCCTGTTGTAAGTCTTATGCTTTTGGATTTATCAAACGGGTAACTCACATTTACCTGATAAAGATTGGTAAATATTTTTCCGGGATAAGGTTGTGGGGTGCCGGAAGAATCTATAATTCCAAAAGCATACGAAACCACATTGCGGTAATAGGTAGCACCCCAGTCAATCCTGCGTTTATAATTCTGGTAGCTCATCAACCACTCATTATCTTTTAAATTGGTTGATATCTTAAAACCACCGGTAATTTTTACATCTTCCAACAATTCAGAAGTGCCCAGGCGAATAAGGCCGCTGAGCGGGGTTCCGGAGTTAAGCTGTATAGGGCCAGCGCCACCTCCATAAGCCTGATAACGGTTAATAAGTACTCCGGTGTTGAAACCTGCAGAACCATAATCAACAGAAAATTTTGGTGGCTTATACCTGAATTTTTTTATTGTTTTTAAAACATCATATGTAGCTACTGTACCAGCATTTTCTTTTCCTGCAGCAGTGCTGTCTTTTTTCTCATTGGCAAATTCGCTTTGAAAAATATCTTCCTCTTTTTTAGCTGCATTAATAGCTTTTTTTGTAGCAGCCGTGTCTTTGTATTCGCCCATTACTTTCTTCATGTATTCGGTTGGCTGTGCGGTAATATTTCGGCGGCGTAACGTGTTTTCATCAATCTTTAATTTGTACAAAACTTTATCATCGCTTTGGCGGGTAACCTCACTTACCTGGTTGTTATCGCCGGCAATACGGGTTTCGGCCAGCGTACTCTGGTAATTGGTTAACGGAAACGTGTAGGCCGAATCTTCTGAAACAGAAACCACAGCTACCGAGTCAACATCAGTTTTTCTATAAGCCTTTAAAGTACTGTCTACTTCTTTTGCAGATGGGTTGCGTAATATTTGATCGGCAATTAAAACCAGCGTATCCAACCCTGCTTTTTTTGTGGTAAAGAAACCTGCATAACGGTTGCCAACACCGTTCTCATCGCTCACAAAAGTAAAATGGCTTTCGTTGTACTGCATGGGAGAGCGGGCATTACCATACTTTAATTTAGACAGTTGTGTGATCTGGTTAAGCTCGGGCTTATCGCCAAAATCAGTAATTAAAAAAATGTTGTATTTGCTGTCGCTGGGTAAAACAACATCGCTGCTTTTTGCAAGCGGTGTGGGACGATTGCTGCTGAAGATAATGCCGGTTTTATTTGGGAACGCTACAAAAGAAGCATCGAGGTCATCATACACATCATTGGTTATCTGTTTTACTTTTTCTTTTTGCATATCGTAAGTAAAAATATCAGTATGGCCATTCTTTACTGCAGTTAATAAAAGGGTATTGCTATTAAGCATGTATTTCATATCCTGCACCTGGTCAAATTCTTTGGTAAGATCTATTTTGATCTGTTTTTGACGGTTTATAATATCGTAAACAAACAGTTTTAATTTTCCTTCGGTTGTATATAAAACAGATATCCTGGTTCCCTTAGGATCCCATGCCATCATGGGGTAATTGGGGTTCATTTCGTTTTTATAACTGCGTATGCCGTATTTCAACAAGGTCTTGTTTTCAAACTCATCGTTATAAATAACCCGTACTATTCCTTTTTTAAATTGTGTTACTACATAAGAATTATTTCGCTTGGTTGGGTTTACGTTAAACCTGAAATAGTCCAGGCGGTTGTTAATGGTAAAGCCATCAACATAACTTCCTTTAGGATATGGTTTTCTTTTGGCTATATCTTTATAATACTTGTCATCCTGGTATTCCATAAATTCAGCAAGCACCTCTTTAAATTTCTTTTTGCAAACCTGCAAACATGCTTTGTTTAAATTTTTGTAAACCGTAGCCAGGTAAAGCAGGTAGGTTACATTTTCTTTTTTGTATTTCTCTTCTATATAATACCAAAAAGCATGACCTGCAAGCTCGGGTTTAACAAAAGAAAATTTTGAAAATTTGCTGTAATCACCGCTCAGCATTTCGCTTTTCATTTCATCGTCAAGTTCGGTGCTCCAGTTTTGCGCCAGGTAGGCGATGTATCCATCGGTAAGCCATTTGGGCAAATCAAGCAGGGCCTGGTTGCCGGCCACTTCGCCAATATCATCGCCAAACAAACGGTTTTCGGTTAGTATCTGTGCAATGCCACGCCTAACCTGCAGTCGCAGTTTCTCGTGGTCGGCTTCAAAATAAACAACCATTTTATTATTAACCAGTTTGGTGCCGGCGCTGGTGTTCTGCCATTCAATACCCAAACCAATATTGCTTTGCTGCATTTCAGCAAAATCGTTGTACAAAACAATATTTGCACGGCGCTGCAAACTATATTCTGCAGCATATTCCATTTGCGGTAATTCTTTCTCAGCGCTTTGTGCTATAAATTTGGCAAGTTCTTCTCCGTTTTGATGATAGTAAATATTGAAGTTTTTGGTTTGATAATAACTCCACTTGAATTTTTTATATTGAACCCTATTCTTACCAAATTCCACAGCATTTACCTGCGCAACAGCAAAATAGGAAGCGGTTAAAAGTAAAAAGGAAATTAGAGATATTCTGCTGAACTTTGCCATACGTTAAAGTTGATATTGAGTATTAAAATTACTTTATTCGGGTTAATCATTAAAAAACAATTTAAAAGCCATAATGTTAAAAATCAAATCCTTTGTTTTCAGTCCTATACAGGAAAATACGTATTTACTGTATAATGAGTTTAATGATTGTTTAATTATAGACCCGGGTTGCTACTTTTCTGAAGAAAAAGATGAGCTCAAGGACTTTATTATACAGAGCAGTTTATTGCCACGGATGCTGCTTAATACCCATTGCCATCTGGACCATGTTTTTGGAAATAAGTTTGTTGCCGAAACTTGGGGGCTAACGCTTCAACTGCACGAAAAAGAAAAAAAATTGTTGGATTATGCACCTACATCGGGCCTGATGTATAATATGCCTTTTGATAATTATAAAGGCGAATACATTTATTTAAAAGAAGGAGATATTGTTAAACTTGGCGAAGATAAACTGGCTGTAATTGAGGCTCCGGGCCATTCGCCGGGCCATATTTGTTTTTATTGTGCCAAACAAAATTTCATTATCAGCGGTGATGTGCTTTTTAACCGCAGCATCGGACGTACCGATCTGCCGGGGGGCAATCACGAAACCTTATTAAAAAACATAAGGGAAAAATTGTTTGTGTTGCCTGATGAAACTGTTGTTTACAGCGGGCATGGGCCGGAGACTACGATTGGAGAAGAGAAAAAGTATAATCCGTTTTTAAATGGATTGGCATAGTTCTACTAACACACCATTTGTTCCTTTTGGGTGAAGAAAGCAAACAAGTTTGTTATCAGCCCCTTGCTTTGGCTCTTCATTCAGTAAAACAAACCCCTCATCCTGCAGACGTTTCATTTCGGCTCTGATATCAGCTACATCAAATGCAATATGATGCAGGCCTTCGCCTTTGCGCTCAATAAATTTTGCAATAACGCCGTTGGGGTCGGTGCTTTCAAGCAGTTCAACCTTGGTTTCGCCCTTTTGAAAAAAAGCCGTATTTACTTTTTCGCTTTCAACCAATTCTGTTTTGTAACACTGACTATTCAGCAGTTTTTCAAACAATGGAATAGAAATTGACAGATCTTTTACAGCAATACCAATATGTTCTGTTTTTAGCATAAAAGTTAATTTTTTGAGGCTTTGTTTACGAAATAAGTAAAATGACTGGTTTACCTTAAATGGAACAGCTAAAATAGAACCTTTTGCAGTAAATTTGCGTTATACGAACAGAAACTAAACACATTGATTTTATGCTGAAATTGCCGATCTATTTAGATAACAATGCTACTACACCCATGGATCCCAGGGTTTTGGAAGCCATGACCCCATATTTTTTAGAGCATTACGGAAATGCCGCCAGCCGTAACCATCCTTTTGGCTGGGAGGCTGAAGAGGCTGTAGATTATGCACGTGAGCAGGTGGCAAAACTAATTGGTGCCGATCCTAAAGAAATTATTTTTACATCAGGCGCTACCGAAGGCGACAACCTGGGTATTAAAGGTATTTATGAAATGTATGCCAGCAAAGGCAATCATATCATCACCGCTACAACCGAACATAAAGCAGTTTTAGATACCTGTAAGCATATTGAAAAATCGGGAGGAGAAGTTACTTACTTACAGGTACAGCCCGATGGTTTAATTGATTTGAAAGCGTTGGAAGCGGCCATTAAACCCACCACCATTTTAATTGCCATCATGTATGCCAATAACGAAATTGGTGTGGTGATGCCCATAAAAGAAATAAGTGCTATCGCCCGTAAGCACGGTGTTTTATTGTTTACTGATGGTACACAGGCCGTAGGTAAAATACCGGTTGATGTAAATAAAGATGGTATTGATTTGATGGCATTTACTGCTCATAAAATGTACGGCCCTAAAGGTGTTGGTGCATTGTATGTGCGCCGTAAAAATCCAAGGGTAAAAGTTACTGCACAAATAGATGGTGGTGGCCACGAACGTGGTATGCGTAGCGGAACATTGAATGTACCGGGTATTGTAGGTTTTGGTAAAGCCTGCGAAATTTGTATGCTGGATATGGAAGAAGATACAAAACGCATCAGTAAGATGAGAGATCATCTTGAAACAGAATTATTAAAACTGGAAGAAGCTTATGTGAATGGTAGCCGTGAACATCGTTTGCCACATGTTGCCAATATTTCTTTTAAGCATGTTGAGGGCGAAGGTTTGTTGATGGGCTTTAATAAAAATATTGCATTAAGCAGCGGATCGGCCTGTACATCTGCCTCATTAGAACCAAGCTATGTGTTAAAAGCATTAGGCCTGGGTGATGATCTTGCACACTCTTCGCTTCGTTTTGGTTTGGGAAGATTTACAACCGATGAGCAGATTGAATACACCATCAAAGCAATTAGCGAAACAGTTTTGAAGTTGAGAGATATGAGCCCGCTTTGGGAAATGTATAAAGAAGGAATTGATTTGAGTACCATTGAGTGGGCAGCACATTAAGCCCCCTCCGCCCCCTGAAGGGGGAACTTAGAGTTTGATTAATTAAAGTTCTTTTTGAAATAAAAACCTGTCGGCTCCAGCAGAGTACAAATGCCCCTTTAGGGGTTTGGGGCAAACAAAATGGCATATTCAGAAAAAGTAATCGACCACTACCAAAATCCTAAGAATGTTGGTACGTTGGATAAAAGCGCAAAAAATGTAGGAACTGGTTTGGTTGGGGCACCTGAGTGTGGAGACGTAATGCGTCTGCAAATTCAGGTAGATGATGCAGGTATGATAACCGATGCTAAATTTAAAACCTTTGGATGCGGCTCTGCTATTGCTTCTTCTTCATTGGCTACCGAGTGGCTTAAAGGAAAAAGTGTAGATGATGCATTGAAGATTGATAATATGGACATCGTAGAAGAATTAAATCTTCCTCCTGTAAAAATACATTGCAGTGTTTTGGCAGAAGATGCAATCAAATCGGCCATCAACGATTACCGTGTTAAAAACGGTTTGGAAGAAATTAAGTTTGAGGAGAGTGTAGTTCATTAATCAGGCTGTTAGCCATAAGCTATTAGCTGTTAGCAAAAAACGCTACGCTAAAAGCTAATGGCTAAAAGCTAAAAGCTAAGCAGAATGGTAGCAACAGAAAACAGCATTTTTATAAGCGATAAAGCAAAATCCAAAGTTATTAAACTAATGGAGGAAGCCGGTGTAGCCGGTGATGATTCTCATTTTTTAAGAGTTGGTGTTGTGGGCGGCGGTTGCAGTGGATTGAGTTATAAAATGGATTTTGATAATGAAGTAAAACCCATGGACCAGGTTTTTGAGGACAAAGGGATTAAGATTGTTTGTGACCTTAAAAGTTTTTTATACCTGGTAAATACCGAGCTGGAATTCAGCGACGGATTGAATGGCAAAGGGTTTTATTTCAACAATCCCAATGCCAGCCGCAGTTGTGGTTGTGGCGAAAGTTTTGCGGTTTAAAACAATGGTTTAAAATTATGTAAATGCCTCCTGTCCACGATAGCTATCGGGATCAGGAGGCATTTTTTATTATGAATATTATGAATCTTTTTTGATGGGTGGCGCAGGTGGTGTAGGAGGTGTCGGAGGGGCTGGTGGCACTAATAATACCGGAGGCTCCGGGGATAAAGGTGGAACTGGTGGTGGTGGAGGTGGTGGTGCAGGCGGTGCAGGAGGTGGAGGCGGCGGCGGAGGTGGCGCAATGTCCTTAACAGATAATTCTGATTGCTTGGGTTGTTCAGCATTTTTGGCTTTGTTTTTTTGGGCTATTATGGATGTTGAAACACAACATACCAATAGCAACAGCAGTAATTTTTTCATAATTATATTTTTGGGTTAGATTCAAACTCTTAAAGATTCCATAAAAAATAAAAAACCCCGCCTTTGCAGGCAGGGTATGCACTTGGTATTGGTAAACAACAAATTTTGCCAAAAGGCATATTGAAGTAAGGAAATAGACGATTTTGTGTGTTGGCTATGTAAACAGGTAAAATTCTATTTACAAGTATATGACAGTCGGTTACAACAAAAAGCTGCATGGCCCGATTAAACCACACAAGCTATTGGTTTATATTAGCCTGTTATATAGTAAATTGCAGCAATTGTAAAAATTCATGTGGAGCATTTGTAAAAAAGAACTCAACCAGTTTTTCAGCAGCCTTACTGGGTACATTGCCATAATTCTGTTTTTATTAATAAACGGTGTATTTCTGTTTGTTTTAAACGACAGCAGCATTTTTGAATTTGGTTACGCATCGCTGGATAAATTTTTTGAACTGGCACCCTGGGTTTTAATGTTTCTGGTTCCGGCAATAACCATGCGCTCACTATCTGAAGAGTTTAGAGCCGGCACATTTGAGATACTGAAAACAAAACCGCTTTCTTCCTGGCAAATTGTTTTGGGTAAATATTTTTCAATCCTGATTGTTTTGCTGCTGGCCATTCTGCCTACAATAATTTACATCATCACTATTAAGGCTTTAAGTGCACAGGGTGGTATTGATGGTGGTGGAATACTGGGAAGTTATATCGGCCTGTTTTTTTTGGTGGCTGTGTTTGCAGCCATTGGCCTGTGTTGCAGTGGTTTTACCAATAATGCGGTTGTAGCTTTTTTGATCAGTGCATTTAGCTGCCTCATTTTATATTTTGGATTTAATGCACTGAGTAAACTGCCTTTTTTTGAAAACGGGGCAGACTATTATATTGAAATGCTTGGGATTGATTTTCACTACCGCAGCATTAGCCGTGGTGTACTTGATACGAGGGACCTGGTTTATTTTATCAGTGTAATTTTTATTTTCTTGCTGACAACAGTTAAAAGTTTGTATAAAAAATAATTAATAAAACATAAAATTCCCCTTTAGGGGTTAGGGGTTAGGGGTAAATAAATGAGCGTACTTAGTAAAATATGGAAGAGTAAACTTTGGTTTGTTATAACCATTGCTATGCTGGTTGCTATCAACTGGCTGGCTTCCATGTATCATATCCGTATAGATTTTACCAATGAAAAAAGATTTACCCTTTCAACGTCCACAAAAAAAGTATTGCAAAAATTAGATGATGTAGTGCAGGTTGATGTTTTTTTAAAAGGAAACTTCCCCAGTGGGTTTAAAAAACTGGCCAACAGTACAACAGAGCTTTTACAGGAGTTTAAAGAGGTTGCCGGTAAAAAACTGCAATACCGTTTTATAAGTCCCGATGAAAATGTGGAAGGTACAAATGTACTTTGGGCCGATACTTTAGGCGCTTTGGGTTTTTACCCCATCAACCTTACATCGCAAATAAAAGAAGGACAGCAGCAGCAAAATATTTACCCGGTTGCTTTTGTGCATTACAAAGAAAATATTTTGCCGGTGATGATTTACCAGGGTAAAACAAAAGCCATCACCTATCCCGAGATAAACAGTGCAGAAGCTATGATGGAGTTTAATTTCATCAATGCAATTGATAAATTGTTACAAAAAGAAAAACCTATTGTTGGTTATACAGTTGGTAATGGTGAGCCTACCGGGTACTCTGTTGAAGACCTGGTAAAAAATACATTGCAAGAGAACTACCGTTTTTATACTTTCAACCCCAATACACAACCTGTAATTCCTAAGGAATTTAATGTGTTGTTTATTGTTAAACCAACGCAACCATTTACAGATGAAGCAAAACTTAAACTGGATCAGTATGTAATGAACGGCGGAAAAATCATTTTCTTTCTTGATAAATTAAATGCCGAACTGGATAGCCTGTATAGTAAAAAAGGCGAAGTGATTGCATACGACCGTGGATTAGAATTGAATGACCTGCTTTTTAAATACGGAGCAAGAATTAATCCCGACCTGGTGATGGACTTACAATGTGACTTTCTTCCTTTTGATGTAAATGGTAATGGCCAGTTTGAATTATTGCCCTGGAATTATTTTCCGGTTTTTGAAACCAAATCAAATCATGTGATTAATAAAAACCTGGGTTTTGTAAGCGGCAGGTTTGTAAACTCAATTGATACGGTAGAAGCAGATGGTATTAAAAAGACTGTTTTACTAAGTTCTTCCCCCAATTCCCGAACCATTGCTACACCTGCATTGATAAGTGTTTTGGAAAATGTGAATGCACCGGAAAATGAAAAGTTTAAAAAAACAAATATCCCCACAGCGGTTTTGCTTGAGGGTAAATTCAAATCGCTTTTTGCCAACCGTTTATCGCAGGCAATGAACGATTCACTACAAAGTATTGGTGCCATTTTTATGCCGCAATGCATGGCCGATAATAAAATGATTGTTGTTGCCGATGGCGATATAGTTTTAAACTCGGTTGTAAAAGGCAACCAGGCAATACCAATGGGTATGAACCCTTTTACTTTTGAATCGCAGCGTGAATTTGCATTTGCCAATAAAGATTTTTTGCAGAACTGTCTCGATTATTTAATAAACACTTCCAATCTTTCTGAAGCAAAAGCAAAAGATTATACCCTGCGGTTGCTGGATAAGAAAAAAGTGGAAGCAGAAATGAACTTTTGGAAACTAATCAATATACTGGTGCCGGTGGCTGTAATAGTTTTATTTGCACTGCTCTATCAATTTATAAGAAGAAGAAAATACACGCTTACTTAACATGAACAAAACACAATTAATATATCTGGTCTTCGGTATTATAATTTTGATATCACTTATTGTTGACCTTGGGTTGATGAGTAAAAAAAACCAAAAGGTTTCCATAAAACAGGCTTTGTACCAAACCTTTTTTTGGGTGGGCCTTGCGCTGGCATTTTGTGTTTTTTTATGGATAGAACAAGGGCAAAAACCTGCACTTGAATACCTGAGTGCCTACCTGATGGAGTGGAGCCTGAGCATAGATAATATTTTTGTGTTTATACTTATTTTTTCGGCCTTTGGTGTAAAAGAAAAAAATTATGGCCAGGTATTATTGATAGGAATATTGATGGCCATTGTGTTCAGGGTTATATTTATTACAGTTGGCGTGGTGCTGGTAGAAAAATTTCACTGGTTGTTGTATGTATTTGGCGCTTTTCTGGTATACACAGGCTACAAAATGTTTGTATCGGTTGAAGAAGAAAAGGACTTTGATCCGCAGAAAAGTAAAGTCTATCTTTTTTTAAAAAAATTTTTACCCCTGGCGCCACATGATGGGGATGGCAAATTTTCAGTAATAGAGAACGGCAAAAAAAAATACACAACTTTATTTGTAGTGGTAATTATGCTGGCAGCTATTGATCTGGTATTTGCATTAGATTCTATACCTGCCGTAATGGGCATTGTAGATACCAAGACGGTAAGCTATCAGCCCACAGCAAGGCTGGTAATTTATACCTCAAATATTTTTGCAGTACTGGGCCTGCGTTCTTTATTTTTTCTGTTGCGGAATGCCGTAAATAAATTTGATTACCTGCCACAGGGTATTGCCATCGTGTTAATATTTATAGGCGTAAAAATGCTGGGTGAGCACTGGATAAACCAATGGGTAGATAAAACCATACAGGTATTTATTTCGCTGGGCTTTATATTGGTTTGTTTGGCGGCATCTGTAGTTTATTCTATTTTTATTGACAGGGCAAGTGAAAGCAAAAAAGAAGAGCCACAGGATGATGAGGCGAATTAACCGGTACAAAAGAGCAATAGAAAATAAAACTTTTGCCCGACAATAAACCATTGATGTACACCATTGCAGACATAGCGAAAATAACTGACGGTAAATTTTTATTAAGTAACAATCCTGCTGCTGTAATAGAACACCTGCTTATTGACAGCCGCAAATTATTATTTCCTGCTTCCAGCTTATTTTTTTCCTTACCTGGCCCACGCAGGCAGGGCAGTGCTTTTGTAAAAGATTTGTATAGTAAAGGCGTACGCAATTTTATTGTAGATGCTTCTTTCATTTTTTCACCACAGGATTTTGAAGCTGCAAATATTATAGCCGTAAAAAACGTATTGCAGGCACTGCAGCAATTAACAGCACAGCACCGCAGCCAATTTCTTTTTCCGTTAATGGGTATAACCGGCAGCAATGGTAAAACCATTGTAAAAGAATGGCTGTATCAGTTGCTGCAGCACGACAATAATATTATACGCAGCCCTAAAAGTTACAATTCGCAAATTGGTGTGCCGTTAAGTGTTTGGCAGATGAATGCACAGCACACGCTCGGCATTATTGAGGCCGGCATCTCCCTGCCCGGCGAAATGGAAAGACTTGAAAAAGTAATTCAGCCGGGCATTGGCATTTTTACCAATATTGGTGAGGCACACAGCGAAGGTTTTGAAAATATTGGCGATAAAATAAATGAAAAAGTAAAACTCTTTGCAAACAGCGGTACAGTTATTTATTGTAAAGATGAAGTGCTGGTTGATAAGGCTATGTTATTGCTTCAGCAAAAAAACAATACCGTTTTAATTACCTGGGGAGAAGATAAAGATGCAACGCTTTGCATCAGCAGCATACAGGTACAGCCGTTTAACACAGTAATAAAAGCAGTTTACAAGGAAAGGAAAATAAGCATCTCTATACCATTTACAAATGATGCTGCTGTAAAAAATGCCATTACCTGCTGGTGTGTATTGTTGCATTTACGTGTTGATGATGAACTGATACAGGAACGCATGTTGCAGTTAAAGCCTGTGGAAATGCGGCTGGAATTAAAACAAGGGATCAACAACTGCTCGGTAATTAACGACAGTTACAGTGCCGATATTACTTCTTTATCTATTGCCCTGGATTTTTTGCAACAGCAACAACAACATCCCAAACGTACGGTTATCATTAGCGATATTTTGCAAAGCGGTAAAACAAGTAAAGAGTTATACCAACAAATGGCAGATATTCTGCAACAGAAAAAAATTAACCGCCTTATTGGTGTAGGAACAGAAATTGTAAAACATAGCGATGCATTTACCGGAATACCTGAAACAGCATTTTTTAATTCAACTGCCGAGTTTTTGCAGAAGTTTCCTGCCATGCATTTTTACAACGAAAGCATTTTATTAAAAGGCGCCCGGCTTTTTGAGTTTGAGCAGATCAGTCATTTGCTGGAAGAAAAAATTCACCAGACGGTATTGGAAATAAACCTGAATGCCATTACCCATAATTTAAACACTTACCAGCAGTTGCTGAACCCCGGTGTTAAATTAATGGCTATGGTAAAGGCTTTTAGCTATGGCAGCGGCGGTTTTGAAATAGCTAACCTGCTGCAGTTTCATAAGGTAGATTACCTGGCTGTTGCCTATGCAGATGAAGGCGTTGAATTACGCAAAGCCGGTATTACATTGCCCATTATGGTGATGAATGCCGAAGAAGTTACGTACGATGTATTGGTACAGCATAACCTGGAACCTGAACTTTTTTCATTTGGCATCTTATCAACTTTTGAAGATTATTTAATGCGCAATGGGATACAAAATTACCCGGTACATATAAAATTAGATACCGGCATGCGCCGCCTTGGTTTTGAGCAAAAAGATATTGCCGGATTATGTAGCAGGTTGCAATCAACTTCTGTTTTTAAAATACAATCAGTTTTTTCTCATCTGGCTGCAAGCGATTCGGCTTTGCATGATGCATTTACAAATGCACAGGCCAAAGAATTTCTGGAAGGCTGTGAGCAGATTCAAGAAATTACCGGTTACACATTCATCCGGCATATTGCCAACACATCGGCCATTCACCGGCATAAAAACATGCAGTTTGATATGATACGGCTTGGAATAGGTTTGTATGGTGTTGATGCAGAACCAGCAATTCAGCAACAACTGAAAAATGTTACCACTTTAAAAACTACCATTTCTCAAATAAAAAAAGTAAAAGCCGGCGAAAGTATTGGCTACAGTCGTAAAGGTGTAGCCGCTAAAAATTCGGTAATTGCCACCGTAAGGATTGGCTATGCCGATGGCTACCCACGTTTATTAAGCAATGGCATTGGAAGTATGTTTGTGAATGGTAAATTGGCTCCTGTTATTGGAAATGTTTGTATGGATATGACCATGTTGGACATAACCGGTATTGATGCACAGGAAGGTGATGAAGTGATTGTGTTTGGAGCCGCTTTGCCGGTAAGCGAACTGGCCAGATTGGCCCAAAGTATTCCCTACGAAATTTTAACAGGTATTTCTCAACGGGTGAAAAGGGTATATTTTGCGGAATAGTTGTAATAAAGTAAAAATTTAAAAGGGTACACCTAAACTTCCCTAAACCTTCCTAAACCATCTAAACTTATTTTACCCCTTTTTAACTTTTTAACTAAAATCTTCAAACGCTTATCTTTGCCACTTATTATGAAATCAAGACACGTAACATTCATCATCTTATTGATAATAATTGCCGACCAGGCATTGAAGCTCTGGATTAAAACACATTACCACCTTAACGAATCGCACCAGGTAATTGGCAGCGGGTTTCAGCTTTATTTTGTAGAGAATCCTGGTATGGCCTATGGTTGGAAGTTTGGTGGAAATTGGGGAAAAATGGCACTTACCATTTTTAGAATGGGGGCTGTAGTATTTGGTACCTGGTATTTAAGAAAGATCATAAGGGAAAAGCAACATAAAGGATTTATTTTTTGTGCTTCGCTGGTTTATGCAGGTGCATTGGGCAACCTGATAGATTCTTCTTTTTACGGATTGATATTTGATAAAGGGATGACAGTTGATCCGGCTATAAAAGAATATGTTGGCTATTTGGATAAAGCTCAATTCTCCACAAAGGGATATGCATCTTTCTTACACGGCAATGTAGTAGATATGCTATACTTTCCGGTAATTAAGGGCCATTACCCAAGCTGGGTGCCTGTTTTTGGTGGTGATGATTTTGAATTTTTCCGCCCCATATTTAATATTGCCGATGCATCTATAACAACTGGCGTCCTTAGCATTTTAGTTTTTCAAAAACGGTTTTTTAAGCAGCGTAACCAGCAGGAAACGCATCCAACAGTTGAAACCAATGCATTGGTTAACGATGAGTCGCAGGTTTCGTAAAATGCATATCTTTAAAGCATAAAATTTTACCGGTTCATGAAATTAAATACGCTCATAATTGCTTTGTTTGCACTTGCATTTTTTTTACATGCCTGTCAAAAAAATGATGATCCGAATGGCCAATCTACAGGTAAATTGTTAAGTGCAATAACCGGAAATTGTACACCGGTAACTGTAAATGGCATATTTAAAGTTGATAGTGTTTTAACCTCTGATAATTATGTAGATGTGCAGGTAGATGTTAAGTTTGGTGGAAGTTTCACTATAAATTCTGATTCAATTAACGGCTATTCATTTAAAAAAACCGGCACAATGGGTACAGGCGTAAACACAATACGTTTGTATGCCAGCGGAAAACCCCTTGCAATAGGTACAAACACATTTACCATAATTTACGGAGGTACTGCCTGCAATTTTTCAATTACTGTTTTTGGCGCCGGTGGCGGATTTGGAACAGCGCTGTATACATTGGGGGGCTCTCCGGGTAATTGTTCTGTATCGTCTATTACTGGTAATTATATTGTTGGGCAGGCAATGACGGCAGCCAATAAAGTTGAGATGACAGTAAATGTTAATGGTCTTGGAACTTATAATATAACAACCACACCTATTAATGGAGTAACTTTTAGCAATAGTGGTGTATTTTTAAATCCAGGCATACAAAATATATTTTTATCGGCTTCTGGCACTCCTAGTGGCTCTGGCGCATTTAATTATCCGGTAACCAATGGGTCTACAAACTGTAATTTTTCAATAACCTGTAATACTGTTATCACCACTGCAACTTATGCATTAAGCGGTTCACCAGGTAATTGTACAGCAGCTACAATAAATGGCACATATACTGCAGGCACAGTTTTAACGGCATCTAATACTGCTGTAATTAATGTAAATGTAACATCACCGGGTATTTACAATATTTCAACCACAACAGTAAATGGCATCAGTTTTTCTGCATCGGGAACTTTTAATATTACAGGTCCTCAGGTGGTTACTTTAAATGGTATTGGTACACCAACTATGGCCGGGCCTTTTACTTACCCGGTTTCGGGCGGTGGAAATACCTGTGGAATTTCTGTAACAGTTTTGTAAATCAAATAAAAATTATCACCTGTTTTACATTAACCGGCGTTAATTTAAGAATAGGATAAAGCAGCAAAACCCCGATTTTCTTACTCTTAAAAAGACATTAACACAGTAAAGCATAATCTTTAAAAAAAAATACGGAACTTTATCAATAGTACCTATTGGAGAAAAGACAAAAAACAAGCAATGAATAAATTACGTCCTCTATTATTTGCAGCCATTTTAATTTCTCTTTTTTCCTGCGAAAAAGAATACAGTTCAGAAAACAGCGGAGGCGCTAGTGAATTTATAGTTGGTGTAGATTGCCGTATCAGTAAGATTGTTTATATCGATACAGCCGGTACAGCAGCCGGTGGTACAGGCACAGGCCTGGGCTCAATTGAAGCAGCCATCAACAACTTGGATATTGTAACGAAGATTACAATGTTTGACAGCCTGTCTAATACTATCGAATTTATAACTTCGCCCATTTACACAAATGATACAGTTTATATTAATGCCGATGAGTATTTTGTTGTAGATGCAAATAAAAAGATTACAAAAATGCACGGGCTTGTTGACCCTACAGATCCTTTCTCTTTACAGTTTGATGTGTTTTATGCCTACAATGCTACCGGATTCCTGGTTACTAAAAATTATTTTTTAACACTCAGCCCAACTACTCCTTTTTTAAGAGTAGATTATGATTATGCAGGAGGCAGTAACCTAACTCGTATGACGGCAGTTAACCTGCCCAGCGGCGATTTGCAGATGGATGCCGACCTTACTTACCATAACCAGATAGTACCCAGGCGGTTTATTTATATTTTTCCGGATGAGATAAACTATGCCCAGTTTACACAGTTTTTTAATTTTGGATCAAGAAATTTTAATGCTGTTAAGACAATGAAAGTTAGAAATTACGATCCTGGAAATGTAGTAAGAGATTCTCTTGTTTCTACTTTTAGTAATTACAGAATGAGCAATGATACTTATATTTTAAGTGTACAAATGGGTGGAGATGACCAGCCAAGCATTCCGGCTTTGGCTGGCAAGTTGACCTTTAGTTATAAATGTAAATAAGGTGTCAGGCCACTACGGATGAACTTGCATTGCTTGCTGCCTTAATACTATTTGTTTTGAAAATGAAAATAAGCTTGCAGTGGCCAGGCACCTGAGAAGGTGCCAGCAAAACAATAAATATTTTTTTTGGGATAATAAAAGAGGATGCTTCAAAAGGCAGCCTTTTTTATTTGAGGTGTCTGGCCACTGCAATATTTTTTTACTTACAGAAATATGCTGAGATTTAGAAGGTTTTTATTTTTCACGCAGCCTGCTTAGTGGCCTGACACCAGTTAAATCTTTCCAACCATATTTGCCGGTATCACCCATTCATCAAATTCCTTTGCAGTAACATATCCCAGCTTAACTGCCATCTCTTTTAAAGTAGTTCCTTCTTTATGTGCTTTTTGTGCAATCTCTGCCGATTTGTAATAACCAATTTTGGTATTTAAAGAAGTTACCAGCATCAGCGAATTATCTAAATGTTTTTTGATATTGGCTTTTATCGGTTCTAAACCAATGGCACATTTATCATTAAAAGAAACGCAGCCATCGCCAATCAACCTGGCGCTGTGCAGGAAGTTGTAGATCATTACCGGTTTAAAAACGTTCAGTTCAAAATGACCATTGCTGCCGCCAATGCCAATGGTAACATCATTGCCCATTACCTGTGCGGCAATCATGGTTAAAGCTTCGCATTGCGTTGGGTTTACTTTGCCCGGCATGATAGAAGAACCCGGTTCGTTATCCGGTATAAAAATTTCGCCAATGCCGCTGCGTGGGCCCGATGATAACATACGGATGTCATTGGCTATTTTCATTAAACTTACTGCAACGGTTTTTAAAGCACCATGTGCTTCCACAATAGCATCGTGTGCTGCCAGCGCTTCAAATTTATTTTCAGCAGTTTTAAAAGGCAGTTTGGTTAATTTGGCAATATGCTTTGCAACATTCACATCGTATTTGGGAGGCGTGTTTATTCCTGTCCCTACTGCAGTACCGCCCAAAGCCAGTTCGCTTAAATGCGCCAGTGTATTTTTAATAGCTCTTAATCCATGATCAAGCTGAGAAACATAGCCACTGAATTCCTGCCCTACAGTTAATGGCGTTGCATCCATAAAATGTGTACGCCCTATCTTAACCACTTTCATAAAAGCTTTTGCTTTTTTATCCAGTGTGTTGCGCAGTTTGGTAATGCCTGGTATGGTTGTTTCCATTAAAATTTTATAGGCCGCAATATGCATGGCAGTAGGGAAGGTGTCATTGCTGCTCTGGCTTTTATTTACATCATCATTGGGGTGCAGGTATTTTTCTTTATCGCTAAGTTTTCCGCCATTTAACACATGGCCACGGTAAGCAACCACTTCATTCACATTCATGTTACTTTGTGTACCGCTGCCGGTTTGCCAAACCACCAGGGGAAAATAAGCATCCAGTTTCCCATCCAGTATTTCTTTACAAACATTACCGATCAGGTCGGCTTTTTTCTTTGTCAAAACACCCGCCTCATTATTGGTAATGGCTGCAGCATGTTTTAAATAGGCAAATGCCCTGATGATCTCTTTGGGCATTTTGTTTATATCCTGCGCAATTTTAAAATTATCAATACTGCGTTGGGTTTGTGCACCGTAATAAGCATCTGCAGGCACTTTTACTTCGCCCATGGTATCTTTTTCTATTCTGTATTCCATATAAATGTTGATTAAAAATTTGAGAGTAGTGCAAAGATAATTGATAAAAGGGACGTAAAAATACTAAGTAAGATGCATCAAAAAAAGATACTAATACCAGAATATTTACTGTTTTTTTATTATGATAATAATCATACATTTACTTTCATTCATTTTTTAAACAAATACTTCTATTATGAAAAAAGGTTTACTTCTAACCCTGATGATGGTATTAATTACAACGTTGGGCTTTTCTCAGTCAGACAAATTCTGGTCTGCAAACAGCGACAAGATAGCAGATATTGCAACAGATAAAGCTGTTGCAAGAGTAGCTTATCCCAAAGTGTTTAAATTATTTGATTTGAATACAAAATCTTTTAAAAAAGAATTATTCTCTGTTGTTGGAACTAATGTAACCAGGCGCTCCGCCATTATTACTTTACCCAATGCTGATGGAAACCTGGAAGAGTTTGAAGTTTTTGAAGCATCAAATTTTGAATCTGATCTGCAGGCACAGTTCCCCGATATCAGGGCTTATTCAGGCAGAGGCATTACAGATAAGTATGCTACTTTAAAATTGAGTATTTCCCCGCAGGGAATACAAGCCATGGTTTTCAGGGTAGAAAAGCCTGCCGAATTTATGGAGCCTTATTCTAAAGATCATTCAGTTTATGCAGTTTATGCCTCACAAAGAGATAACAGTAAAATAGGCTGGAGCTGTAGTACAGTTGAAGATAATATGGTTTCAAAATTAAATGAACAGGTTTCTTCTTTAACCGGCAGCTCAAGCGGCACTTTAAAAACCATGCGTTTGGCACAATCCTGTAATGGTGAGTATGCCAACTATTTTGGTGCTACCAGTGCGGCCCAGGTTGGTTTAGTTTTAGGAGCTATCAATGCTACACTTACACGTTGCAATGGTGTTTATGAAAAAGATTTAGCACTGCACCTGAATCTGATTGCAAATACAACTTCGGTTTTTTATTACAATGCTGCTACTGATCCTTATTCATCTCAGTTAAGCCAGTGGAATTTGCAATTACAACAAACCTTAACATCAGTTATCGGCAGCGCCAATTACGATATTGGCCATATGTTTGGTGCTTCTGGTGGTGGTGGAAACGCAGGTTGTATTGGATGCGTATGTGTTAATCCGTCTGGCAAACGTTCTTTAGCAAAAGGCTCTGGTATTACTTCTCCGGCAGATGGAATACCACAAGGTGATAATTTTGATATTGATTATGTGGTACATGAGGTAGGTCATCAATTGGGTGCCAATCATACATTTTCCATGTCAAATGAAGGTACTGGCGTAAATAAGGAAGTAGGCTCAGGCATTACTATTATGGGTTATGCCGGTATTACAAACCAGGATGTTGCACCACATTCCATTGATATTTTTCATCAGGCTTCTATTGGCCAGATACAGGCCAACCTGGCAAACAAAACCTGCCCGGTAACAACAAATATTACCGCTAATAATGTTGCACCAGTTATTGCTGCACTAAATAATTATACAATTCCTATAAGCACGCCTTTTGCTTTAACCGGCGTTGCAACGGATGCCAATGGCGATGCACTTACTTATTGCTGGGAGCAAAATGATAATGCATCCAGCACTCAAACTGGTGCAAGCAGTGTGGCTTCGCCAACTAAAGCAAGCGGGCCAAATTGGTTATCATTCAGTCCGGCAGTATCAGGCACCAGAAATTTTCCAAGGCTGTCAACAATTCTTGCCGGTTTAAATGTAACCGGTCCGTTACCGGGTGGCGATGCCGGTGCAAACATTGAAGCATTAAGTTCTGTTTCAAGAACATTAAATTTCAGATTAACTGTACGTGATAATCATGCTTTCAGTTCAACAGCTCCCATAGCAGTTGGCCAAACGGCTTTTGCAGATGCTGTGGTTACTGTAAGCAATACATCAGGACCATTTGCTGTTACTGCGCCTAATACTGCAGTAACCTGGACATCCGGTGCTGCTGTAAACGTAACGTGGAATGTAAACGGAACCACCGCTGCACCTGTTAGTTGTGCCAATGTAAAAATTTCTCTTTCTACCGATGGCGGATTAACTTTCTCTACAGTATTAGCAGCATCTACAGCAAATGATGGCGCTGAAACCATTACAGTACCATCTGCAAACAGCACAGCCTGCCGTGTTAAAGTAGAAGCTGTTGGAAATATTTTCTTTGATATTTCTAATGCAAACTTTACCATTGCTCCGGCATTTGCTGGTAATACAACATCTGTATCGGCTGATAATAAATTAATCGCTTCTCCAAATCCAGCAAGTTCAGTAGTTAATTTAGAATTCAAAGCTGATGGATCAAATGCTGTATTGGTAACAGTTACAAATCAATCAGGTGCAATAGTTCTGCAAAGAAATATTGCAGCAACTAAGGGGTTAAACAAAAAAATGTTAGATATCAATTCTTTAAGAAGTGGTATCTATACCATCAACATAAGTGAAGGAACTAATTTAAAATCAACAAAGATTATTGTAAGTAAATAAGCTGATATTGTTTAACAGGAATAGGTTGTCTCATGTTTATGAGGCAACCTATTTTTTTGTAATGCCCCAAATGGGAAAGATCGGTTTATGATTGGAGAAGGTTTGAAAATACCGTTCGTAAAATCTCACCAAGTACAGTTGTGTTCAGTGATAGTGGCCCTGATATTTGCCGGGCAGGAAATAAAAATGGTATAGCTGGAACAAAAAAATAGAACAGTTTGGACACTGCGGGATTTAACAAAGAACAGCAAAGAGGAATTGGTAAAAGATAAATACTGAACAACTATTGAGAAAAAAAGGATCATCACATTTCCTTCAGTTTTTATCAATATTATATTTATTTGATGAAAAACTAATTGAACAATAAATTACCTGCCTTTAAATTCAGCTTTTCTTTTTTCAAGAAAAGCAGTGGTTCCTTCTTTCATATCATCGGTAATAAAACAATCGCCAAAAGAATTGATCTCTGTTGCGAAGCCGTCTTGTGTTTCATCAAATACAGCATTGGCTGCTTTGATGCAGGCAGCTACAGCCAATGGTGCTTTGGAGTTTATCAGTTCTAAAATGCTTTTAGTTTTGTTCAGTAATTCTTCTGCCGGCAAAACATAATTTACCAATCCAAATTGCAATGCTGCATTCGCATCAATCATATTTGCACTCATCAGAATTTCCATTGCACGTCCTTTACCAATCAATTGTGTTAGGCGTTGTGTGCCGCCATAGCCTGGTATCAATCCAAGGTTAACTTCGGGTTGCCCAAATTTTGCATTTTCGCTGCAAAGCCTGAAGTGGCAGGCCATAGCCAGTTCGCAGCCTCCTCCCAATGCAAAACCATTTACCGCAGCAACAATTGGTTTTTTACAGTTCTCAATTTTAAAGAAAACATCCTGTCCTCTTTTAGCAAGCGCCATCGCCTCATCTTTATTCAGTCCGGCAAACTCGGTAATATCTGCACCGGCAACAAATGCTTTTGGGCCGGCACCGGTAATAACTGCACATTTAATTTCGGGATTGTTGTTGATCTCGTTTACAACATTATCCAGGTCCGTAAATACATCTTTGTTCAATGCATTTAATTTATCTGGCCGATTGATGGTAATAGTGAAAATCCCGTTTTCTAATGCTGTTAAAAGCGTTTGATACATAAGTAATGATTTAAAAATTTCTGTTTTCTTTTACCCAGTCTTTTATATAATCAGCAATTTCGGATGTAGTGGCACCGGGAGCAAACAATTTTCCAACTCCCATTTTGTTTAGCTCGGCCATGTCTTCTTCCGGTATAATACCACCGCCGGTAAGCAATACATCATTCATCTCTTTAGCTTTCATCAAAGCAATGATCTTTGGAAACACTGTATTGTGAGCACCGCTCAAAATACTTACGCCAATCGCATCCACATCTTCCTGCAATGCAGCATTCACAACCATTTCGGGGGTTTGGCGCAGTCCGGTGTAAATAACTTCCATACCGGCATCACGTAGTGCTGTGGCAATTACTTTAGCACCACGGTCGTGGCCATCCAGCCCTACTTTGGCAACTAAAACACGTACAGGTCTGTTCATAAAGAGATACTTGAGCAACAAAAATAATGAATATTGCCGGTTGGATATGTATTTACAAATTTGGTTGTGGTACTACAGACACTGCGTATTAAAAAACTTAAGTGTTGCCTTGTTATAATCACTGTACATCTGGTGGTCTGAAACAGAGAGGTCTATCTGCTCCACAACAAAAAGTTTTTGCAAAGGAGTTAAGCTGTTGAGTTCGGGAAAAGAGGTTGGTGCGGCCTGGTATGTAGTTACCAGTGAATCTGAAAAGCCAATAAAATAATTTTTACTGTTGAGATAACCTTTAGTTTTTAATTCATAAAAAACAGCAGCAGATTTCGACAGTGAAATATCGCCTCTGCGGGCAAAGCGCTCGGGATATAAAGGCGAACGCTCTTTAATAAGATACTTACTGCAAACGCCACGACCGCTTATAGATTGTGAATTTGATAAAGCGGCTGCATTTCCCGCAGATCCCACATTCTCATTATTATCGAAACGGGCCATACAAAACTGAAGCGGAGTAAGCGTTGTTAGTGCTACGGCTCCTGCCTGGGCACAATAACTAACACCGGCTTTGTGCTTGTAATAAGCCGAAAGGTAGGCAGCATAATTGCCACCATTGCTCATGCCTGCAGCAAAGCGAAGCTTGCTGCGGCTGGTAATACCACGATTATAAAATGTATCGGTAATGATTTTGATGTTGGCATAATCAATATTGGTAACAGAATCGGCAGGAGCTACCAACCACCGCAATTTACCATCAGCATTGGCATCAATGCCCGTTGTAGCTTCTTCGGCTTCGGTAACTATTACACCAAAATTATCATTTATCAGTTCTTTATACAACTGCTTAAATTCGTAATTGCTTGCAGTGCTTAGTGCACTGCCGCCGGTGCCATGCAGCAGGTAAACAAATCCTTTGTGCCCTGCGGGGAAATATGAATACACAGGTTTCATTCTGTCTCTTCCTCTTATTTGCTCAAAATTTAG
This sequence comes from Chitinophagaceae bacterium, assembly GCA_043752185.1. Taxonomy (GTDB): domain Bacteria; phylum Bacteroidota; class Bacteroidia; order Chitinophagales; family Chitinophagaceae; genus Ferruginibacter. The sequence goes on from JAYUZB010000060.1 coordinate 31,970, forward strand.
CGCAACTGGGGTAATGGTTTTTACACTGCCGGTAAATGAAACATTTCTGTTGGGCATAATAAACCAGGTATGCCATTCTTCTGAAGCGTTTAAAAGAGCTATTTCGCTGCTGCTCCATTTATCAAATATTTGGTTGTCGGCAATGGCAGTACTGAAGATATTTACTGTATCGCCAATTTTATATTTTCCTGCACCATAGCCATTATATACAGTTACAGTAAAGCTGTCAACTACGGGTAGAATTGGTAATATTGGATCTGTTGATGATTTATTGCAGGATAGGAAACTGAAAACGATAAGAGCTGAGAGCAGTTGTTTCATAATAAAATTTTTGTTTTGACCATCAAAGCCAAATTTAGTTTAATGTTGCGAAAAAAAAGCCCTGGCTTTTTCTACCCTGTTTACTGTTTTAGTAATGCCAATAGCTTCGGCAATAATAAAAACACCTGGCCCCATTTTAGTGCCAACTAGCATTACCCTCAATATCATTTGCAGCTCTCCAACCTTAATATTTTTTTCTGTTGCCAGGTTTTTAAATTCAGTTTCTATTAAATTTACATTCCAGTCAGCAATGCCGCTAAATTTTGAAATTAATTCTGTAAAAAAATCATTCTTTTCACTGTTCCATTTGGGTTTAACTGATGCTTCATCATACGCAGCAGGAGTTACGTAAAAGAAAACAGCCTGGTCAAAAAAGTCGGTTAATAAGTGACAGCGTTCTTTTACCAGGTCAAGCACTTTGGTAAAATACGCTTCATCCTTTATTTCAACACCTTTCGATTCAAAAATTTCTTTTACCCTTGCCTGGTAATTTATAACAGGTAATTTCTTTATCCATTCATGATTGAACCATTTTGCTTTTTCAAAATCGAACTTAGCACCTGCAGCATGCACACGGTTCATGCTGAAATTTTCTATCAACTCTTCCATGCTGTATAATTCCTGCTCTGTGCCGTCATTCCAACCCAATACAGCTAAAAGGTTAATGAAAGCTTCGGGTAAAAAACCTCTTTCCTTAAAGCCTTCTGTAAGTTCGTTCGTTTTCGGATCTACCCAGTTCATGGCAAATACAGGAAAACCATATTTTGCTCCATCACGTTTGCTGAGTTTGCCGCTGGGGCCCATTATTAATGGAAGATGCGCCCATTGAGGCATTTTCTCCAATCCAAAAAGATATTTCCAAAGCAGTACATGAACGGGAGCGCTGCTCAGCCATTCTTCTCCACGGAAAGCGTGGGTTATTTTCATTAAATAATCATCTACCACCACCGCAAGGTGGTAAGTAGGCATACCATCTGCTTTCAGTAAAACCTTATCATCTACCAACGATGAATCAAAACTCACTTCATGATGTATCAAATCAGTAAATGAAATTGTTTCGCCTGCTGGCATTTTTATACGTACCACGTGGCGTTCATTTTGGGCCAGTAATTTTTTTACTTCATCTTCCGGTAAGGTTAGCGAATTTTTCATCTGCATCCGTACAGTGCCATCGTATTGTGGGGAGGGATTTTCTGCAGTTTTAAAATCATTCCTCATTTTTTCCAGATCCTCTGGTGTATCAAAGGCATAATATGCAAAGCCATCGCTAACCAATTGCTCGGCATATTTCCGGTACAGTTCCTTCCTTTCGCTCTGGCGGTATGGAGCATAGGGTCCTTTGTGTAAAGGGCTTTCATCCGGTTCCATGCCACACCATTTGAGGCAATTAAAAATATAATCCTCGGCACCAGCTACAAACCTGGTCTGGTCTGTATCTTCAATACGTACAATAAAATCGCCACCCTGCTTTTTGGCAAACAAATAATTATATAAAACAGTGCGTACGCCACCTAAATGTAACCCGCCGGTTGGGCTGGGTGCAAAACGAACTCTTACTTTACTCATGCTGCAAAGATAAGTTGGATGTGTGTTTAAAATATAGATGCAAAAAAACCGCCCCTACACAATGTAAGGACGGGCGTATATAATAGTTATAGGGAAATTATCGTAAAGTGATAGTTCTTGGTGTTCTGCCATCAATTGATAAGGAAGCCAGATTATCACAGGGTATACCAAATCCAAAATCAATTGTTGCATAATGGTTTGGCCCCTGTACTTTTATTTTGCCTTTATCAATATTTGTGCAGGCAACTTTTCTTTGTAATGCTTCTAGAATGGTACAGGTTCTGCTAATGTTAGATGGATTTGTAACTGTGTGCGTACCAGGGTAAACAGAGAAAACATCATCAGTTGGAGTTGGTGTACCAACCCCTGCTATTTGTGTTACGGTTCTGCTACCTTCATGCAGCCAAAACCTTGCGTCAGGTGCTGTTATCTTCCCGCCTGTAGTAACTCTTGTCCAGCTTCTGGTATTTACTGTGCTGGTGTTGGTCCAGGTGTATGTTCCTTCAATTTTATACAGGTTAACAAAGTAATTCGTAAAAGTCATGGTAGCAATACTGCCCGACTTTCTTACTGAATCAGTAAGTGTAATATTTATTTTACCACTACGTGTTACGTTGTTGTGTGTGCAAGATGTACCAAAGTCAATTACAATTGTTTTTGGAAAACCAGTAGCGGGGGTTATGGTAACTGTAGCACAAGGGATGATGTTATTTACAGGCTCCGGTGCAAAATTGCCGGCAATATTATTGTCCTGTGCAATTTCTAAAAATACATCTTCAGCATCCTGCGACAGGTTGTTTGTAACAGCCTGATCAGCGCTTATTTGAAAAGTGTTTTCAAATTCTTCGGAAACTGTTTCATTGTTTTTTTTACATGAATTAAAGCCAATAGCTAATGAAAGCATGGCAAATGCAAACAGAAATTGTTTAATTTTCATAAATTTTGATTTTGAGTGGTTGGTTTTTTTGGTTTTGTTCAGTTAA
>JAYUZB010000061.1:0-2622 GCA_043752185.1 Chitinophagaceae bacterium
CACCACCTGTAATTCCATCCATCAACAGTAAGATCAGTTTAAGTACACAATTAGATTTACGCCTGGCTTATGCCTATGGCTTCCGTTCACCGGCCTTAAGAGAATTATATTTTTATTTTGTTGATGCCAATCACAATATAGTTGGTAATCCCAACCTTAAAGCCGAAACCTCAAACAGTTTTAACGGCTCGTTAAACTGGGTAGCTTTGCCAAAAAACAACACAACATACAGTGTTTCATTGGCTGGTTTTTACAACGAGTTCAATAACCAGATAGATTTTGCATTGTCTTCACCAACATCTAACCAATACACTTATTTTAATGTAAACAAAGCAAAAACATTGGGTGGTACTTTAGAAAATAAATTCTCTTACCACAACTTCGATGCTTCACTTGGATTTTCTTACGTTGGTATCCTTCGCAAATTGTACGATGAAAAAGACTACGTAAAAGAAGATGATGAGGAATTTTTATGGAGCCCCGAACTGAATGCCGCTGTGAGTTATAACCTGGCAATATTAAAAACCAAATTCAATTTATTTTACAAATTCACCGGTAAAAAGCCACAGTTGGTTACAGGCAAAAATACATCCAACCAGGCGGTATTATTAATTGCCGAAACAAATGCATATCACCTGGCCGATTTTACAACCTACACTCAAATTAACAAATACATCAGCTTTAGTGCAGGGGTAAAAAACATTTTTAATGTTACCAATGTAAGCAACAATGCGGCTTCATCAACCAGCATACACAATGCCGGTTATGCACTTGCAATCGGGTATGGCCGGTCTTATTTTGCCGGTCTAACTTTTCAATGGAATAAAAAATAATCAATTACTTAAAAAGACTCAATCATGATACGTTTTCAAAAAATAATTTTACTTGCTTCAACTGTGCTTTTGCTCAATGCATGCAAAAAAGATGTTGACCCTGTTTTTATAATCCCTGCTTCTACCGGTGCACAGGTTCAGTTAAATGGTATAGCTGCTACCGAGCCAGGCACCATTGCAGCCAATGCTGTTTACCTCGATCTGTCGGCCGACAGGCAAAAAAGTGTGTTACGTTCCAGCTGGGATCTGGGGTTTTATTGCGGCCCCGATTTCAGGGTTGTTTTAAACAATACAGCCATAGCAGGTGCTAAAGTGATTGCAAAAAATAATCTTGCTGATGTAGGTGCAGCGGATACCATTGGTTTAACATTAACTACCAGCCAGTTTAATCCGCTGCCCGAGCAACTGGCGTATTTTGACAACGTTGCCGGTGATCTTACTAAAACAGTTATCCCTGCAGTTTCTGCAATTGATGCAGACAACAAAGTAATTATTCTAAATCGCGGCACAGGTGGTGGCATTGCAGCAAGGCCATGGATTAAATTAAGGGTATTGCGTAATGCAGCAGGTGGCTACAGTTTGCAATATGCCGGTATAAAAGAAACTTCATTTATTACCATACAAATTGGCAAAGATGCTGCCTATAATTTTAAAAATGTATCATTTGAAAATGGCGTGCTGGAAGCAGAGCCCGAAAAAGAAAAGTGGGACCTGGTTTGGAGCTATTCTGTTTTTGAATCTAACTTTGGTGCAGGCCCGGTACCTTATAATTTTAGTGACCTGATAGCCGTAAATTACCTGGCTGGTGTTACAGTTGCAACAAAAATATATGCTAATGCTGCCACAGCAAGCGCTGCATATACTGCATTTAACAAAGACAGCGTAAACAAAACTGTACCTTCTTCAAACCGCTGGGCCATTGGCAGTAGCTGGAGAAGCACACAGCCCGCAACGGGTGCACGTTTAGATAGATTTTATGTTATTAAAGATGCCGCCGGTAATTACTACAAATTCAAATGCCTGAGTATGGGCATTGGTTTAGATGGTGGCACAAGAGGCAAACCAATTTTTCAATACAGCTTAATTCAATAATTTATATTGATCATGTAACTAAACGTTCGTACCTAGTAATTAAAACACGAGGCAACGCATAAAATTAAAAGCATTCACTTTTGTGAATGCTTTTTTTTGTGTTGTTCTTTGAAAGATTTTTTACAGAGACTGAAATTGTTATATTGGATATTAAAGCGGAACTGAAATTTTTAAAGCTGGAAATTAAAAAGTAAGACGGGAATAAGAATACCCCCGTCTTTTACCCTAATAAAACCCTAAACCAGCAAAACTCTTCATTGTATATTTTTAGAAACTAACTATCTTATTTTCGTAAAACTATGTTGCCATTTTTGTGCCAAAAGCTGAAAAATGTGGATAACTAAACCCATGATCTTTTACCAGTGTGGCTTTCACGCTGCAGCCGTATTTAATTACCGTAGAATTACCATGCTGCTTCAGTAATTGCACTTTCAAATAATCAAAAAGCCTGCTATTATTGAACCCTGCTATTTTACTACCTTTGCACACTTATTTAACAGCCCTATTACCGGAAAAGCGCATTACAATTTAATATGAGTGGCAAATACACTGAATACCAACAATTAAACCTTCCTTCCATAAGTGAAGAAATACTGGCCAAATGGAAAAAAGAAAACACTTTTGAAAAGAGTGTTACACTGCGTGATGGCTTCCCTCCCTTTGTATTTTACGAGGGCCCGCCAAGTGCCAATGGTAT
>JAYUZB010000062.1:0-2619 GCA_043752185.1 Chitinophagaceae bacterium
GTTTTAAAAACGGAAGCAGATGGCAGAATGTTTCCTATCACAAACAGTTCACAAACTATTATTGATTGTTTGATGAAGGAAGCAAATAAATACAATATAGAGATAAGGATGAATAAAGAAGTGAGGCAGTTGGCAGTGTGTAGTGGGCAGTTGGGAAATGCAAAAAAATTTGAAATTCAATTTGCAGATGACAGCATTTTGCACGCCGATTTTGTATGCATTGCAAGCGGCGGTTATCCAAAAATTATGCAGTACGGGTGGCTAAAAAAGTCTGATCATGCGGTTGAAGAACCGGTTCCATCACTGTTTACTTTTAATATGCCGGGTAATTCCATTACTGCATTAATGGGTGTAGTGGTTGAAAATGCAGTTGTTAAAATTGTTGGTACAAAGCTTTCAGAAAGTGGCCCGCTGTTAATTACACATTGGGGTATGAGCGGGCCTGCTGTATTAAAACTTTCAGCCTGGGGCGCCAGAGAACTGGCAAAAGCCGATTATGCGTTTTCAATTTTAGTAAACTGGATACCAGATTTTAATGAAAACAGTTTGCGTGATAAAATGCAACAGTTGAGATTTGAACTGGCTGCTCAAAAAATAATTAACCGCAACCCTTTTGCATTGCCCAACCGGTTATGGGAATACCTGTTGATTCAGTCGGGCATACACACTGATTTGCGCTGGGCCGATCTTCCTGCTAAGGAACAAAATAAAATCATTAAAAATTTATGTGCACAGGAATTTGCTGTAAAAGGAAAAACCACTTTTAAAGAAGAATTTGTAACAGCGGGTGGTATAGAATTAAATGAAATTGATTTTAATACCATGCAAAGTAAAAAACATTCAGGTTTATTTTTTGCCGGCGAAATAATTAATGTAGATGGTATTACCGGTGGTTATAATTTTCAAAATGCTTGGACTACGGGCTGGATTGCTGCAAAGGCTATAGGTTCAATGGTTAATTGTATAATGGTTAGTTAAACAATTTAGCCATTCAGCACTTAAACCATTAAAATAGTTGTTTTCAATTACTTTTGCTTCTACTTCGGTGTATGAAAAAAATTGACCGCTACATACTGCTAAAATATCTTACAACATTTTTCTTTTGCCTGATATTGTTTACTGCCATTGTTGTTGTTGTCGACATCAGTGAAAAAACAGACAATTTTGTAAAATCTAAATTGCCTGTTTCACGTATCATTACCGATTATTATTTTGGCTTTATACCCCGTATTGATGCCATGCTTTTTCCACTGTTCGTTTTTATTTCGGTAATCTTTTTTACCAGTAAAATGGCAGGCAGGTCAGAGATCATTGCCATTCTCAGCAGTGGGGTAAGTTTTCGCAGGTTTTTAATGCCGTATGTTGTGGGGGGAGTTTTTTTATCTGCTGTATTATGGGTAGGCTATCAATATGTGGTACCAAAAGCAAATCTTAAATGGGCAATTTTTGAGATAAAGTATATTGATAATCAGAACCCTGCTCACCTCAATTCTAACAATAAAAGAAACCTTTATTTTAAACTCGATTCCAATAGTTATGTTGGTATCAGGGAGTATGACACCATTTTAAAATCGGGCAAAGGTTTTTTTGTGCAACGCTTTGAAAAAAACAGAATGGTTTATAATCTGCGATCTGAGCAGTTTAGCTGGGATAGTACAAAATCCAAATGGAAGCTTTCTAATGCTGTAGAACGGAGATTGGACAGCATTTCGGAAAGGGTCATCAGATCAAATGAACTGGCAATCAGTTATAATTTTAAACCACGAGACCTGAGAAAAGATGATTACCTGAAAGACCAGATGGCTACACCAGATTTGAATGAATTTATAAAACTGGAAAGATTACGTGGTTCCGAAATGCTCAACACGCTTTTGGTTGAACGCTATAACCGGGATGCCATTCCGGTTTCGGTTCTCATTCTTACCATAATTGGTGCAGTACTGGCATCTCGTAAAATAAGGGGAGGTAGTGGCCTTCACCTGGCAATTGGTGTAATCATCAGTGTGCTTTACATTTTGTTCAGCAGGTTCTCCCTGGTATTTGCAACTAAAGGAAGTTTTACTCCCTTTCTTGCCGCCTGGACCCCAAATATTATCTTCGGCTTACTGGCTTTTTACCTGTATAAAAAAGCACCCAAGTAAAAAATAAACGGTAATTGTTTATCCAAACTTTCTGCTAAAACTTTTGTTTTAAACGCAGCAGCATCGTAATTTTAAACCTCCTTAAAGTCAGATTGATTTATAATCCTGTTTGAGGATTATTGGTAACCCATCGATACGATTTTGCAAAGCTTAAAATTTCATTCATCAGTAATAAATTAGTTTATGGGCATTATAAAAGACAGGTTTAAAGAACAGGCAGATATAGTAGCTGCTGAGATTAAAGGCATAATAAAAGAACACGGCGAAAAGGTTATCGGTGAAGTAACATTAAGCCAGATATACCAGGGTATGCGTGGAATTACTGCACTTGTATCTGAAACTTCATTGCTGGATGCACAGGATGGAATACGTTTTCGTGGATATTCAATTCCTGAGTTAAGAGAAAAACTTCCTAAAGCAGAAGGTGGTAGCGAACCTTTACCCGAAGGATTATTTTACCTGATGCTGGTAGGTTCAT
>JAYUZB010000063.1:0-2617 GCA_043752185.1 Chitinophagaceae bacterium
TCAAATTCATTCATATCCTTTGGCAGATGTTTACGTTTCTCTTCCCAATCGGTCATTTTCAGGTAAATGTTTTTGCGATGTTCATCACTTGAAAATGCCAGTTCAAAAATGTACAGTATGTAAACCCTTTCCCGGTAATCGTGTATATCTATACCATACAACACGGCAATATCAAATAATAATTTTAGCTTAAGACTAATGAGTATAGGAAAATCGGCCAGGCCTAACAGTATGCCACCGGCACCGGTAATGCCGCCTTCAATGGCTGCTGTTTTACGGTACCAGTCTATTTTTTTCTGCACCGCTTCTTCCCGTTCCTGCAGTCCTGCATTCACCAGTGTATCGGCTGTGGTATATTTTGCACCAAATAAAACACCCCGTATCATTTGTTTGATGGTAGCTGTAATGGCCCGGTGTATTTTTTCCGGTATCCAGGTATTGATTTTAGTTTGTAATTTTTTTGAAAGGCTGTTTAAAAAGGATGGCCTGCGCAGCATTTTATTTTGCCAGGCAGTTAATGCGGTATTCACTTCCCTTTCGTATGCATTCATCATGGTACCTGCTTTGTATAAAGGTACCATTACTATCAGCAGTGTGCAAGTGTTTATAATACCAGCTCAGTAACCTGTTGGCTGTGGCAATGTTTATTGTAACAAAAGCAGCTTTATACCCAATGGATTGGCTAATTTTATTTAAAACATCTGTATGAAATATCATCATCAAATATTCCTGATTCTTTTCCTGTTATTTTTTTCTGTAACTGCCCATGCCCAGCATAAAATTATCTGGGAAATGCCGAGTGGAGATACTGCACAGCAAAGGGTTATATTCAACCAAGTGAATAATGTTTTGGCTGAAGCGCCCAATACAAAAATTGAATTGGTATTTCATAGCGCTGCAGTTTATGCCCTGTTAAAAGACACCGGTTATTTTAAACCACAAATTGCTGCCTTGTATAAAAAAGGGGTTGTGTTTGCCGTGTGTAATAATTCGTTGAAGAAAAGAAATATAGTACCTGATCGGGTAATACCCGAAGCCTTTATAGTACCCGTAGCTATTTTAGAACTTGTAAAGAAACAGGAAGAAGGCTGGGCGTATATTAAAGCGGGCAATTAAAAGTTTTAGCAAATACTTAAACTGCTTACCCTAAAACATATGTTCAATATTGCTTCCTTTATAAGTTTGCCGTAACCTGAAACTGACAAAGATTTTTTACTTCTACATTTTGGGTAAGCGCCTGTTTGGTAACAATTTTGGTTCTTAAACTATAGCTGGGTGCTTTTACATATTTATCAAGGCTTACCGAAGTTGGAATCAATGAAATGGAAGTAGCTGTTGATGAAATATTATCCAGGTATGCCAGTTCAATTTCATCACTGGCATTGGTAGAAACATAGATGTGTACTGATTCTAAAAAGGAAAATGTTTTACCTGCAGGACTAACGATTTGCAGGTCTACCTTTTTTAGTTTGATATCTTTTACCTTGTTAACATCCGAATTATTATTCTGAAACTGCTGGCTTGAATTGGTGGTAACCTGTGGTGTTAAAATATCGAAAGGTATATTTAATGGACCGGACGAACTAACCGTAAAATTATTTTCAACATTAATATTAAAGGTTAACAGGTCCTGGATTTTTTTACAGGAAATAATAGAGAACATAATGGCGATAAGAACGGCTGGTAAAAATAAAAGTTGTTTGTTCTGTAACTGGATTTTCATAATTGCAGGGTTTATTTTAAATTAAATACGATGAACGCAGGAACAAGGTTTTGAACCTAAAAATTAAAAAACATAAATCGTGCCACAACTAAACTGATACCTTTTTACAGTGGCAAAAATAATCTTTAAAAGCCTTGTTAAATGTGAATATGCTAACATCCAAACTTTATTATCAGCAGTAAATTGTGTAGGAATAAAAAAATCCGAACAACATGATTAAGCAAAACCAATTATACCGTTTGTTGCCCCTGTGTTTTTTGGCAACGCTTACTATTTTAAGTGCCTGCAATAAGAAAAGTGAAGTACTGGCTTTAAATGCCGGTGGCTCAGGTTCGGGTTCGTCACCGGGCACCAGTGCTTCGCAGGTAAAAGATTCTGTTTTAATGTACACCCGTGATGTTTATTTATGGAACACGCAGGTGCCTGCAAATTTTGCCGTTCAATCTTATAGCGACCCAACTTCCATCATGACCGCCATAAGACCCTACAGTTTAGAGCCTGGTTTTTCAACGCCTGTTGACCGCTGGAGTTTTGCCATGAAAAAAACTGAGTGGGATCTGCTAAGCGGTGGCATGGGCACGCTCAGCACCACAACACAGGGCGATTTTGGTTTTTCAGTTTTCTTTAGGGCGGAAGGGGACCTGAGGGTAAGCCTGGTTGAGCCTAATGCCCCCGCTGGCCTTGCCGGCATACACCGTGGTTGGAGAATAACTGCTATTAATGGTAATACCAATATTACCACTGGCAATTCAGATTTTATTGTAAATGCGGTTTATTATTCAACCGGTAACACATTCACTTTTAAAAAACCGGATGGAGGTATAGTAAGCAAAACATTAACTGCAGGCCATTATAACGAAAAGCCGGTTTACCTGGATACTGTTTACCATACTG
>JAYUZB010000064.1:0-34692 GCA_043752185.1 Chitinophagaceae bacterium
CTCCGTTTTGTGGAGGTATTTTTTTATGCTGATTTATTACTTAAGCTTGCTTTAGTTTCTTAACAGCTTCAATAATCTTTGGCATCACTTCAAAAGCATCGCCAACAATACCATAATCGGCTGCTTTAAAGAACGGAGCTTCAGGATCTTTATTAATAACCACAATTACTTTACTTCTGTTTACACCTGCAAGATGTTGAATAGCTCCAGAAATACCAATGGCAATATATAGGTTTGGTGCAATGGCCAGGCCGGTTTGTCCTACATGTTCGTGGTGAGGGCGCCAGTCGCTATCGGCAACCGGGCGACTACAGGCTGTGGCAGCGCCCAATAATTTTGCCAGGTCGGTAACCAATGCCCAGTTCTCAGGCCCTTTTAAACCACGGCCACCGCTTACAACAATCTCTGCTTCGCTCAATGGAATTTCGCCAACCACTTTATCGGTTGCCGTAACCTGCACTTTTGCAGCATCAACTATTGCAGTAAATTCAGCAACTTCTGCGGTAGCAGTTGTAGTTACAACACTGTATGAATTTGGATTCAATGCAATGATCTTAACATCGGTTGTAACCGTTATATTGGCAAATGCCTTACCGCTGAAAACGTTTTTCTTAACAGTAAATCCAATACTCAGATCTGGTAACGCAACTGCTCCGGAAACCAATCCAGCCTTAAGTCTTACACTTAAACGAGGCGCTATTGCTTTGCCATTAAAATTATTAGAGAAGATGATCACTTTGGCATCAATGGCTTTGGCGGCATCAGCAATTATTTTAGTAAATACCTGTGCATCTACATGATCCAATGCTGCATTTTTTACTGTATGTACTTTTTTAATTCCGTAGTTTCCTAAACTTGCTAAATCATCTGCAACATTGCCCAACACAATAGCATCGGCAGTTGTACCTAAAAGCTCAGCAACCTTAGCACCGTAGCTTGCAGCTTCAAGAGATGATTTTTTTATGTGACCTTCTGATTGATCAAGAAATATTAAAACGCTCATGATTTATAAATTTTGTAACCTCACCCAAACCCCTATCCAAAAGAGAGGGAACTCGAATTCGGCAGTTATTAATGCATTGTATTCTTCGTTTTCATCTTCTCCATTTCATCCCCCTTCGGGGGAGATAGAGGGGGCTTAAATCGCTTTCGCCTCCTCATGCAACAATCTAACTAATTCTTCTGGTGTATCCGGAGAAACAAGTTTTACACCTGCTTTTGCTGGGGGCAGTTCAAAAGCAGCAACACTTGTTAATGCATCAACCGCAACAGGCTCCACCACATTCAATGGTTTACTTCTTGCACCCATAATACCTTTCATATTTGGTATACGTTGTTCGGCCATTCCTTTCTGGCAGCTAACAACCAGCGGCAGCGCCACTTTATTGGTTTCCTCGCCACCTTCAATTTCACGAACAATCACAGCATCCGTTCCTTCCATTGTAAATTTTGTTGCCAACGAAACATAAGGAAGGTCAAGTAATTCGGCAACCATACCGCCAATGGAAGAACCATTGTAATCAATGGTTTCCTTGCCGGTAAAAACTAAATCGTAACCACCTTTTTTTGCTACCTCAGCAATTTGCGAAGCAATGTAAAAACTATCATGGCTGTCGGCATTAACACGTATGGCTTCATCGCCACCCAGTGCCAGTGCTTTGCGTATAATAGGATCGCAATCTGCGGCACCCACGGTAACCAAATGTATAAGGGTTGCTGGGTCAGCTTCCTTCATTTCAATAGCCCTCACAAGAGCATACCATTCGTCGTATGGATTAATGATCCACTGAACACCTTCTGCAGCGAATTTCGTATTGTTATCTGCGAAGGCTATTTTTGCGGTGGTATCAGGTGTTTTACTGATACAAACTAAAATCTTCATGTAGTGAAATTTAAAATCCTGAAATAAGTTGTTTATGCAACTAATACAAAGATAAGAGTTGCCAAGATAATTTAGATACAAAACCGAAAATAAAATATTGACAAATGAGCAGGATAGAGAAATTACTGGAATACATGAAAACCTCGGGCAAGGATAGTTTTCTGCAACATGCACTGGCACTGGAATACATTAAAATTGGCAACGATGAAGATGCCCGTAAACTGTTTAATGAAATTTTGCTAAGGGAACCAACTTATGTAGGTTCTTATTATCACCTGGGCAAATTATTAGAGCGGGTTGGCGATTACGACAAAGCGATACGGATTTATAAACGTGGAATAGAAGAAGCCCAAAAAGCCGATGATCATCATACAAAGATGGAATTGCAGGGAGCGTTGGAGGATATAGAGGAATAGGAAACCCCCTCCGCCCCCTGAAGGGGGAACTTGTGGAGATGAAAAAAGCGAAGAACGATTGTTTTTTTTTGAGCCCAACATTTGATCTTTAATCAGCTTCATTTGCAGTTTATCCTGAGCGAAGGCGAAGGACACTTCTATACAACATATCTATATTGAACTTTTATAAAAGCGTATGAATTGAAAACTACACGAAAAATTATTTTAAACTAATTAACTAAGTTCCCCTTTAGGGGACAGGGGTATGGATTTATTAAAACAGTTTCAGCAATACATCAAACAGCAAAATCTTTTTCAACCAAAAGATAGGCTGCTGCTTGCTGTAAGTGGGGGCGCAGATTCTGTTGTGCTTTGCGAACTCTGTAAACAGGCCGGTTATGATTTCATCATTGCTCATTGCAATTTTCAATTGAGAGGAGAGGAAAGTGAGCGTGACGAAAATTTTGTAAAAGAACTGGGTAAAAAATATATCGTTGAAGTATTAGTTAAAAAATTCGATACCGAAAAATATGCACAGGAAAATAAATTAAGCATCCAGGTTGCCGCAAGAGAATTACGCTACACCTGGTTCAAACAACTCTTAACCATAGTAAAAAGCGATTCGAATTCAGAAATTCCTAATTCTCAATTCCTAATTCCTAATTACCTGCTTACCGCCCATCACGCAAACGATAACATCGAAACCCTTTTAATGAATTTCTTTAAAGGCACCGGCATCAACGGCCTGCACGGTATCTTACAAAAGCAGAGTAACATTATCCGCCCTTTACTCTTTGCTAAAAAAGAAGAACTTGTTGAATTTGCAAAAGAAAATAAACTCAGTTTTGTTGAAGACTCTTCCAATGCTTCTGATAAATACACCCGCAATTATTTTCGTAACCAGTTAATTCCCGATCTGCAAAAAGTTTTTCCGCAGGTAGAAGATAATCTGCTGAATAATGTTGAACGGTTTCGTGAAATTGAGATCCTGTATCAGCAATCGGTTAATCTGCATAAGAAAAAATTGCTTGAGCAAAAAGGGAAAGAAATTCATATCCCGGTTTTAAAACTGCTTAAAACTACACCGCTGCATACCATCGTTTATGAAACGATAAAGGAATATGGTTTTACTGCTCATCAAACCAATGAAGTAATTGCTTTATTAAAAAGTGAAACCGGAAAATATATTCAATCTGCCACACACCGCATCCTTAAAAACCGTAACTGGCTTATCATTGCGCCAAATGAAAATGTAGAAGCTGAGACAATTCTTATCGAAGAAAACAATAAGCTGGTTGAATTTCAACAGGGTAAATTAAATTTAGAAGTACTTTCAACCACAAACCATAAACCACAAGCCACAAACTTAGTTGCTCAATTAAATGCTGCTGATATAAAATTCCCTTTACTCCTCCGCAAATGGAAACCCGGCGATTATTTTTACCCACTTGGCATGCAAAAGAAAAAAAAGCTGAACCGTTTTTTTATTGACCAGAAACTTTCGCTCACACAAAAGGAAAGGACATGGGTTATCGAAATGGACAAGAAAATCATCTGGGTAATTGGCCTGCGTATTGATGACCGGTTTAAAATTATCGGCCAAACAAAAACTGTACTGCAGTTAACTTTGATCCCTTCCGAATAAACTGGGGTTTTTAAGCTCTTCAATAATACCCGTAAATAAATCGGGTTGCATAACTGCAATAAGGATTAAAGTAAATGCCAGGCCAAAAAGCGAACCCCACAAGTGTGCATCATGATTGATATTGTCGCCGCTTTTTTTGCCCATGTACACACAATAAAAAATATACAGGATAGCATAAACTGTAGCCGATATTTTTAAAGCACCATACAGATAAATGGGGCTCCAGGGGCTGAAAACGATTGTAGCAAAAACCACGGCAGATACTGCACCCGATGCTCCAAGGGAACGGTAATTATAATCATTTTTATGTTTGATGTAGCTGGGTATATCAGAAATAATTAAACCAAAAAAATAAAGTGCCAGGTAAGAAATATTACCTCCCAAACCATAAATGCTGAAATAATGCTCCAACCCAATGCCAAAAAAGAACAGGGTAAACATGTTAAAGATCAGGTGCATCCAATCGGCGTGTAAAAACCCAGAGGTAATAAAACGGATGTATTGATTTTCTCTGGCTACACGGTATGGCCACATGATGGTTTTATCAACCGTAGCAGCATTTGAAAAGCCAACCATCGAAAAAATTACATTGGCAATGATTAAGCCAATCGTTATAGGGTAATCCTGAAAATTCATACAGATATATTTGTAGGGTGGTTATTGGGCAAATCTAAAGTATTTGGTTAACTGTGGTGATATTTTTCGTTGCGGTTAATGCTGCAGGCACGGTAAACCTGTTCGGCTAAAATCAATCTTACCAGCTGATGCGGAAAAACAAGTTTGGATAAACTCCAGGTGTAATTTGCCCGTTGCTTTACACCAGCACTTACGCCATAAGCACCGCCAATTAAAAACACAATATTTTTTGAGCTTTCATTGGCTCTTTGCTGAATAAAATTTGCCAGGTCTTCGCTGGTAAGCATTTTACCAGTTTCTTCCAGTAATACCAGGTAATCATCTTTTTGTAAAAGCCCGGTTATAATTTCTCCTTCCTTTTTCTTTAAATCAATTTCACTCAG
Organism: Chitinophagaceae bacterium; assembly: GCA_043752185.1. GTDB lineage: Bacteria > Bacteroidota > Bacteroidia > Chitinophagales > Chitinophagaceae > Ferruginibacter. The sequence continues at coordinate 4,942 of JAYUZB010000064.1, forward strand.
GCTGGCTGCATTTTTAGGCATGGGTACAATGTTCCATTCAACAGGATAATAATTGGATATACGTTTTGTAAATAAATCAATACCTTCTTTTACATAAGGCTCATGATTTTTACCAACAGACCAAAATTGAAATTTCATGCGTTAAAATTAAGAAAGACTAAACTGTTTTTTCGGATAAAAATAAACCACCATGTTTACGCAGTTATTTTTTTATCTTTAAAAAAATAAATTTTATGAGTCAACAGCTGGTACATATACCCGAACTGCTAACTGCCACAGAATTGATGACGATAGATTCATTGATTGCGAATGCCGGTTTTGTTGATGGAAAATTAACAGCGAGCCTGGCCGCAAAAGATGTGAAAAATAATTTGCAGATAGAAGCAAATAATGAAAACCTGGCTCAAATTCAAAAAATAATCAATGCTGCACTTGCACAAAGTCCGCTGTTTAATATTGCCGCATTACCTAAAAACATTCAACCCTTTTTAGTAAGTAAATACAGCCCCGGCAAATATTATGGTTGGCATGTTGATAGCCCCATAATGGGTAACCCACCCATGCGTACTGATTTGGCCATGACCATTTTTTTAAGCGATCCCGCAACTTATGAAGGAGGTGAACTGGTTATTCAGTCTGATACTGGTACTGCAAAATTTAAACCAGCCAAAGGAGATGCAGTATTATATCCGTGCCAATACCTGCATTGTGTAAATGAAATTAAAAGTGGCGAAAGGGTAGCAGCGGTTACCTGGGTACAAAGCAATGTAAAAGATCCGGGGCAGCGGCAAATTTTATTTCATCTTAACCAGGTATACAGTGCATTATTTCAACAGGCACCCAATTCACCGGCAACCAATCTGTTATTGCAAGCACATAGTAATTTGTTCAGGATGTGGGCTGACCTGTAGTTTTTAAAAATAAAAACTACGAAGTTGATAACCTGATTTGTTCAATTTTATCGTACAGTTCAAATGACTTTTTTAAAAAATCGGGTATTTGTTCTTCTGGCATTTCTTCACTAAAAACCTGCTCAGGAAATTTTGCATGAAAACCTGCTCTGGTTTGCATCAGCAGTTTTGTTTCATCGGTTATTTGCAGGTTAGTAACAGATGCAATTGTATTCACAACCTGCATGGCGCCATTATGATAATTAACAGCATAAGCTGCCTTGTCATTTTGTAAAATGTTAAGAAAAGCGGTTAAATAACTTTCTATCACTATCCCCATATATTCATCAAGTGGCATGGTTGATATTTTAACTTTATCAAAACCAAAAATATCAGCTTCCAGTAAATTGGGTATTGCCTGCATACCTCTTTTCTTTTGCTGCGAACGCAGCACTTCATCAGGCTTTCTGTATAATAAGAAGAATGGAACAGTCGGGTATAAAGCCCTCAACTCTTTATAAAAATGAATGTGCCAGCTGTCTGGTTTAATAAAAAGCTGCTTATATTTTCCGGATCGGTTGGCGCCGTATAATGCAACAGCGGCTTTTAATTGTACTAATATTGTAGGCATACAATCATGCTTTTTACCATACCGCAGCAAGTCATCAAAAAAAGGAACTTCTGATAAAATAATATTGGAAGGCTGAATGCCCAGCATTTGAGAAATTAAAGTAGAGCCGCAGCGGGAGATATGAAAAATAAAAGCAGTTGGTTCAACCACGTCAATCTCTTTTACCCAATCAACCAGTACATCCGTAGTGCTCATGCTTCTTTTTAAATGTCCGTTTTCCGGTAATCTGCGGCAAACTGAAATGGTCTCATCAAAAAATGGTTCGGTAAAATCATTATCACCAACATACAGCCATCGGCATAGCAGGCTTTCATCTTCCGGGTATAATTTTATTGGAATCCATCCGGCTATGGGCGAGGGTTTATTCATGCAGCATTTTTGAATTAATTATTTCGATTGCAGGTAAGCAGTCAGCATCTCATGAATATTTTCATCCACAAATGCTTTCCATCCATGTTCACCTGCAATTACCTGCCGCCTGATCTCGGTGGCTGAAATGGATGCAATGGCATCATTAACCGGTATTTCATTAATGGCATAACCCACGCCTCTTCCATAATTTACCGATGCAATATCGGGGATGATGATCACTTTCACCAACGGGTTATTGGCATACACTTTTACCCAAAGCATTTGTACTTCAACGGCAGTTAAAGGGTTGGCACTGTCAGGTTCTATATCCCTGATAGCAATCAGCACGGGCTTTTCTTCTTTTAAAAAAGTATCAAAAATATGCATGTGCCCCTTATGCGGACTCTGGTACCTTCCTATAAATAAATTGTATGTCATTTGTTGGCCGCTTTAAATATTTTATCGGTGCAGTGGGCAATGTTTAATACGCCGGTATCGAGCAATACTTCAGGGTTTTCGGGTGCATAATAAGGCGCTGAAATACCGGTGAAATCTTTTATTTCTCCGGCAATTGCTTTTGCATATAATCCTTTGGGGTCCCTTTCAATACAAACTTTTATATCGGTGTTCACATGCACTTCAACAAATTTTTTACACATGCCCCTGATCTCGTTTCGGATATCTATATAAGGCGATATCAGCGAAACAATCACCACATTGCCCTGGCTTTCTAAAAGTGAAGCCATGTAACCAACATTTAAATTATGCTTCTTTCTCGATTCTTCATCAAAGCCGGTTTGGTGAATTACTTTTCTTATCTCATCGCCATCCAGCAAAACAGGAGTAACTCCTTTCTTTTTGTATTTTTCAACCAGTGCATTTGCAATGGTTGTTTTGCCCGAACCACTCAGGCCTGTTAAAAAAATAACTGCCGGCTTTGTTTTAAACCCGGTAAGCCTGGCCCATATCTCATCAAAAAAATAATAGGAAAATATTTTTATGATGGAGTCAATGATACCGATGGATATAGATGCCACCAGGTTTTTGGTTAAAATAAAAGCAATTAAAAAAGTGATGATGGAACTATAGAAGCGGTAAACAACAGCCTTAATTAATTTTAATTTATTAATCATATTTTGTGGAAGGTACTAAATGGTTGAAAGGTTTGTACGATAAAAATACAGGAAGTTTTTTATTAGCAGATTGCAATTAATTCTTTTTCCAGTTCATCTGCCATTTTATTGCTTAGTTCGGTATTCATTTCCCTAAACTGTAAAATCATTTGTTTTTTTGTGGCATCATCATACATGCCGGAAGTATCTTCAATCTCTTTTTTTATTTTGCAACCTGGCCCTGTAAAAATTGCTTTAACCCAGTCATTAACCACTGCATCAATAACCAGGTGTACCCGGTTAATGCTACTTTTATTATTAATGGCATGCAGCAGGTTAAAATTCATATACCAGCATTCGCCTTCCTGCAGGTTTAATCTTTCTTTATCCAGCATAAATTCAACATCGGGATGTGTAATTACCGGAATGTGCAAACGTATTTCCCCGCTTTCAAAATTCAGTTCAGCATCACGGTGTTCTTTGATACTACTTCCTGCATTCAGTTTCAGCAACCGAACGGCCTGCAACGGGCATTGAAATGTTTGTAATACTTTTTTCAGGTAAGGGCAGTTTTCTAAAAAAATGGTATCCAGGTATTTCGGGTTATCGGCAGGCGAGATGATGATGTCATCGGCCTTGCCGCCAATACTGCGTAAGGGTATAGCGCTCCATTCGCCTTCGTAATGCTTAACCTGGTAATGGGGTAGCCATTGCATGGAAGATAGTGTATCTGCTTCCTGTTGCATCAAACCGGCATCAAAGTGAAACGGCAATTTCAGGTACTTGATGATATGCATTAATAGATTTGCTGAGTTGCTTACTGTGAACAGCCGAAGGTATTATTGTTAACAGGTTTTGCTAAAAACAACCTGTTCTTTTTTACCAAGTTTGTCAAAACCTATTTCAATTTTGCGTAAGGCCAAACCGTTAGTTGCTGCATGATTGATGATGACTTCTTCCTTGTTTTTGTTTTGGGCAATCACAGGCCTGTTGCAGAAATCATCTGCATGCCCGCCAATGATTACATCCAGATGTGTGGAAGCAGCTGCAAGTGCAAGGTCATTTAAACCAGTTGTTGATTTATAGCCAAGCTGCGAAAGGCAGATAACGAGCTGGCAGTTTTTTTCTTTCTTAAGATAAGTGGCAAGGGCATTGATACTATCGGCAGAAGCAGATTTACTATCAGCTGTGATAATGCCAGTTTTAATATCGCCTTTGTAAATAATCTTATAATCGTTTGCCGAAGCAGGATTGCTTTCGTCGCTATAAAATGCTGCATCATACATTGGCTGATTTGCTGCAACCTTATCTCCGGCATGAAGCATAATCAGGTTAGGGTTGTTGTTCCTAAGTTTGGTAATGTGTTGCATGGCCTGGTTACTGCCGGTATGTAAGGCATTACCGGTATGCGCCAGCACCAGGTGGTTATTATTAATGCTGTAACCGGTTACAGGGCTAAGGCTGTTGGCGATAGATGTAAATGGTTTGGCTGTGAGTAAGGCTGTTGCAGCCAAACTGCCATTGAATAAGAATTTTCTCCTTGTATTCATAATGCTGAGGTTGGTTCTGGTTTTGTTATAAGAGTACAAAATAGTATTTAACCTGCTTCTGTGCAAATAAATCAACGATTTAATCAAAATATTTTTGAGTATGCATATAAAATCAATTTACTGTGATAGCTGATATTTGTTTCAAATGCTTTGTTTTTAATAGCACTGTAATATATCTTCACTTAATAAATCATACACATTAATACATGGCAGACATCAAAACAGAAACCTCTGTAAATAAAGTTCCTTTGGATGAATACCTTGCTATCTGCATTTCTTTTTTACATGAGATTGGTATTGAAACAAAATTCGAAAAACTGGATGACCCCTGTTTTTTGCCCGGGCTGTTTATTCGTAACGGCACAATCATTATTGATAAAGAAGCGCTTAGCTACCCGGGTGATATTTTACACGAAGCCGGCCACATAGCCATAGTACCTGCTTCCGAAAGGCATACACTTACTGCATCTGCTATCGAAAAAAGAGAACAGCGTGAAGCCGAGGAAATGATGGCTATTGCCTGGTCTTATGCAGCATGTAAACATTTGGGCTTAGATCCTTATGTTGTTTTTCATAACGACGGATACAAGGGTGGCGGAAGTTTTATTGCAGATAATTTTGGAAATAAAAATTATTTTGGTCTGCCCATGCTGCAATGGAAGGGCATGGCGCTTGACGAAATAAATGCAGCTAAACAAAATTTAGCACCATACCCATTCATGTTGAAATGGATGCTGGATTAAAATGAAGCAAGTATTTTCACCTGTTTTTTGTTCAATGTCTTGACTTATCAAAATATTTATTTTACATTTATTCTTTCTTATTTATCAACACTAACTATTAAACCTCATTTTTTATGGAAGGAACGATTGGCGAAATTCATATGTTCGCAGCAAACTTTGCCCCCAGGAATTGGGCATACTGCAGCGGACAGTTATTACCCATTGCACAAAACACAGCCCTGTTTTCAATCTTAGGTACAACCTATGGCGGCAATGGTGTTCAGACTTTTGCCCTACCCAATATGCAGAGCAGGGTAGCTGTTGGTACTGGTAACGGCCCTGGCCTTAGTCCTTACCAGCTTGGGCAAATGTCTGGTACAGAAAATAATACTATTACTGCAGCCAACCTGCCATCACATACTCATGCCATTGGTGGCACAGCTAAAATGCTTACCACTACGGCCCCTGCCAATGCACTTACACCCGGCGGTAATTATTTTGCGAATGATGGAAGTCCCAAATATAAAAATGCAGGCGGTGGAGGAACTATGAAACCAGCTACTGTGGCTGTAGGGTTAGGTGCTTCAGGAGGCACACCGGTTAATAATATTATGCCTTACACCGCCATCAGTTATATTATCTGCCTGTTTGGAATATTTCCATCGAGAAACTAACTAAATAAAATATTTACTTAAAAAAATTATATAATCATGCAATTAGGTACTGAAGCTTTATCAGATGTAAGAATATTTGCAGGGAATTTTGCACCACGTGGTTGGATGTTTTGTAATGGCCAATTATTGTCTATTGCACAATGGACCGCCTTATTTGCCTTAATTGGAACCACCTATGGTGGCGATGGACAAACAACATTTGGCTTACCCGACCTCCGGGGCAGGACACCAATCCATACTGGTCAGGGGCCAGGCCTTTCACCATATTCGTTGGGCCAAATGGCGGGAACTGAATCTGTAACACTAACGGCAGCTAATGTAAGTGGTCATACGCATTCAGTAACCGGTAATGCAGGTATTGCGGTTGCTAATGGCGACGGTCAAAATCCTGTTGCAGTAAATACTTTTCCAGCAAGCAACGGCGAAAATATTTATTCCTCAGCCACCGATAACAGTACAATGGCACCAGCCTCACTGGCAGGTGTAACTGTAGCAGTGCAAACTCCAAGCGGAAATGCACCCCTTAATAATACGCAACCATATGTGGCAATTAATTTTTGCATATGCGTAGAAGGTATATTCCCGTCAAGAAATTAAAATCATTAACCTTATACAAATTATACTATCATGGAAGGAACAATTGGAGAAATAAGAATGTTTGCAGGTAATTTTGCCCCCAGATCTTGGGCATTTTGCCAAAATCAGATTTTATCCATTGCCCAAAATACTGCATTGTTTTCAATACTGGGCACTACATATGGTGGCAATGGCCAAACAACATTTGCCTTACCCGATTTCAGGGGCAGGGTTCCTGTTGGCGCAGGTCAGGGGCCGGGCCTTTCACAATATTCTTTGGGGCAAATGGGCGGTACAGAAACAAATACCATTATTAATGCCAATTTTCCGGCACATACCCACCCTCTCAGCGGTTCTATTACCATGCCGGGTAATGCTTCCGATGGTAATGCTGATACACCTCAAACCAACTATCCGGCAAAGCTTACAGGTACCAATATGTATTCAACTGTAAATAACGCCAGCGGTTTGGGCAATATGCAGCTTGCGCTTACTGCAACTGCTGTCGGTTCGTCTTCACCGTTTAGTAACATACAGCCAATAATGGGTATGAATTATGTTATTTGCTTGTCTGGTATTTATCCTGCAAGAAATTAGTAGTTTTCTTAAGTATTCAGTCGGGACCTGTTGAATTCCGTTTAATAAGGCGTTTTCAACAGGTTTTTTTTAATTTTCATAGGCAGTATTAAAACCGGATTCACCAACATTTTTCACTTTTCTTCCAACAGTTTTATTCATTATAAAAAGATATGTTTACATTAGGAGTTCTCTTACCGGGTTCAACCCTTTACCCCTCCATAGGCATGGATTTTTTGCAGGGTATCAGGGCATGTTTTAAATTTCATCAATGCACAACGATAGACATTAAAGTGGAGCTCATCAGTTTCGGACTTAAAGATGATGAAGTATATGCAGCTGCTGAAAAGTTTTTACTCCTTGGTAATGCCGATGTGGTAGTGGCATACGCTGGTGATCATCATGCTGAAAAACTGGCGCCCTTATTTGCTGCAGCAGGTAAATTGCTCATTATCACCAATGCAGGCGCCAATTACCCATTTTACAACGATAAGATTACCCATACTATATTTCACAGTTTTAATGATTGCCTTTGTTCTTTTCTAACTGGTAAATATGCCGCCAGACAGGCGGGAGGGCATGCAGCCATCATGGCCACTTCCTTTTTTGACGGGGGATACACACATGCACATGCCATGAACAATGCCTTTACATTTGCAGGTGGTCAAATCATGCATAATTTTGTTAGCCATTATAAAAAGGAAGAATTTAATACAGATACGTTAACAGCGTTTATAAAAGACAATCCCGGCGTAAAAAAGATACTGGCTCTGTACAGCGGCGATATGGCACGTTTGTTTTACGAAAAAATCCTGCCGGTGCAGGGCGAATACAAATTGCAATGGTATGTTTCACCCATGATGTTCGACCGTACGCCGGGTGACTTTTCAGAACCAATCCCTGCAGTACCTGATATGTGCGGCTACACTAACTGGTTACCCGAACTGGAAAATGAAACCAACCAGGCTTTTATACAATATTATAAATCTGAAAATGGGAAAGCCCCAAACCTGTTTTCCATGCAGGGATGGGAGAATGCGTTGCAGGTTATGCAATACCTAACACTGAGGCAGGATGTATCTGATACGGAAACTGCTATCAATTTACTAAAGGTAGAAAAAACAGAGAGCCCCAGGGGAGTGCTGGTTTTAAATGAACAAAGGCATGTTATAGGTCCTGCACATTTTGCAGAAGCTACCGGCAACCTGCAGGTTACCCTAAAAGATAGTATTACCAGCCTTCAGGCATCATGGGATGAAATGTGTGCCCAGATACCGCAGGATACTGTTTCATCCTGGCGCAATACATACCTGTGTATATGAGTAGCCCGGTCCATATCATGGTACTGTGTAACAACGAAATGGCAATTCCTGCCATGCAGCTGCTATACCAAAACGGTAGTTTAGGGGCTGTATTAGTTCCTGAAAAGAATACAACTTTGTTTTCGCTGATGAAACAAATGCTAATGGGTACAGGCGTTAGCCTGATTTCTGTGAACAAAAAAACACTGGAACCTGTCATTAAAAAAACAGCAACCGAAAAAAATATTACTGCAGCCTGGCTAATGACCTTTTCTTACATTATCACCAAACCCTTGCTAAGACTGCTTCCCGGCGGCTTCATCAATTTTCATTACGGGCTGCTTCCACAATACCGGGGAGCCAATCCTGTGCTGGCACAAATGCTGCAGGGTGAAAAAGAAAGTGGCATCACTGTTCATGTGGTTGATGAAAATATTGACACCGGTCCTGTTGTAATGCAACATAAAATTGCCATTGAAGACAGAGATACTTTTGGCATGCAGCTACAAAAACTGGGTATACTTGGTGCTACCATGGTTCAACCACTATTACAATTTTATCAATTTAGCCCTGTATTGCCATCTGTGCCGCAGGACGAAACGAAAGCATATTATTTTAAGAAACCGGTGGCAGCCGACCTGATGATAAACTGGGATACCATGGGCAGCCGCCAGATCATACGTCTTATCAATGCCTGTAACCCCTGGAACAAGGGTGCAGGAGCAATTGTTAAGGGAAAAGGAGTATGCCTTACCGATGCCATGCTTACCGATGACATACATCATGACACTGCCACATTACCAGGTACTATTATTGCGCTGAGTGAACGGGCAGGGTTAAAAATTTATTGTTTAGATAAAATGGTCATCAAAATAAACGTAATCAGCACCAGTGAAGGCTTTTTTGCAGGAAATAGATTGGCAGATTACGGTGTAAAAATAAACGACCGATTTTTATCTGTAAATTGATAGGAATTTAGAATAAAATAAAATACCTTTAAAACTTAATAATGCTGCCAATGTATGTTTACAAAAAATAGCACAACAGAAGCATGATTATTTTGATTGTTTTTGTTCGACTATACCTTAATACCAAATTAACCTCGTTTATGAAAAAAAGTTACCAGCTGCTAAGCTTACTGCTTGTTTTATTAGTTTTTTCAACCAAATCTTTTTCGCAAAACAATCTTGCTGCAGGCGATTTAGCCATTGCAAGTTATCAGTCTGATTTTGACCCAACCAATACTTTTACAGTTGGCCTGGCTGAGCGGGAAGATCGTTTCTCCCTTGTGGTACTGAAGCCAGGAGGCCTTGCTGCCGGCACGGTTATTTACATTACCGACCGTGGCTGGAATGGTCCGGCCAACAATTGGCTGGATGAAAGTTACCCGCCCTTTACTTTTGGTTTGGGGCACGAAGCTGTAATCAGATGGACAGTTCCTGCTGGTGGCATACCACAGGGCCAGGAGGTTTTTTTTATAAATATTTATCATGATGAATTGGCCCCGGGTTCAGAATTTTATGAATGGTTTGCCTATTCAGATGAAGCAGGAACAATACCTTTGGGTGTCTGCTCTAATGAAACCCCTATTGTACCGGTTGTTTCCCCGGAAGCTACCGATGGACTTAACTTAACTTTTAGTGGTGATAACCTGCTTGTCTATCAAACCGGGCCGGTGGCTGGTCCTACCGGTGGATACAATGCAACACCTATCAGATTCATTACTGCAATACTTGCTAACCTGAGACCAACTACAGATCCCCCGGCTACTGACTATGCCACCTGGGATACAGGTCCTACAAGGTTGAATGAAAGTTCTTTGCCTCCGGGTTTAACAAATGGCCAGACATGTTTTGTAATGTCTCCAGGACCATTGCCAGCAGCAGTTGTAAATGGTACTATTGAACCAGATAATGGAAAATTCAGCAATTGTGCATTATCTTCAGCAGGAACCTGCACGGCATTACAGATGTCGGCCATTATATATAATATTGCCAACTGGACCTATAGTAATGCTGTATTCCCATTGGGAACTTCCAGCAGCCTTTGTACCTATACTATATTACCTACCAATACCATTACACTTACTTCTGCTGCTGGTACCAATAACCAGACCGTGATAGTTAATACAGCAATAACCAATATCACTTATGCTACCACCGGTGCTACCGGGGCAACCTTTAGTGGATTGCCTGCAGGCGTAACCGGTAGCTGGGCAGCCAACGTGGTAACCATCAGTGGTTCGCCTACAACAGCAGTTGGTTCTCCATTCAATTATACAGTAACCTTAACTGGAGGTTGCGGATCGGTAACCGCAACCGGAACCATAACCGTAACCGTACCCCCCTGTACCGCAGTTGACCAAACGGTTACAGCCTCACCAACAAGTGTTTGTGCCGGTGGATCATCCACCATCACTGTTGGTGCTTCGCAGGCCGGTGTTAACTATACCCTGCGTATAGACCCTGCCAACACATTTGTTGCAGGCCCAACAGCATCAAATGGCCCGGCCATCAATTTTCCGGTTGGACCGCTTGCAGCAACCACTACTTATAATGTACTGGCAGAAACTGATAAATACTCTATTAATTTAAATGGAGGCCAGGCAGGTTTCAGTATACCAGCAGCAGCTCCTTTAGACCTGAGCAATAACTTTACTATGGAAGGCTGGATAAAGCCTGCCGGAAACGGGTCTTTTGCAAGGATGTTCAATAAGGATCAGTCTTATGCATTGGGCATCAGTAATAACCAGAACAGCATTACATTTACCCGACACAATGCAGGAGACTTTTCTGTACCATTCACCTTTACAAATGGTACCTGGTATCATATCGCCTGTACTTATGTTAGCGGAACCGTAGAGTTCTTTGTGAACGGAGTTTCTGTAGGAACTGTGGGCGGGGTACCTGCCATTGTATTGCAACTAGGTACCGGTGGACAGATAGGTTCAGATGCAGGCGGCGGCTTTAACCGCTTTAATGGTAATATAGATAATGTGCGTATCTGGAACAGTGTACGCACACCGGCACAAATTTCGGCCAACCAGGCAGCTTTCTTAACCAGTACCGGCAACCCAACATTAGTTGCCAGTTGGTGGATTATTGAAGGTGCTGGCAATGCAAGAGATTACTCTGCCAATGCCATTCACGCAACAGCACTCGCCGGAACCTGGCAAATTGATGCTCCGGTAGCTCCATGCAGTATTGTATTAACTACTTTACCAACGGTTACTGTTAATGGAAATAACACCATTACCCTTTCGTCCGCAGCAGGTACCAATGCACAAACTGCTTGTATAAATACACCGATCATCAATATTACTTATACAACTACCGGTGCTACCGGAGCAACTGTAACGGGTTTACCGGCAGGTGTTTCAGGTTCATGGGCAGCCAATGTGGTTACCATTAGTGGTACACCAACAATAGCAGGTGCGGCACTTACATATACCGTTACCTTAACAGGAGGTTGCGGAACAGTTTCAACAACAGGTACCATAACCGTAAACCCCAATAATACCGTAACACTTTCTTCGGCTGCGGGTACCGATGCACAAACAGTGGTTGTTTTAAACCCGATCACCAATATCACCTATGCTACTACAGGTGCAACGGGTGCAACATTTGGAGGCTTGCCTGCAGGCGTTACCGGTTCATGGGCAGCTAATGTGGTTACCATCAGTGGTACACCAACCGTTACCGGTTCATTTAATTATACAGTAACACTTACAGGAGGTTGCGGAACGGCAACTGCTACCGGCAACATTAACGTAGTTGCCTGTGCAACCAATACCTGGACAGGTACCAGCAGCAATAACTGGTTTACTCCGGGCAACTGGTCATGTGGTGTAGTACCCACAGCACCCATGAACGTGGTGATCCCTTCGAGCACACCTAATCCTTGTGTGGTTGCTGCAGCAACTACGGCGCAGCTGCGCAATTTTACCATCAATGCCGGTGCCGTATTTACCAATAACGGTACCGTAAACATCAATGGTGGCGGTGTTGTAAGCAACTGCGGAACTTACCAGGGTATAGGTACATTTACCGGTGCCCTGTTCAGCAATACCTGCGCTACGGCTTTCGTAAGGCCGGGTTCTTCACCGGGCTGCACCATATTTGGTGCCGGTTATACCAATGGCTCGGGTACCGAAGTAATAGAGATAGGCGGTACCACCGTTTGTACACAATACGACCAGTTACAGGTAGTTGGTACAGCTACCTTAAGCGGAACGCTGGATGTACAATTGTTTGGTGGCTTTATACCATCATGCGGACAGAGCTTTACCATCATGACGGCCAACACGGTTACGGGCACATTTGCTACCATACTCTATCCGGCCATACCGGCAGGATTGAGCTGGAACATACAGTACAATGCCACCTCAGTTGTGCTCAGCATTACAGGTACACCAACGGCTACAGCTACACCAGCAAGTCAAACAACCTGCTCCGGAGCAGCAATTACAACTATAGTATTGAGTGGCAGCCCGATTGCGGCAACAACCTATAACTGGACAAGAGATAATGTGGCAACCGTAACGGGCATTGCAGCCAGCGGTTCGGGCAATATCAGCGGAACATTAACTAATTTAACCAACATACCAATAACGGTAACCTTTACCATCACACCGGTATCAGGAAGCTGTACAGGAGCATCCATAACAGCAACCGTACAGGTTAACCCAACACCTGATGTAAACCAGCCTGCCAGCCAGGTGGTTTGTAATGGTGCACCAACAGCGGCAGTAACCTTTACCGGTTCTGTTACGGCACCTCCGGGTACTGTATTCAACTGGACAAACAGTGCACCTTCTATTGGCCTTGCAGCCAGTGGTACGGGCAATATTGCCAGCTTTACGGCAACCAATGCAACAGCAGCACCGGTAGTAGCCACAGTAACGGTTACGCCTTCATTTGGCAGCGGAGCTCAGGTTAATTTAATTACCAATGGTGGTTTCGAGTCTGGTAATATTACCGGTTGGACTAATACTCCAAGTGGAGGTGCAACTGGTTGGGTAATTAATAATGGTACGCTGGATCCAGCCGGACCTGGTGTTCCTACTCCGCCAATTTCTGGTAATTTTGATGCTGTTTCAACACAAGGTGGCCCCGGTATTAATCTTCTTTCTTCTTTAATTACCTTACCAGCTTTATTAACAAATTGCATATTGAGCTGGGATGACAGAATTATGAATTTTAATAATGGTATTACTGCTGGTTGCACCGGCAATCCTGTCGGATATTTTAATCCAAACCAGCAATTCAAAGTAGAGCTGCTTACTAATACACTTTCACTTATTACTACTGTTTATACTACAAATCCGGGCGATCCTCTTTTGCAACCCGGGGCTAATAATCGCAATTTTAATGTTACAGCAGCTCTTGCAGCTTATGCTGGTCAGCAGGTATATGTCAGGTTTTCGCAGCAGGCTCAATTTTGTTTCTTTAATGTTACGGTAGACAATATTAGTTTAGTGGAAAGTAGTGGTTGTTTGGGTACACCAAAAACCTTTACTTATACAGTTAACCCAACACCAACAGCAGTGGCCACACCGGCTTCACAAACAATATGTTCTGCAACCCCAATTACCACCATTGCCATAACCGGCAATGCAGTAGCAGGTGTAGTGTATAACTGGACAAGAGATAATGTAGCTACCGTAACCGGTATTGCAGCCAGCGGTGCTGGTACATCTATTGCCGGTACATTAACCAATACAACCAATACACCGGTAACAGTTACGTTTACGATAACCCCCACAGCCAATGGTTGTGCGGGTACACCTATAACAGCAACGGTGCTGGTTAACCCAACACCAACAGTAAATGCAGTACCTAACCAGGTATTGTGTAATGGTGCGGCTACCACAGCGGTAACCTTTACCGGAGCGGTAACAGCACCTCCGGGCACAGTGCATAACTGGACCAATACACAACCATCTATCGGATTGGCAGCCAGCGGCTCGGGCAATATTGCCAGCTTCATAGCAACCAATGCCGGTGCAGTTCCGGTGGTGGCAACTATTCAGGTAACACCAAGCTATACTAATGGCGGTACCACTTGTAACGGCACACCTACTACATTTACAATTACCGTTAATCCAACACCTGCAGTAACGATAACAGCCAATCCGGCTACGGGTCCTTATTGTGGCACGGGTCCGGTACTTACCGCAAACAGCCCGCAGTGTTCATCGGGTGTAACCTATAGTGCATCTTTCACTAACGGAGTTTATACACCGGCCAACTGTACCAGTTGGGATGTATTCCGTTCTCAGTTAACGGGTAGCTATAACTCTCTTACATTGACCAGCAGTCTTGGCGGTACACATACTTTAAGTGATCCTGCAACGGCGCAAAATATTGCTAATGCCATGCTTGCCGGCACGCCGGGTACCTGGGTATTTGGAGGTAACACCTATAATGTAGGTGTTGGCTGCGGCCCCACAGGAGTAGTAGAGTTATATATCAACCAGGGTAGCTGTAATTGCAATACTGCTATTGCTATACGTCCATGCATAAATAATCTTAACTGGGGTGGTGTAAATGCTAATAACTGCAATGCACCAAGCCAGGTGCTTACAGTTGTATTTGGTGCTGCTGGTGGCGGATGTACTTATTTGTGGAATACCGGTGCAACCACTCAATCAATAACACCTGCAGTTTCGGGTACTTACACAGTAACAGTTACCACAGCAGGAGGTTGCAGTAATACAACGTCTTATAATGTTATTATAACACCAGTACCAGATGTGAACCAACCTGCCAACCAGGTGGTATGTAACAATACAGCAACTGCGGCAGTTAACTTTACCGGTTCGGTGGCTGGCACGGTGTACAACTGGACCAATAATACCACATCCATTGGCCTTGCAGCCAGTGGTACGGGTAATATACCAAGCTTTACAGCAACCAATACCGGTACAGCAGCTGTAGTGGCTACTATAATAGTTACACCATCCTATACAAATGGAGGTGGTACCTGCTCGGGTACACCTAGATCATTTACCATCACGGTTAACCCAACACCAACTGCGGTGGCAACACCGGCAAGCCAGACAGTATGTTCTGCAACGGCTATCACTACCATTGTAATAACAGGCAATGCAGTAGCTGGTGTAGTATATAACTGGACAAGAGATAATACAGGAACCGTTACGGGTATTGCAGCCAGTGGTGCAGGTAATATCAGCGGAACTTTAACTAATACAACCAATGTACCTATCACGGTTACATTTACAATAACCCCAACAGCCAATGGTTGTCCGGGTACACCAACAACAGCAACGGTAACAGTAAATCCAACACCGGATGTTAACCAGCCAGCTAACCAGGTGGTATGTAATGGAGCACCAACAGCGCCGGTAACATTTACCGGTTCGGTGGCAGGTACAATATTTAACTGGACAAACAATACACCATCTATTGGTCTTGCGGCTAGTGGTACAGGTAATATTGCCAGCTTTAATGCAATTAATACGGGTACTGCGCCGGTAGTGGCTACAATTACAGTTACGCCTTCAACAGGTGCTAATGGGGCTTTCTATATCCGTGATAATAATCCATGGGGTCAAACAAGCAACGATGCAGCCATGACTGCTGTATTTGGAGCTCCTAACTGGACAGCAGTAAATTATGCTGTTAATCCGGCTACAGTATTTGTACCGGGCACCAGGTTTGTGTTTATTGAAGGATCGGATGGTAATGCACTTGCAATGAATGCATTTGTTACTGCTAATATCACTACTATACAAAACTGGGTTTCAGCCGGAGGCCGCTTGTTTATGAATGCAGCCCCTAACCAGGGCGGCAATATGAACTGGGGATTTGGTGGCGTTACCTGTGTTTATCCTTCGTTTAGCAGCAGTGTTACAGCAACTGTTCCGGGGCACCCGATTTATGTCGGACCTTTTACACCGGTTACAACTGCTTATACAGGTACTTCTTTTACACATGCTAGCTTAACCGGCGGCGGACTTACCAATTTAATGAATGGTGATGCACCAGGCCAGGTGTTAGGAAGCCTGAATTGGGGATCTGGCTCTGTGATGTTTGGTACCATGACCACAGTAAACTGGCATTCTCCTGCACCACAGGCTCAAAACCTACGTCAGAATATTATTAGCTATATGAATGCTGGCGGCGGCGGCTCAACTTGCACAGGCACTCCGCGAAGTTTCACCATTACTGTTAATCCAACCCCAACAGCAACAGCAACCCCTTCCTCTCAAACGATCTGTTCTGGTGCAGCTATTACCAATATTGCATTAACAGGTACAGTTGCTGGTACAACTTTTACCTGGACCAGGGACAATCCTGTAGTAACGGGTATAGCAACAAGTGGTTCGGGTACACCCATCAGCGGCACATTAACGAACCCGACCAATACACCAATAACAGTAACGTTCACGATAACCCCAAGCTATACAAATGCCGGAGTAACCTGTACAGGCACACCAATAACTGCAACGGTAGTTGTTAATCCAACACCAACAGTCAATGCTGTAGCTAATCAGGTGGTATGTAATGGAGCACCAACAACAGCGGTAGTATTTACAGGAGCAGTAACCAACCCTCCGGGTACGGTGTATAACTGGACAAACAATACAACTAGTATTGGATTGGCGGCCAGCGGCGTTGGTAATATAGCCAGCTTTACAGCTACCAATGCAACAACGGCGCCTGTTACAGCAACCATAACGGTAACACCAAGCTATACCAATGCGGGTGTAACCTGCACAGGTACACCAAGAACCTTCACCATTACGGTTAACCCAACAGCAACGGTAATAGTTCCAGCCAATGCATTTGTATGTAACGGCTCGGTACAAACTACCGGAACCTATAATTTTTCAACAACAGCAACCGGTGGTGTAACTACTTATAACTGGACAAACAATGATATATCTATTGGACTTGGTGCCAGTGGTACTGGTAATTCATTACCAACATTTACGGCAACCAATCCTACTAATGTACCAATAACTGGTACAATAACAGTTACACCAACGTTTACCAATGGCGGTGTAAGTTGCGTGGGTACACCAAACAGTTTCAGCATCACAGTTAACCCAACACCAAATGCAACGGCTACGCCAGCATCACAAACAATCTGTTCTGCAGGTACCATTACAACCATTGTAAATTCAGGCACTGTGGCCGGTACAGTATTTAACTGGACCAGAGATAATACCGCAACCGCGACGGGCATTGCAGCCAGCGGCTCTGGTAATATTAGCGGTAGTTTAACCAATACTACCAACGGGCCTGTACTGGTAACATTTACCATTACACCTTCTTATACCAATGGCGGTACCACTTGTACCGGAAGCCCTGTAACGGCAACTGTACTGGTTAATCCATTGGCAACAGTAAACCCCGTTGCAAATCAAATGGTATGTAACGGAAATATGACCACAGCAGTAAACTTTACCAGCCCAACAACAGGCGGTACCATTGTTTACAACTGGACAAACAACTTAACATCAATAGGCCTTGCAGCCAGTGGCACTGGGAATATAGCAGCCTTTACGGCAATTAATACCGGCACTGCACCTGTAACTGCTGCAATTACAGTAACACCAACTTATACCAATGGCGGTATCAGTTGTGTGGGTACCTCATCAACCTTTACCATCACAGTAAACCCAAGCGGACAGGTAAACCAACCGGCCAGCCAGGTAGTATGTAACAATGCGCCAACGGCACCGGTAAACTTTACCACCACCACACCGGGCACTATTTTTAATTGGACCAATAATACAACCAGTATAGGATTGGCAGCCAGTGGCACGGGTAATATAGCATCGTTTATTGCTACCAACCCAACCAATGCACCTGTGGTGGCGACGGTAACAGTAACACCGGTTTATGTACCGTTAACAAGCGCAACAGCTACCTTCAACTTTACGGGAGCTATGCAAACCTTTACGGTACCAGCAGGCGTAACATCCATAGATATTACAGCCTTAGGCGCACAGGGTGGCAGCGGTGCCGTAGGCGGAGCTGCTGTGGCGGGTGGAACAGGTGGCCTTGGAGCATCAGCAACAGGTACACTGGCAGTAACACCGGGCCAGGTACTGAATATATTTGTAGGAGGCCAGGGAGCCACACCTGCCGGCGGATTTAATGGCGGCGGAAATGGTGGAAACCAGAATTCTGGTGGTGGAGGCGGAGCCTCAGATGTAAGAGCAGGCGGAGCAGGCGTTGCCAACCGTGTTATTACTGCCGGTGGCGGTGGTGGCGGTGGCCGTGGCGGTTGTGATGAAGGGGCTGCCACAACAGGTGGTATCGGCGGCAACGGCGGTACTGGCGGTGGCGGCGTAGGTGCTAACGGAGCAAGTTCACCCACATCAGGTGGCTTAGCCGGTGGCGGATTTGGCGGCAATGCAGGCAGCGTACAGGGCGCATTTGGCGCAGCCGGAATTGGCTGTGGAGGCTTCCTTGGAGCACCTGGTACAGCTACGGCAACTGAAATTGGAGCTAATGGCGGTAACGGACAAGCCTGTTGCTGCTTCTCATTCGGTTCAATACCCGGCGGCGGTGGCGGGGGCGGTGGCCAGATCGGCGGGGGTGGTGCCGGTGGCGGATCAGCGGGTACTACAGGCTGCAGCGGCAACTCAAAAGGAGCCGGTGGCGGCGGCGGTGGCGGTTCATCGTTCACTGGTGGTGTAACAGCAGGTTCTACAGCCAATGGCGTACAAAGCGGCAATGGCCAGGTAGTAATTACTTATGCTGTTCCGGGCGGAACACCATGTCCAGGTCCATCAAAAACCTTTACTTATACGGTTAATCCAACACCAACGGTGAATCCGGTAGCTAATCAGATTGTATGTAATGGTGCGCCAACAACTGCAGTAAACTTTACAGGTTTTGTACCGGGTACTGTTTATAGCTGGACAAATAACGAACCATTTATTGGTCTTGCAGCAAGTGGCACTGGTAATATTGGCAGCTTTATATCCAATAATCCGGGTGTAGTGCCTGTAGTAGCTACTATAACAGTAACACCAACTTATACCAATGGCGGTATCAGTTGTGTTGGTACACCAACTACATTTACCATAACAGTTAATCCAAGTGGCCAGGTATATCAGCCAGCTAACCAGGTGGTGTGTAACAATGCGCCAACTGCACCGGTTAACTTTACAACCACCACACCGGGTACTATTTTTAATTGGACCAACAATACAACCAGCATAGGATTGGCAGCCAGCGGAACGGGCAATATTGCCAGCTTTACTGCCACCAATGTAACCAATGCGCCAGTGGTAGCCACGGTAACAGTTACTCCGGTATACACAGGCGGCGGCGGCCCTGTAACAGGTCCTGCGTTTTATATCAGAGATAATAATCCATGGGGTCAAACAAGCAACGATGCAGCCATGACAGCTGTATTTGGAGCCCCTAACTGGTCAGCAGTAAATTATGCTGTTAATCCGGCTACTGTATTTGTACCGGGCACCAAGTTTGTGTTTATTGAAGGATCGGATGGTAATGCAATAGCAATGAATTCATTTATTACTGCTAACATCACTACTATACAAAACTGGGTTTCAGCCGGAGGCCGCTTGTTTATGAATGCAGCCCCTAACCAGGGCGGTAACATGAACTGGGGATTTGGTGGCGTTACCTGTGTTTATCCTTCGTTCAGCAGCAGTGTTACAGCAACAGTTCCGGGGCACCCGATTTATGTTGGACCTTTTACACCGGTTACAACAGCTTATACAGGAACTTCTTTTACACATGCTAGCTTAACCGGAGGTGGACTTACCAATTTAATGAATGGCGATGCACCGGGTCAGGTATTAGGAACCTTGAATTGGGGATCTGGCTCAGTGATGTTTGGTACCATGACCACTGTAAACTGGCATTCTCCTGCACCACAGGCTCAAAACCTGCGTCAGAATATTATAGCATTTGCAGCTGCTTCAACAATAAATTGTCCTGGCCCATCAAAAACCTTTACAATAACAGTTAATCCAACACCAACGGTTAATGCAGTGGCCAATCAAACGGTATGTGCCGGAACTTTAGTTACCCAAACATTCAGCGGATCGGTAGCAGGTACTGTATATAACTGGACCAACAGCAATACGGCCATAGGGCTTGGAGCAAGCGGTTCAGGTAATTTATTCTTTACTGCAACCAATGCATCAGCAGCACCTATAAGCGGAACTATAACGGTAACACCAACATACACTAATGGTGGTACAACCTGCAGTGGCACACCAATAACCTTTACAATAACAGTTAACCCAACACCGGATGTAAACCAGCCGGCTAACCAGATAGTATGTGCTGGTTCACCAACTGCCCCTGTAAACTTTACAGGAACTGTACCGGGTACTGTTTATAACTGGACCAATTCTAATCCTTCAATAGGATTGGCAGCCAGCGGCACGGGTAATATTGCAAGCTTTACAGCAATTAATGCTACTGCATTTCCTGTAGTGGCTACCATTGTGGTAACACCAAGCTATACCGCTGGTGGTACTACCTGTACAGGGGCTTCTAAAACCTTTACCATAACGGTTAACCCAATACCAACGGTTACTCCGGTAAGTAACAAGGCATATTGCACAGGAGCCACCACTGCTATAATAACATTTAGTGGTACACCAGGCTCAACATTCAGCTGGACAAATGATAATACTGCCATTGGCCTTGCTGCATCGGGTACAGGCGATATTCTTCCGTTTGTAACAACAAACACCACCAATGGTCCATTGGTAGCAACCATTACGGTTACACCAAGTGCCGGAGGCTGCACAGGTACACCAATTACGTTTACCATAACTGTAAATCCAAGGCCGGTTGTGAATCCTGTTGCAAGCCAGATAGTTTGTAACGGAACGCCTACAGCAGTGATCAACTTCACCAGTCCAACCACAGGCCCAACCGGAGCATTGACATTTACATGGACCAACAGTGCGCCATCAATAGGATTGGCGGCTAATGGTACGGGTAATATACCAAGCTTCATAGCGGTAAATACAGGTCTGTCTTCAATAATAGCAATCGTTACAGTTACACCGGTTTATACCAATGCAGGAATAACCTGTACAGGTACAGCACAAAGCTTTACTATTACGGTTAACCCAACACCAACAGTTAATCCGGTTACAAACCAGGTTTTGTGTGTGGGATCGTCAACAGCTGCTGTTAACTTTACGGGAAGTGTTTTTGGAACCATCTATAACTGGACCAACAACAATACATCCATTGGCCTAGCTGCAGCAGGAGCAGGAAATATTGCCAGTTTTGTAGCAACCAATGTAACCAACGTAGCACAGGTAGCTACCATTACAGTAACACCAAACTTTACCAATGGCGTAACCTGCCCTGGTACACCGATTACGTTTACTATAACCGTAAATCCAATACCAACGGTTAATCCTGTTGCAAATCAAACAGTATGTGCCGGATCAACGGTTACACAAGTGTTTAGCGGCCCTGTAGCAGGTACGGTTTATAACTGGACCAACAGCAATACAGCCATCGGCTTGGGTGCAAGCGGTTCAGGTAATATCAGCTTCACATCAACCAACACTACCGGAGCTCCATTAACCGGAACCATAACGGTAACACCAACCTATACTAATGGTGGTGGAAGCTGTACAGGCTCATCGGTAACTTTTACAATTACTGTAAATCCAATACCAACTGTAAATGTGGTATTACCACAGGTATTGTGTAACGGATCCAATACAGTAGCAGTAAACTTTACAGGAGCAGTAGCTGGTACGGTATATAACTGGACGAACAGCAATACAACCATTGGTCTTGCAGCTGCAGGTACCGGCAATATCGCCAGCTTTGTTGCTACCAATGCAACAGCAGTTGTACAAATTGCCACCATTACAGTAACACCAACCTACACCAATGGTGGTGTAACCTGTACCGGTACGCCAATCAGCTTTACCATCACGGTAAATCCAACACCGGCTGTAAATACAATAGCCAACCAAACCGTTTGTAACGGTACAGCAACAACAGCTGTAACTATAACAGGCCCAGTGGCCGGAACGGTATATAGCTGGACCAACAACAACACATCCATAGGACTTGCAGCCAACGGAAACAATACCGTTCCATCGTTTGTTGCTTTAAATCCTGGCTCAACACCAGTAACAGCAACCATTACGATAACACCAACCTTTACAAATGGTGGTATCAGTTGTGCAGGCCCTTCAAGCACTTTTACCATCACGGTAAATCCAACGGCGGTGGTTAACCAGCCAGCCGACCAATTGCTGTGTAACGGAGCTAGTACAGCAGCGATAGTATTCAGTGGCTTGCCTCCAGGATCTACTTATAACTGGACTAACAGCAACACGGCCATTGGTCTTGGAGCATCTGGTACGGGAAATATCCCAAGCTTTATTGCCACCAATGCAACAGCTGCACCTATTACGGCAACCATAACGGTTACACCAATCTCAACAGGTTGTGGCGGTACAGCAGTAAGCTTTACCATCACTGTAAATCCAACGCCGTCGGTAAATGCAATAGCCAACCAAACCGTTTGTGCCGGATCAAGTACAGCAGCGGTAACCATTAGTGGCCCCGTTGCCAATACGATTTATACCTGGACAAACAGCAACACCACCATCGGACTTGGGGCATCGGGCACAGGCAATATACCAGCCTTTGTAACTGTAAACCCAACTATTGCACCGGTAACGGCTACTATTACAGTAACACCAAGCTATACCAATGGCGGCATTACCTGTACTGGTAATCCAGTAAGCTTTACCATTACCGTAAACCCATTACCGAATATTGTGTTCCCACGTATGCCACCAAGGGTTTGTTTAACCGATACTATTGTAACGTTGGTAGCAACTCCTGCGGGAGGTATCTGGAGTGGACCAGGCATTGTAGGCAACACCTTCAATGCAGCATTGGCAGGATTGGGTGTGTCAAGGGTAACTTATACAGTAACCAATGCTTTTGGCTGTACTACCAGCAGGTTTGAGAATGTGGTGGTACACGATTGCAGGGAGCGCCACAATGTGTTCCAACAGGCAATCCGCATCTGGCCTAATCCAAACCAGGGTCGCTTTAGTATACAGTTTAACAGCGATAAGTACAAGCAATTTAAAGTTAAGATCGTGAATGCAAGGGGGCAGGAAATGGCTTATTATGAATTTAAGAATCTGGTATATGCCCAGATACTACCATTTGACCTGAGCAGGCTTGCAGCCGGAGAATACTTCCTGTATGTTTACAATACCGAAGAAAGCGGCGTGTTCCCGATTGTAATTGCCAGGTAGGCAACTAAGAGCTAGTAGTAAGTATTTATAAAACAAGTTCCCCCGGTTTACTGGGGGAACTTGTTTTTAATAGTAGGTTATAAAAGTAGCAAGCACAGCTCATAGAAAAAAATCCAGGTGTTAGAAAATGAGTATACCAGGATGAATTTTATACCAAACTTAAAAATCATGGTTTTATCCTGCAGGCAAACCTGCTATTGATAAGGGCTATTTTGGAAAAATTGGCCACTGCCTGCTCGATATTTTTTGGTTAATCTGGAGAGAGCCGATCTTCGTCATGGCAGACATTTAAGTGCTTTTCCATCGCAAAAAATTTTAACTTTGCTTAAATGATAAGTCAGCAACAGTAAAATTATCAATCAAACGCTGCAGAAAGAAAGCTAAAACTAAACTACTGAATAATGAATAAGTATGGTACCGCCAAATTGTATACCATCCTGGTGTGCATGTTAATGCTTACAATGATAAAAACTTCTTCAGCACAAACCGACATTGATGGTTTGATGATGGAAAAGAAATTTTTCTGTGTGGGCCCTACCGCCGGTTACAGCAGCTGGAAGAATTATTGGGAAGGCACTTTAAAAAGAGATAACCTAAACATGGGCAGGATAAGTACCACCAACTTTACCCTGATGGGTAATTATGGGATTACCCACCGGCTGAATGTATTGTTTGGATTGCCTTATGTAAAAACAAAAGCAAGTGCAGGTAATATGGCCGGACAAAAAGGATTGCAGGATTTGTCGCTTATGTTAAAATGGGTGGCTTATCAAAAGCATATTGCCCATGGCGACCTGAAAACATTTCTGATTGCAGGCTATACAACACCCTTGTCAAATTATAATGAAGATTTTTTACCCCTGTCTATTGGCCTGCACAGTAAAAATGTAACGATGCGGCTAATGGCCGATTACCAGCGTAACCACTGGTTTGCCACTGCATCTTATACCTACATTGCCCGCAGCAATGTTACGCTCGACAGGAGCACTTATTATACTACCGAAATGCATTACAGCAACGAAGTAAAAATGCCGGATGCTTCTCAATGGAATTTGAGGGCAGGTTACAGAAGTGAAACCATTATTGCCGAAGCCATTTTTAATAAATGGACAACACTGGGTGGTTTTGATATACCCCGTAATGGTATGCCATTTGTGAGCAATAGAATGAATGCCACCAGCATTAGCCTGAATGTAAAATATGAAACACCGCTTGATGGACTTTCTGTAATTGCTAATGGAAGCACTACCGTTGCCGGAAGAAATGTAGGACAGGCAAGCGGTTTTAATGCGGGTGTGTTTTATATTATGGACTTTAACAAAAAAAAGAAAAAAGAAAAAAAAGAAGACGGGAAAACTCAAACTAAATAATTATGAAAAAAATATTTTTACTCACAACTATTCTAACTGTACTCATTGCAACCTCGGTTTTATTTAATTCCTGCTCAAAAAGTATTGATGAGCAAAACATGCATTACCCGATGATAAACCCCACCCGGATAGATGCAAATGCAGGCAGTTGGAAGCCGATATTGTTAACCACAGCCAATGAGTTTGCCTGTACAACACCTATTGCCACTACATCGCCAGACTATATTATTCAACTTAATGAAATAAAAAGTTTTCAAAATCAGATAACAACCGACGAAAGAAAACTGGTTGAATATTGGGGAGCTGGTGCCGTATTGCGCTGGAATGAAATCATGCGGGAACTGGTGGCTTTGCACAACCTGCCTCCTTATCAAAATCCGGATGGCAGTTACCCTATACCCAATGCCAGCAATCCGTTGGCATATCCAACTTTTCCATTTGCCAATCCACCTTATGCGGCAAGGGCTTATGCCTATTTAAGTGCAGCACAATATGATGCCTGTGTAGGTGCTTATTTTTATAAACAACAGTTTAACCGTCCAGCACCTTTTACGGTGGATGCAAATATTCAAACCTTATTACCCAAATCAACTTTACCATCGTACCCAAGCGAAGATGCAACCATACTTGGTGCCAGTGTGGAGATATTGAAACTGATGTTTCCCGGCGACCAGGATTATATTAACCAGCGTGCTGAAGAACATAAGCGTGCAAGATTAATTGCCGGTGCCAATGTACGCAGCGACCTGGATGCAGGCGAAGCTTTGGGAAAATTAATTGCAGCAAAATTTGTAGCACGTGCACGTGGCGACAGGGCAGGGGCTGCTGTAGGTAATGCTACGCTTTGGGCAAAATTAAAATCGGATTGTATTGCCCGTGGCGAAACACCGTGGGTAAGCCAGGAAACACCGGAGCGGCCGCCAATGTTGCCTGCATTTGGTGCTGTAAGGGCTTTTCTGTTTGATTCATTAACATTGGTAAACAGTATCAGGCCGGCAACACCACCATCAACCAGCTCACAAAAATTTAAAGATGAAACCGAAGAGATTTACCAGATTACGAAAAACCTTACAAGAGATCAATTACGCATTGCTAATTTCTGGGCCGATGGGTTAAGAACCTACACACCACCCGGCCACTGGAATTTTATTGCTGCCAATGATTTTGCACAACAAAATTTTAGTGAAGCAAGATGGGCACGCAATTTAGCGCTGCTAAACATGGCTGTTATGGATGCAGGTATTGCTTGCTGGGATGCCAAGAATCTTTACTTTAATCCACGCCCCTCACAAATGGATAGCAGGATTAAAACTGATATCGGACTGCCTAATTTTCCTTCTTATATTTCGGGGCACAGTACATTCAGCGGTGCAGCGGCTAAGGTGCTTGCATACATTATACCTGCCAGGGCACAAGCATACAACAATATGGCCACGGAAGCATCGGTATCACGTTTGTATGGCGGCATACATTTCCGCAGCGATTGCGAAGTGGGTATTGTTACCGGAAATAAAGTAGGTAGTTATGCTGTAGCCAGGGGACGAATCGATGGTGCAGAATAAATAATTTTGTTTTAATAAATAGAAAAGCCGCTGTTTTTACAGCCGCTTTTTTTTGTTCATCAATCCATCACTTCATATATATTTAGTGCATCCGATTTATTCTTCAGGCTTACTTCTCCCACTTTGCGGCAGTTAAAAGATTCTTTCACTTTTTCGTACGAGCTTTGGCTGATCACGATCTGGTTTGGCCCGGCAGCCGATTGTAAACGTTGTGCTGTATTAACCGTATCGCCAATTACGGTATAATCCAAACGGCGAAGGCTGGCCGAACCGATATTGCCCGAGATCATTTCTCCGCTATTGACGCCAATGGATACTTTAGGAGAAAAGCCTTCGGATATTGCAGGAAGTTTTTCAATCTGGTTTCTTACAGCCAGGCAGGCATCTATGGCTCTGTCTAAATGATAATCGCCCCTAAAAACGGCCATGATGGCATCGCCAATAAATTTGTCGATATAGCCGCCCTGTGCAATAATCTCTTTCACATCAAAATATTTATTCAGCAGGTTTACCACAGTATCTGCCTGCTCAGTTTCACTGATGGATGTAAAACTGCAAATGTCAATAAAAACCACGGTGGCATCAACAGTTTCATTGGCTATCAGCGATGATTCAAATTCACGGCTGCCCATAAAATTCAATACCGTTTCATCCACATACATTTTAAGGATATTATTTTCTTTGATGGCCTTCATCGTATCCTTCATCTGGTTTACATGTTTGATGGTTTTCTCCATCGTAAGATCCAGGTCTTCAAAATTCACCGGCTTGGTGATGAAATCAAAAGCACCAAGGTTCATAGCCGACCGTATATTTTCCATATCGCCATAGGCCGAAACAATTACAGATTTAAATAAACCGTTTTGTTCTCCCAGTTTGGTTAGCAGGGTAAGGCCGTCCATTTCGGGCATATTAATATCACTGAGTACCACATCCACATCGGTATGCAGTTCCAGTTGTTGCAGGGCATGGTTGCCGTTTACCGCAAATATGAAATCATATTGACGGTCCCGTATCTTTTGCCTGAACTTTTGCTTGATCAGCACTTCCAGATCTGTCTCGTCATCAACTACTAAAATTTTCGACATCAGCTAATGGTTTTTAATTTTTCTTTAAGCAGGCTAAATTCCAGAGGCTTTGTAAGAAAATCATCGGCGCCCAGTTGCATGGCGGTATCATAATTTTCTTTATCGCCATAGGCAGTTATCATCATTACTACGGGAGGTGGCTTGTGGTATTTTTGTTTGATTTGCCCCAGCAGATCAAGCCCGCTCATACCCGGCATATTAATGTCGGATAAGATCAATACGGCTTCCTGCTCATGTTCGTTAAGATACACCAATGCTTCTTCACCAGAGAAGGCAAAAACAAATTCCATTTCTTTTTCCCGTATCTCTTTTCTGAACCGTTGTTCAAAAAGCACTTTTACATCCTGTTCATCGTCGACTACTAAAATTTTCATTTATTGCGTTTAAGATTTATTTGGTAAGATAATAATAAATTCAGTGCCTTCTCCTTCCTTTGTTTCCACTTTCAGTTCTCCGCCATGTCCTTTGGTAACAATATCGTAGCTCATGCTTAATCCCAGGCCAGTGCCCTGCCCGGTTGGTTTGGTGGTAAAGAAGGGTTGAAATATTTTGTCTAATATTTTTTGAGGAATGCCGTTGCCATTGTCTGCAACTTTAATTTCAATTTTCCCGTTTATCTTTTTTGTGCTTACGGTCACAGTCGGCTCATAATTTTCTACACCCGACTTCTTCTTTTCATCAACTACATAAAAAGCATTGGTAATTAAATTTAAAACAACCCTTCCCATATCCTGTGGAATGATAGTGATGTTGCCAATACTTTCATCAAAGTCTGTTTTCAATGTGGCATTAAAGGATTTGTCTTTAGCACGTAATCCATGATAGGAGAGACGTAAATACTCATCACACAAAGCATTTATATCAGTTGGTTCTTTTACCCCACTGCTGCTGCGGCTGTGCTGCAGCATACCTTTTACAATGGCATCGGCCCGTTTGCCGTGATGATTTATTTTTTCTTCGTTACTTATCACATCATCTGCTATAGCATTTACTTCATCTAAGTTTCCTTTTTTGATTTCATCTTTTAACTCAATCAACAACTCTCTATTTACTTCAGAAAAATTATTGACAAAGTTTAACGGATTTTGTATTTCATGTGCAATGCCTGCTGTGAGTTCACCTAGGCTGGCCATTTTTTCTGATTGAACGAGTTGGGATTGGGTGGATTTTAAATTGGTCAATGTTGATTCTAAAACTTTATTTGCCTTTTGCTTTTGCCGGTTGTTGCGGTAGAGAATCATACCAATTGCAAGAAAAACTCCAAGCCCTGCCAGTAATGTGTAAGTCCGGATCTTATTCTGACTTTCAATTTTTTCTTTTTCCAATTCCTGTAACCGGAGTTGTTCATCAAAACCTATATTCTGTATTTGCTTTATTTTTTCCAGGCTTAGCAAAGAGTCTTTGGCAGCCGTGGCAAGCTGCAGGTACATAAATGCACTATCTGATTTTTTTTGGCTCTTATAAATAGTTGCTAATGTGCTATAAGCCATAATAGTGCTGGTTACTCGACCCGTATTCCGGGTCATAGCTAAACCTAATTTGGCATAATAAAGTGCAGAATCATTTTTATCAATATTGTTATAATAATTGGCCATAGCTATATATGTACGCCCTATATTGGCATAATTATTTTGTTCTATACTTGATTGTAATGCGATTAAATAATTTTCCAATGCCAATTCTGGTAACTTTTTCTTCATATAGATGTCACCAATACTATTAAAGGAACTGCCCCGATATTTATTATACCCAACCTGGTCTGAGTAGGCAAGAGATTTTTTATAGGAAGCCAATGCCGAATCCAATTGCCTCTCTCGTAAGTATATTTCACCCAGTGCTCTGAAAGCTTGTGACAGAAGTGTTCTGTCTTTTATCCTGGATGCAGTTTTTAAACAATCCATAACGGTTTTAAGCTCCATGTCACGATTCTCTGTGGCATCATATAATCCGGCGGCATCACTTTGAATAGTAGCCAGCATACTTAGCCGGGCAAATTCAGGAAGTTTGCTATCCGTAAATTTTGAGATATTCCAGATGTTCTTTTCACAATCACTATTTTCCGCTATTT
>JAYUZB010000065.1:0-15991 GCA_043752185.1 Chitinophagaceae bacterium
TCTGTAATTTCTTTTAACAAACGAACCAATGGTTCAGCACATTCCGAAAGGTTGCCGCTTTCAACTGGCCAGTAATTCATTTGCGTATTTATGTTGGTGGTATATTTCGAATCCCAGGATGGATTCATATTGTCGTTCCAGATACCCTGCAGGTTAGCGGGCTCGGTGCCGGGTCTGGAAGAACCGATCATCAGGTACCTGCCAAACTGATAACTCAATGCAGCCATGGAAGGATCGGGTTCTGTTTGAATTTTTTTAACCCGTTCAGGTGTTGGTAAATAAGAATTTTTAGTATTTGATAATTGCAACGAAACCCGATCAAAATATTTTTTATGATCTGCAACCGCAGCTGTAAAAATAGTATTGTAATTTTTATTTTCAATGGCTTTGAAATAGTTTGTTACTCTTTGATGTTGATCTGCACTCACATCTTTGTAATTCACAAAATTGGTAGCTGCTGCAAAATAGATGGTTACCGAATTTGCATTTTCTATAATGAGGTTCACATCATCTGTTTTCATGGTGCCTCCCTCGGGCACCGCTTTTATTCTTGCTTCATATCTCATCTTTCCTTCTACACCCATATAATCGGCCGATTTTCCTGCTAGGATCAACCCATCATTGCCGTATGGATCCATCCTGAAATAATCGGTTGCATAATTGGAATGTACCTGATTTCTTTCTCCTCTTAAATTAGCAGTAAAAGAAATACTGCCGGGCTTATCAGCTGTAATGCGAACAACAATTACCTGGTCAGGTGATGATGCTAAAACTTCCCGCTGATAAGTGATTCCATTGGAAATATAACTTACGCCTGTGATGCCGGTTTCCAGATCAAGCCATCTTTTATAATCAGTAATGCTGTCTTGATTCTTAAAAAATAAATGAAGATTAGCCAGGCACTGGTATTTCATTTGCTCAACCGGGTAGCCCATTGTATTTCTGCCAAATAAATTGTGAGCTGCTAAATACTTTTCTTCAAAAACCAGTTTTTGTATTTCGGGTAAAACTTTGTACCCGCCTTTTACCACTGTTGAATAAGGCCCGCCGGACCAATAGGTTTCTTCATTTAACTGAATGCGTTCTTCGCCATTTTTTCCAAACACCATGGCGCCAAGGCGGCCATTGCCAACAGGCAATGCATCGTCCCATTTTTTTGCAGGAGCGGTATGCCACAATAAAGTTGCCGGGTTAAAACTGTGGGTATTAATCATGCCCGGTATATCTTTTTGTTGTGCACAAAGATTTGTGGTAAAAAGAAAAAGTGATACCGATAAAAAATACCTACAATATTTTATCATTGAATTATGCTTTTAAATAATGAAGTAACAACGGAAAGTAAAATGAAAAAATTACTCAATAAAAATAATAAAAAATATCTGTGTATGCCGGATTATCTGACATGTTTGTAAAACGTAACAAGCGGTTTAATAAAACGATGCCCTGCAAATATTTGCAGGGCATCGTTTTATTAATTTTTTTTATGCTTAGAAAGTTTAGATTCAAACTAAACTGTGTTTAGAATTCTGCACTCTTTGGATATCTTGGAAAAGGAATAACATCCCTGATATTTCCCATACCCGTTACAAACTGTACCAGGCGCTCAAAACCAAGCCCAAAGCCGGCATGCGGACAAGTTCCAAATTTCCTGGTTTCCAAATACCACCATAATTCCTCGGCAGGTATATGCATTTCTTCCATGCGTTGTGTAAGTTTATCCATACGCTCTTCACGCTGACTACCGCCAACAATTTCACCAATGCCCGGCGCAAGTATATCCATGGCTGCCACGGTTTTGCCATCATCATTCTGGCGCATGTAAAAGCTTTTTATCTCTTTAGGATAATCAGTTAATATAACCGGCTTTTTAAAATGCTTTTCAACTAAATACCTTTCATGTTCACTTTGCAAATCGGTTCCCCAACCTTCAATTAAATATTGAAATTTCTTTTTCTTGTTGTGATTACTTTCTTTTAAAATTTCGATGGCTTCGGTATAAGTCAACCTTTCAAAATCGTTATCAACCACAAAATTTAATTTCTCCATCAAACCCATTTCGCTTCTTTCTATTTGCGGTTTTTGTTTTTCTTCTTCTTCCAAACGCTGCGCTAAAAATTCAAGATCTTCTTTATTATTATCCATGGCATATTTTATCACGTACTTGATAAAAGCTTCCGCCAGGTTCATGTTATCTTCCAAATCGTTAAAGGCAACTTCGGGCTCAATCATCCAAAACTCAGCAAGGTGGCGGGTTGTGTTACTATTCTCGGCACGAAAGGTTGGTCCGAAAGTATAAATATCACTAAAAGCTGTTGCGGCAAGCTCTCCTTCTAATTGTCCGCTTACAGTAAGGTTGGTGCTGCGGCCAAAAAAATCTTCTTTAAAGTTTATAGAACCATCTTCGTTTTTTGCAGCAGTTCCATCCAGCGGCAATGCAGTTACTTTAAACATTTCGCCGGCACCTTCTGCATCGCTGGCGGTAATGATGGGTGTATGCAAATAAAGAAAACCTTTATCGTTAAAAAACTTATGAATGGCAAATGCCAATGCATGGCGAACACGAAATACAGAACCAAATGTGTTGGAGCGGAAACGCATGTGGGCATTCTCCCGTAAAAACTCCAGGCTGTGTTTTTTGGGTTGCATGGGGAAAGTTTCTGCATCACTATCGCCCAGTATTTCTATGGTAGTAGCTTTCAGTTCTACTTTTTGTCCCTTGCCTAAAGAAGGGATTACTTCGCCGGTTGCTTTAACACAGGCACCGGTTGTAATGCGCTTTAACAAAGCCTCGTCAAACTGTCCAAGCGTGGCAACAATCTGTACATTATTATTGGTACTGCCATCATTTAGTGCAATAAACTGGTTGTTGCGGAAGGTACGCACCCATCCCATTACAGTTGCTTCGTAGTTGGCTTTATCGTTTGCCAACAGGTCTTTAATTTTGATTCTTTTATTGAACATATAAATTATAAATTGGTAGCAAAGATAAGATTTTGCTTTAACGCTTTATAGGTTGTAATCCGTTCGGCGTACTTAAGTCTATCTTTGATTATGAAAATAGCCTTCTTCTCAGCTAAAATATACGACAGAGCGTTTTTTGACCGACATCTTACCGGCCATGAAATAATATATTTTGAAGCACCTTTAAATGAGCAAACCGTTAATCTTGCGAGTGGATGTAGTGCCGTTTGTTTATTTGTGAATGATAAATTGAATGCAGCGGTACTAAAGGCGTTATCAGCAACAGGGATAAAACTGGCAGCACTTCGCTGTGCCGGCTTTAATAATGTTGATCTTGCTGCAGCCAAAGCAAATAATATTTCAGTTGTAAGGGTGCCGGCTTATTCGCCTCACGCAGTTGCCGAACACGCTTTGGCCCTGATTTTAACCCTTAACCGCAAAACACATAAAGCATATAACCGGGTAAGAGAAGGCAATTTTTCGCTTGAAAGATTAACCGGTTTTGATTTGTATGGAAAAACGGTTGGGGTTATTGGTACGGGCAAAATAGGACAGGTGTTTTGTAAAATTATGAAAGGCTTTGGTTGTAAAGTATTGGCATTTGATCTTATTGCCAATAAGCGTATGGAAGAAGCCGGCGTTAGCTATTTGCCATTGGCAGAAGTATTGGAACAGGCAGATATCATATCACTGCATTGCCCGTTAAATGAACAAACCCGACATATAATTAATGCCCATACTTTAGCCATGATGAAGAAAGGCGTAATGCTTATAAATACCAGCCGTGGCGCACTTATTAATACCACAGATATTATTAAAGCCCTTAAAACCGGGCGTATTGGTTATTTAGGGCTTGATGTATATGAGCAGGAAGAAACACTTTTCTTTAACGATCTGTCAGAAAACATTATTCAGGATGATGATATTATGCGGTTGTTAAGTTTTCCCAATGTGCTTATTACATCGCACCAGGGATTCTTTACCGAAGAAGCATTGGTACAAATAGCACAAACTACTATGCAAAACATCAGCGATTTTGAAACAGGCCGACCATTGGTGAATGCAGTGATTTAAGAAGAGAGTTAAGCATCTTATAAAAAACCTGAACCAGCGAATGTGTCTAAGATAAAAAGTATAAATTTGTATAAACATATTTAATTATGAAAGGGTTTTCTTTAATAGTAGACAAGGCTAAGAAGGGAAGAATTCTTCAAATAGAAGTTAAGGAGCTGGTAAAGAATCCGCAAAAATTTGAGGATATGATTGATGTGCTTATTGCTGAAGAGAGAAAAGGAGAAAAAAGTATTCCTTGGGAAGAGGCAAAAAAACAACTGAAAAAAGTTGGTAAACTATAATCTACCTGTAAATCTCTTTGCGGTGGCCAATTTTTAAAATATCAATAATCTTAATCTCGTCTTCTATACTGTAAATGATACGGTAATCTCCAACTCTTATACGGTATAGGTCTTCATCTATCCCTTTTAATTTTTTAACACCAACTGGTCTTGGTTCGTTGGCA
The DNA here is from genome assembly GCA_043752185.1 of Chitinophagaceae bacterium. Taxonomy (GTDB): domain Bacteria; phylum Bacteroidota; class Bacteroidia; order Chitinophagales; family Chitinophagaceae; genus Ferruginibacter. The sequence goes on from JAYUZB010000065.1 coordinate 4,481, forward strand.
AGGGCATCAATAGCCTTTTCCGTTTTTTTAAAGGCTGCCTTGGGTAATTTGCCAAGTTCTTTTAAGGCTGATGGTTTGATAGAGATTTTATACACGACAATATTTTTAAAAAACTAATTGATGCATGACATTAGTCTATTTGCAAATTTAAGAAACGTTTTATTGCTCAATTCATCCACAGCATTTTAACAAATCACAATTAAAGCCCAATAGCATTACCACTTTTCAACGGAGCGTCGCCACATTTGCCCAATCAAAGATTAACAGTTCGCCCCCAAAAAAATTCCGTTTTTTTAAAAAAACACCGTAATATTGCATCAGAATCAGGCTGAGGAGCGTCTTTCAACCAAATACTTTATCAGCGGTTTAAATCCATCAAAATAAATTTCTCTCCCGATAGCTATCGGGAACAATTTTCAAACTTAAGATCGGTTTTTTGAAGAAAATCATTTTTCATTATTTATGTACGACATTACACAACTGAACGACCTGCTCGTTCCTGAGTTGATTGATATTGCAGAGCAATATGACATCTCCAACGCTAAAAAACTTGCTAAACAGGATCTCATCAACAAGATCTTCGAAACCCAATCAAATATGAACACAGACAAAAAGAATGAAGGCGAAAAGCCCAAGCGGAAACGAATTATAAAATCTGCCGAAACAGGAGCTCCCGAACCGGTTGCTGCCGCAAAACCCAAAAAACCTGAAGCCGAAAAGAAGCCTGTAAAAAAACAGGTTGAAGCAGAGGAAGATGATATGGATGTGCAACCCATTACAGACCAGGAAAGCACCATACCTGCTGCCATTGCACAAATGCTGGCTGCAGAAGATGAGCAGGATCAGGCACCCGAAACGGATATGAATGAAAATGATGAAGAATCAACGCAGGCTCCGGCAAAACAATACAATCAAACCAGGCAACAACCTGTTTTTAATATTGAGTTTGATGGCGTGATATTGGGCGAAGGTGTTTTGGAAATGATGGCCGATGGTTATGGCTTTTTACGAAGCAGCGATTATAATTATTTATCATCACCCGATGATATTTATGTATCGCCAAGCCAGATAAAATTATTTGGTTTAAAAACAGGCGATACAGTTTATGGAAGTGTAAGGCCGCCAAAAGAAGGTGAAAAATATTTTGCTTTGCTTAAGGTAGAAACCATCAATGGCAAATCGCCGGAAGAAGTAAGAGACCGTGTGCCGTTTGATTATTTAACGCCCTTGTTTCCTTTCGAAAAATTAAATCTTTGTACCAAGGCAGATAATTACAGCACCCGTATCATGGATCTGTTTACGCCCATTGGTAAAGGCCAACGTGGATTAATTGTTGCCCAGCCAAAAACGGGTAAAACCATGTTGCTGAAAGAACTGGCCAATGCCATCGCCGAAAATCATCCGGATTGTTACCTGATGATTGTACTGGTGGATGAAAGGCCGGAAGAGGTTACTGATATGGAGCGTAGTGTAAAGGCAGAAGTAATTGCATCAACTTTTGATGAGCCTGCAGAAAAGCACGTTCGTGTCAGTACCATGGCTTTGCAAAAAGCAAAACGTTTGGTTGAGTGTGGCCACGATGTAGTGATATTACTTGATTCAATAACCCGTTTGGCAAGAGCACATAACACAGTTGCTCCATCAAGCGGTAAGGTGTTGAGTGGTGGTGTGGAAGCAAATGCCATGCAAAAACCAAAACAGTTTTTTGGTGCGGCACGTAAAATTGAAAATGGCGGATCATTGACCATCATTGCAACTGCCCTGGTTGATACCGGCAGTAAAATGGATGAAGTGATCTTTGAAGAATTTAAGGGAACCGGTAACATGGAACTGCAACTGGAGCGTAAATTATCGAACCGCAGAATTTATCCTGCTATTGATATTGTTGCATCATCTACCAGGCGTGATGATTTATTGCTGGACAAAGATACCTTCCAGCGCATGTGGGTATTGCGTAAGCATATGGCCGATATGAACCCTGAAGAAGCGATTAACACATTGTTGAAAAACATGAAGGGAACGAAGGATAATGCAGAGTTTTTGACTTCGATGAATGGATAAGAAAGTAAAAATTAAAAATATAAGCCGCTGAGTTAATTAGCGGCTTTTTTCTTTGTGTAACTTCGTTCCTTCGTGTCTTAGTGGTTCAATCAAATGCCGATACAAAAAATTACCATAGAAGAATTCTTAAAACTTGCAAAGCAATATCCTGTAATGGATGTTCGCAGCCCCGGTGAATATACCCATGCACATATACCAAAAGCACACAGCCTGCCTTTATTTACTGATGAAGAAAGAAAACAGGTAGGTACTGCCTACAAACAACAAAGCCGTGAAGTAGCAATAAAAATTGGCCTTGATTATTTTGGCGTAAAGATGCGGATGATGGTGGAAGATGCAGAGACTTTAGTTCAGAGTCATGAGTCAGGAGTTAGCAAAGCTCCCGACTCCGAACTCCCGACTCCAAACTCAGTCCTCGTCCACTGCTGGCGTGGCGGCATGCGTAGCGCAGCTGTAGCCTGGCTGCTCGATCTATATGGGTTTAAAGTTAATTTATTGGTGGGCGGTTACAAAGCATATCGCAAATGGGTGCTTGCACAATTTGAAAAAGACTACAACTTTAATATTATTGGCGGATATACCGGCAGCGGAAAAACTTTGCTCGTTCATGAATTAATAAAAGAAAATAAAACAGTAATTGATCTGGAAGGACTAGCCAATCATAAGGGCTCGGCATTTGGTGCGATAGAAAATACGCCACAACCGGGGCAGGAGATGTTTGAGAATTTCCTGGCGCAGGCTTTGGCAGATACTGGATACAAGAAACTGGATGAGAGCTCCCAAAATCAACCATCAAGTATCCAGTATCCAGCATCCGTCATTTACCTCGAAGACGAAAGCCAACGCATAGGCAACCTGCAAATACCCATGCCGCTGTGGTACACCATGCGTAAAGCGCCTGTTTTTTTTATGGATATTCCTTTTGAAGAAAGACTGAATTATATCACCGAAGAATACGGGAAACTAAAAAAAGAAACTTTAAAAGATGCCATTGTACGTATTCAAAAAAGACTGGGCGGACTGGAAACAAAAAATGCTCTAAATTATTTAGAAGAAAATAATTATACCGAATGTTTCCGCATTTTACTCAGCTATTACGATAAATGGTATCATAAAGGCCTGTACAACCGAGAAAATATTTCCACGCTTTTAAATAAAATACCTTGCACCTGCGTTGATACACAAATCAACACCCAAAAATTGTTATCATGCAATATTGTAAGCACTACATAATTCTTTGCGTTGCAATGCTTTTTTGCACTGCTTCATTTTCGCAATCTGCACCTGTTGATATGACCGGCTTGTGGACTGGCCTAATGTTTAACGATACCACCGAAATGAATTATCGCTACGAAATTGCCATCAGCGAAAAGAACGGGAAGCTGATTGGTTATTCTCAAACCTTTTTTATAATTGATGGTATAGAATACTACGGAGTAAAAAAATTAAAAATCACTATTGACGGCAATAAAGTAATTACACAGGATTTAAAACTGATAGAAAACAATTATCCCAGTAACATTAAAATTCCCAAAGGCGTGTATGTAATAAATGTGCTGAATTTTGAGCAGAAGAATGATGTGATGATGTTAAACGGGATGTTTGAAACCAATCGAACCCGGCAGTATGCGCCGGCTACAGGCTATATCCATGTAGAAAGGAAGATAGATGTAAAACAATCTCCATTGGTAAAGCAATTAGAAAAAATGGGATTGATGAGTGAGCTTTCTTTTGTAACGATAGAAAAACCCGGCGAAGTAATTGTTGCAATACCGATAGCTATCGGGACTGAAACTGTAAAAGAGCAACCAGTGGCAAAAGTAAAACCGGTTGAAAAGGAAAAGCCGGCTGAAGGAAAAGTTGCTAAAGCCAAACCCGTTAAAGAAAAAAATATTTCCAAAGCAAAAGAAGTTACAGAAATAAAAGAGGCAATTGTGAAGAAAGAACCAGAAAAAATACCAGAAGCAAAAACCAAACAAGCGGCGGAAGATATTAACGGCCGAATCATTGAAACAATACAATCGGTTAATTATTCATCAGACAGTTTAGTTATTAGCTTGTATGATAATGGAGAAGTAGATGGCGATACGGTTAGTGTATTAATGAACGGCAATGTAATTATGCCCATGGTTGGTTTAAGTACCAACGCTGTTCGTAAAACAATTTATACAAAAGATATTACCGACAGCATTCAGATTGTGATGTATGCCGAAAACCTGGGAAGCCTGCCACCCAACACGGGTTTATTAATTGTGTATGATGGTAAAGAACGTTATGAAATACGATTCAGCGGCGATTTAAAAAAGAATGCTGCGATTGTATTTAAGAAAAAGAAAAGCCCCCTCTAACTCCCCCAAGGGGGAGGACATTGCGAAGATTGTAGCGAATAAAAAAAACTAATTGCATGGAAAATAACTCTATCGATTCTCAGGCTGCAAAAGCCCCTCTTTCGGAGGGGTTTGGGGAGGCCAAACTAACTCAATTCTCCCGTGGCGCCGGATGCGGATGTAAGATTGCTCCAAAAGTTTTGGATGAAATTTTAAAAACAAATATTGCAGCTCCTGCAGATAGTAAACTGTTGGTTGGTAATAGCAGTAAAGATGATGCCGCTGTGTACGATCTTGGTAATGGAACCGCATTAATTTCTACCACCGATTTTTTTATGCCCATTGTGGATGATGCATTTGATTTTGGCCGCATAGCCAGTGCTAATGCCATCAGCGATGTATATGCCATGGGTGGTAAACCCTTGCTGGCTGTGGCCATTCTGGGCTGGCCGGTTGAAAAACTACCTGCTGAACTGGCTCAAAAAGTTTTAGATGGCAGCCGTAAAATTTGTGAAGAAGCAGGTATTCCTTTAGCTGGCGGGCATAGTATTGATAGTGCCGAACCCATTTTTGGATTGGCTGTAACAGGATTGGTTGATATAAAAAACCTGAAAAAAAATAACACAGCAAAAGCAGGCGATTTACTTTTTTTAACCAAGCCACTGGGTGTTGGTGTTTTATCTACGGCTCAAAAAAGAGGCGTAATAAAAGAAGAACATGTAGCAGTGATGATAAACCAAATGACAGAGCTGAATAAAGTTGGTGAAGCACTTGGTAAGATTGAAGGCGTTACTGCTATGACGGATGTTACCGGTTTTGGTTTGCTGGGGCATTTGATTGAAATGGCCGAAGGTTGTAACTGCTCTGCCGAAATAAATTATTCAGTATTACCTGTTGCAGAAGGTGTAAAGGAATATTTAACCCAGCGCATAGTACCCGATGCCACTTACCGCAACTGGAACAGCTACAGCACCAAAACCGGTTTTGAAAAAGGAGTAAATGTGATGGAAGCATTTAATTTACTACCCGATCCACAAACCAACGGAGGTTTATTAATTGCTGTTGATGCAGGTGCTGTTGAAACAGTAAAAAATTTATTAAAAGAAAACGGACTGGAAAATTTTGCAGAGCCAATCGGAAAAATGAAAGAGCTTGCTGATAAAACTGTTTTTGTTCAGCTCTAGATAATAACCGCTTTCTGTTTCGATAAGCTTAACATGATAGAAAGCTGTCAGTCTGAGCTTGTCGAAGACGGTTTCTGATGAGGCTTTAAACTTAGTAACACAACATATAAAAAAACTAATCGTAAACTCGTATTAAATAATTTGTATGAAAAAAATATCCTTCCTTTTTGTTCTGTCCGGTTTATCAATTCTTTCTTTTGCACAGGTTAACTTGCAAACATTGGTAAAGCCCGGTACAAAACTTATTTATGCAGTTGAAGCAGGTGAACAGAAATATGATTTTATTGTTACGGTAAAAACACTGGTACCTGCTTTGGTATTTGATTGGGAGATGACAAACGATAATAAAAGTAGTGGTACAATAACTCATACAGCTGCGGCAATGATTACGGGCAATACGATGTATAACTTTTTTTCACCCGGTGCAAAAACACTGGATGACAATACACTGAGTGTTTGGCTAAGCAAGAGCACATTTACAGGTTTTACTAAAGGAACGAGGAATGTGATGCTTAAAATGAATACCAACGAAGCCCCTAAAAAAATGGGTGTTATTAAAGAAGATCCTGCTGAATTGAAGATAATTGTAAATGGAGAAAAAGAAACCGTTGAGGAATTTACAGCAAACGATATGAATGCTGCAAATGCCCCCGCAGAAGAACAGGTGAATTTTACTTTTTCTAATTCACCCAAAATGCCCATCATCCTGCGAATGAAAAATGGATTTTCTATTACATTGAAAGAGATAAAAACAAAATAGCGTTAGCCAGTCAACTTATCAATTATCGCCGCCAGCTTCCGGTCCTTTTCGGTTACAATATCTCCGGCATCATGCGTGCTTAACCAAATCTCTACTTTATTGTAAGTATTTTTCCAGGTAGGATGATGATCCATCTTTTCTGCAGCCATAGCTACTCGTGTCATAAAACTAAAGGCTTTTGAAAAATCAGGAAAGATAAATTCCTGGTATAATTTATTATCAATTTCTGGCCACATAATTTGTAAGGGTTTTTTAATAATGAAAGGTAATATTCCGAATGCTCCGGTTTCTCCGCCAGCCGGCGGAGGCGGAGGGAGCTAAAATATAAGATGCTGCTTATGTTTTATTTTCTCATTTGTCATTTCGTTAACCAGCTGCACGCCGGGTAAAGTTTTTATCGATTGTATCAATGCTTTTAAATCTTCTGCCAAAACAGGATCACCTTTTATAAGCCACAAAAAATCAAGATGCTTGAATTCAGGTAATAAATATTCGCCGTCGTTTTCGTTGTTGTACAAATAGTGGGTAAGGCTGATGGCAGGCAAAGCATATTCATAAATGCTAAAAAAATATTTGCGTTGCTTTTTAGTAAGTTGAATCTCAATATCATTATTCATCCTGAAACCAAGTCCCAGTAGGTGATTAAGCTGCCAGCTGAATTGATAATCTTTAATGGGTGCAACAATGCCCAGCAGCACAGAATCTTCAAAAAACTCTTCGGCCAAAGCTTCGTTGTCAATTTTTAATTTCATGATGGGGCATCACGCCAGTTTAAAAGACTATATTAAAAACAATTTCCTCTTTGCCTCTCTTCACCGTAACTTTTGTAGCATCTCCTTTTTTAAATTTACCAAGTGTTTGCATATAACCCTGCACATCCGGTATTTTATATTCGCCTATCTGTATAATTACATCTCCTGTTTTTAATCCCGCTTTTTCAGCCGGCTTTCCTTCGCTGATACCATCAGCTCTTACACCGGTGCCACTGAAAGTATAATCGGGCATAATACCCATACTCACACTAAAACTCCGCTTACCCATTTGCTGTGCTTCACGGGTTTTGGTAAAACCCAGCTTTCCCTTATCATTTGTTTTTTCAATAACGCCGTAAATGTATTTTATCAGCATCAGCTCTCCGGTGTAATTTATTTTATCAGCATCGTCACTTGGTTTGTGGTAATCGCTGTGTGCGCCGGTAAAGAAAAACAACACCGGAATATCTTTTCTGTAAAAAGAAGTGTGATCGCTTGGTCCCGTACCACTGCTGTCGAAATTTATTTTAAAATATTTATCAGTTGCAGCAAGTTGGGTGCCCCATACCGGCGATGTACCATAACCACCAATGGTAAATCCATGTGTGCTGTCGTTGAGGCGGCCAACCATATCCATATTGATCATGTAATTGGTTTTGGTAAAATCAACGGTAGGATGTTCAGTGTAATATTTACTTCCATACAGGCCCAGCTCTTCGCCGGAGAAAGCAATAAAGAGATAGTTGTTATTTTTTAATTTAGAATTTTTTAGCTGTTTGCTCAATTCTATCAGCGCTGCTGTACCGCTTGCATTATCATCAGCACCATTGTGAATCATGGGCGCACTTCCTGTATATAATGAGTTATGATCTTCGCCATAACCCAAATGATCGTAATGGGCGCCCAGTATAATGGTGTTGGCAGCGCCGTTATCTACATAGCCAATCACATTATGGCCAATTCTTTTTTTATCGTTGATCAAAACTTCCAGTTTATAATCAACAAAACTTAACTCATCGGTTAAAAATTTCTTTTTAATTTCTTTGCTGATAAAAAGCACCGGAATTTTTGTTGTTTCTGTTTTTGATTTGGGATTAAACTTAAGGTCATCCTTAATATCAGAGCTGTTGTGAACCAGCAATGCAGATGCACCTTTGCCTGCTACTGCATTTGTCTTTTTTACAATGGCATCTTCCAGGTCAAAATGCGGATTGTTTTTGTTTTCTTCAAGAAGTTCCTTTAAATCCCAAAACCAAACCGATTCGCTTTCTGGCAGCGCCATCGAAGCAGATGAAGTGACTTTTGCATTGGCACTAAAAGTTAACGGAAAAAAATCAGTATCTAATGTAAGATTCGAGCCATTAATGGAAAGAAAGCTGATTGGATTAATTTCTTTGCCTTCATTCACTTCAAATTGCTGAATAAAAGTTTTATTTTCGCCTTTGGGAATTAAACCGGCTTCTTCAAATTTTTTGCTAATGTATTCATAAGCCACTTTCTCGCCTGCCGATCCTGTTCTTCTCCCTTCAAGCTTATCATCTGCCAAAAAACCTATATGCCCCTGCAGTGCGGTAATTACCATTTTGTCTGCTTTTTTTTGCGACTTTTTGTTTTTTTGAGCCGAACAAATAGTTGAAACAAGTAGCAGTAACCAAAAAATCCGTTTCATGTATATAAGTTTATTTTAGAAAAGCAAAGGTAACTTAGTGATTTGCTAATTCTGTAAATAGAATGTAAAATTTAAACACAGTACGAAAAATTAAAATTTCCGTATGGCGTGCTGCATCTTTCCTAATTCGTAACGGCGTAAAAGGGTTTACCGTTATTTTTGCATTCACATTAAAATTTGGCAAAAAAAATAAACATAGCATTAGTAGGCAATCCCAATAGCGGTAAAAGCTCCTTGTTTAATTATTTAACCGGTTTAAATCAGCAGGTGGGTAATTTTCCGGGCGTTACTGTTGATAAAAAAATGGGGCAAAGCCGCATATCTGAAGATATAAGCGCAACCATTATAGATTTGCCCGGCTCTTACAGCTTATACCCAAAAAGAAGCGACGAGTGGGTGGCTTATAAAGTTTTATTAAACCAGGATGAAGCCATTAAACCAGATATGGTTTTACTGGTTGCCGATGCCAGCAATTTAAAACGCAACCTTTTATTCTGCTCTCAGATAATTGACTTAAATATTCCGGTTGTTGTGGCGCTTACCATGATGGATCTTGCCAAGCGAAAAGGAACACAAATTGATATACCGGGACTGGAAAGAGAGCTTGGAGTACCCATTGTTCCCATCAACCCAAGAAAAAATAAAGGGCTTGAACAATTAAAAAAAGTAATTGAGCAATCGGCAGGACATTTATACCAGCCACCAGGCCGGGATTTTATTGATAACCACGCATTGGCAACAAATGCCATTGATGATGTGAAAAAATATTATCCTGATATCAGTAACTATACCGCTGTTCATTACCTCATAAATCACGAACATTTTTTGCTTGGTGAAGGAATGCAGGAAACCATTGAACAGATTGAGGTTGACAATAAATTTAATCCTACCAAAACGCAGGCAGAGGAAATTATGCAGCGTTACGGACACATCAAGCATATCATGCAGCAAACGGTTGTGGAAGCCGATCCGCTGCAGAAAGCGCTCTTTAATGAAAGGCTTGATGATGTATTGTTGCACCGCCGATGGGGTTATATAATTTTACTGGGGGTTTTGTTCCTGCTTTTTCAAAGTGTTTTTTGGGTTGCTAAATATCCAATGGATGGTATTGAATGGGTGTTTGGTGAGTTGGGCGGCATGCTCAGTAACAATTTGCCTGTTACCTGGTGGAGCGATCTGCTCATTAATGGCGTAGTGGCCGGGCTGAGCGGCATTGTAATTTTTATTCCGCAGATTATGATACTGTTTGGATTGATAACTATTTTGGAAGATACCGGCTATATGGCCCGTATCAGTTTTCTTACAGATAAATTAATGCGCAAAGTTGGGCTAAACGGCAAAAGTGTAATGCCTATGATCAGCGGCTTTGCCTGTGCGGTACCGGCTATCATGAGCGCACGCAATATTGAGAATAAAAAAGAAAGATTGCTCACCATTATGATAACACCGCTGATGAGCTGCAGCGCCAGGTTGCCGGTGTACACTATTTTAATTGCATTGGTTATTCCTTCAAAAGTGTATTTTGGTTTTTTAAGCCTGCAGGGCCTGGTGATGATGGGTTTGTATTTATTGGGCACTGTAATGGCATTAATAGTTGCCTGGGTAATGAAATGGTTTATTAAAAGCACCGAACGCAGTTTTTTTATTTTAGAACTACCAACTTACCGGGCACCCAGGTGGAAGAATGCGTTAACCACCATGATTGAAAAGGCAAAAATATTTGTGTTTGATGCCGGTAAAGTAATTATGATGATAAGCCTGCTGCTATGGGCATTAAGCACTTACGGGCCCAAAGAAAAAATGGCCGGTGTTACTGCAAAGTATGAGCAGTTGATAAAAAATAATCCGCAAAAAGCAGATGAATTAAACAAGCAGCGCAAAACAGAATTGCTGCAAAGCTCTTTCGCCGGCACGTTGGGCAAAGCTATTGAGCCTGCCATACGCCCACTTGGTTACGACTGGAAAATTGGCATTGCATTGATCACCTCTTTTGCTGCCCGTGAAGTTTTTGTGGGTACTATGGCAACATTATACAGTGTTGGTGAAGATGCTAATACAAATAACAGTACGCTTCGTGAAAAAATGGCTGCTGCTGTAAGAGCCGATGGCAGCAAAGTATATAACCTGGCTACCGGTTTATCCTTACTAATATTTTATGTGCTTGCTATGCAATGCATGAGCACACTGGCTGTTGTAAAAAGAGAAACCCGAAGCTGGAAGTGGCCTGCCATTCAGTTGGTTTACATGACGGGCCTGGCGTATTTTATGAGTTGGGTTGTTTACAGAATTTTTATCTAAGAGAAAATGAGTTGATAAAAAAGAAAAGAATCTTTGATGCAATAACAAAGAATCTTTAAACTATCATACTCTTATAAGCCCCTCTTCGGGAGGGCCTGCCTGCCGGACAGGCAGTGTTTGGGGAGGCCTTACCAATCAACCGCATAAGTAATTTTATTTTTTACTTGCGGATATATTTTCCGGTAAAGCTCATTAAGCACATCTTCTTTGCGTGGTTCGTTGTAATAGCTGTTGTTAATCATTGCCCAATCATTTGCACTCAAAGCACGGCTATCACCATTATAACTTGCATGTTCTTCCTGCCAGCGATAATCTTCTCTAACACTATTGTAAACAATACTCTTACGGGTGGCAATATCAGTAATATTTATTTCCATATCTGCATTGGCAGTAAAAGATTGCCGGGCAATATTAATAGTAGCATATACAGTTCTATAAATAATCCTTCCGCTGGTATCAC
>JAYUZB010000066.1:0-2587 GCA_043752185.1 Chitinophagaceae bacterium
ACACCTCTTTCTGCAAACCAGGCAATGGTATCGTTTATAAAAAAATAATGAAAAGCTTTTTTTAAAAATGCAGATCCTCTTGGATATTTTTTTATCATCTCGGCAATGCTATAACAGGCATGGGTTACATTACAACGACCGCCGCCACTTACTTTTACTTTGCTTAAGAGCTTGTTTGATTTTTCCAGAATAATAACTTCCAGCTGCGGGTTAAGCCTGGCAGCATTTACTGCACAAAAAAAACCAGCGGCGCCGCCTCCAATGATAATCAGTTTTTTTCTGTTCATCTATGCAATTTGTACTTTCAAAAGTAACTGAAAGGAAATTTATATCAGCCTTGATAATATTATGAATGGAAAGAGGGAATTAAAATCTGTGTTACGCTGAATCAATAATAATCTGAACAAAGGTCAGCATTCGCTTTTTCTGCAGCTTCAATGGCAGTAAATGAAGATAAAATATCTGCCTTGCCTTTTTGAATGCAGATATCATGTTCGTAATGTGCTGCCGGTTTGCCATCTGCAGTTCTGATGGTCCAACCATCTTTATCATGAAAAACATCTTTGGTGCCCATGTTAATCATGGGCTCAATGGCTATCACCAAACCCTCTCTAAGCTTAGCACCGGTTCCTCTTTTACCAAAGTTGGGAACCTGCGGTTCTTCATGCAGATTGCGGCCAAGGCCGTGTCCTACCAGGTCTCTAACAACCCCATAGCCGTGTTGCTTTTCGGTATAATCCTGAATAGCAAAAGCAATATCACCAACACGGTTACCAATTATTGCTTTTTCTATTCCTTTGTAAACAGATTCTTTTGTTACCCGTAGTAATTTTTTCACTTCTTCGCTTAGTTCACCAACTCCAAAAGTATATGCACTATCACCATGAAAACCATTTTTAAAAACGCCTACATCTACCGAAACTATATCACCACTTACCAATTCTGCATTTGTAGGAAAGCCATGAACCACCGCATCATTTACAGATATGCAGCAAGTAAAAGGAAAACCATGATAGCCTTTAAAAGATGCAGTTGCTTTATTATCCTTTATAAATTCTTCTGCAATTTTATCTAACTGCATGGTAGTGATACCAGGCTTTATTTTAGCAGCAACTACAGCAAGTGCTTCGCTAACAAGCAAGGCGCTTTCTCTCATCAATTCTATTTCAGCCTTGCTTTTGTAGTGTATCATTTGCCCCTAATCCGCCAGCTGGCGGAGGATTTTTATGTTTGAAATCATTTAAAACAAACCCCGACTGTACAAGTCGGGGCTTAATTATTTTATTTTAAGTCCCCCGTAGGGGTAAATTTTTTATATTCATGCAGTAACCTGCTGCCTGCCCTGTATTCTGCCGCTGCTCATTAATCCATCGTACTGGCGCATTAACAACTGTGTTTCTATTTGTTGCAAGGTATCTAAAATTACCGCAACCATAATCAGTAAAGATGTACCTCCAAAGAAAGTTGCAAAACCCTGCTGCATACCAAATATTAACTGAATGATACCGGGAAGAATACCAACAAATGCAAGTAAAATCGCACCCGGTAAAGTAATTCTATCCATGATGGTTCCGATATAATCAGCAGTTGGTTGGCCTGGTTTAACACCAGGTATAAAACCATTGTTGCGTTTTAATTCATCGGCCATTTGCTTGGGATTGAATATCAACGCAGTGTACAGAAAAGTAAATGCTATTACCGCTACTGAATAAATAATCATATAACCAACCTTGGTATGATCAGTGAAATATTGTGTCCAGGTGGCTGTACCCCCTGCCGAAAATAATGTTGGTAAAAAAAGTATTGCCTGCGCAAAGATGATTGGCATTACACCCGATGCATTCACTTTTAATGGCAGAAAATTTCTGGCTCCACCAAACTGGCGGTTACCAACAATTTGCTTTGCGTAATTTACCGGAACTTTACGGGTACCCTGTACCAAAAGAATAACTCCTAATATTACAGCAATCAACAAAACCAGTTCAATCAATATCATTAATATACCACCGGCCCCTCTAGTAAATCTTGCAGACCATTCCTGACCAAACGATTCCGGAAGACGTGCAAGAATACCAACCATGATGATGATAGAAGTACCATTACCTAAACCTTTATCAGTAATTTTTTCGCCAAGCCACATTACAAACAATGTGCCTACAGTAAGTATAACTACAGTTGAAACCCAGAAATAAGCGCTGAACGCAGGTATAATTGCTTCTACATTACCCGGTGCTTTTAAATAACCGATATAGGCTGCAGCCTGAAATGCTGTAACAATAACGGTGAGATAACGAGTCCACTGATTAATTTTCTTTCTGCCGCTTTCACCCTCTTTCTGAATTTTTGCCATTTGAGGAACCAGAATGGTCATCAACTGCATAAAGATAGAAGCAGAAATGTATGGCATGATACCTAGTGCAAAAATAGAGGCCTTTGAAAAAGCACCTCCAACAAATGTATCAAGCAAACCAAGCATACCTGATTCAGTGCTTGATGCAAGTGTAGCTAATTTATTGGGATCGATACCGGGTAATACAATGAAAGAACCTAATCGGTAGATAAATACCAGCAGTAAAGTGAAAGTTAT
>JAYUZB010000067.1:0-2561 GCA_043752185.1 Chitinophagaceae bacterium
TTCCAGCACATCGCCGTAAAAACCGGGTATGTTAATATGGTTGTTCTCGTCGTGCAGGCTGGCTATCATTTTTGCCAGTATGGTAATGGGGTTGGCTACTGCACCGCCATATACACCGCTGTGTAAATCGCGGTTGGGGCCGGTTACCTCAACCACAATATAACTAAGGCCACGCAGGCCAATATCCAGGCTTGGTGTATCCAAACTTATCATGGCGCTATCGCTAATTAGCACACAATCGGCTTTTAATAATTCGGTATGGCTTTTTACAAAAGTTGCCAGGTTGGGCGAGCCCACTTCTTCTTCACCTTCAATACAAAATTTAATATTGTTCTCCAATGTGTTGGTTTGTATTAAGGTTTCCAGTGCTTTTATGTGCATATACATTTGGCCTTTATCATCGCAACTGCCACGGGCAAAAATTTTGCCGTCAATAATTACGGGTTCAAACGGGCCGCTTTTCCAAAGCTCTAATGGCTCGGCGGGTTGCACATCGTAATGGCCATATACCAGCACGGTTGGTTTGGTGGGGTCAATTATTTTTTGGGCATACACCAACGGGTGGCCGGCGGTTTCATAAATTTCCGCATGGTCAACACCGGCTTCCAGCAAACGTTGCTTTACGGCCTGTGCACAGGCAATCATATCGGGTTTATGCCCGGCTTTGGCACTTACGCTGGGTATGCGTAACAGCTCCAGTAACTCTTCTAAAAAACGGTCTTTATTTTTTTCCTGGTAATCTTTCCAAACTTGCATATCAATTAAAAATTAAGAATGAAGAATTAAGAATGTAGGGAGCGAATTTAGGTTTTTTTGCTGTTAAAATATTTTCACAAAATTTTATGAAATGAATGTGTGCATTGATGGGTGGTGCGGTTAGTTTTGCATCAGATTGTTATTGTCAATTTATCAGCCTTTGTATTAGCTGGATCGCACTTGGTTCTGTCTAACACAAAGGCTGAGTCCATTTTAGGAAGTAAGGAATTTAAACCGCAGAGGCGCTGAGACGCAAAGTTTTTCCTCTGCGCCTTTGCGTCTCAGCGGTTATCTTTTCCGGAAAGCCAATGCCAGCAGGCCGGTAAGCATATACAGCACGGCGATGATGGCCAGCGCCCATTTAATTACTGAAACAATGGTTGTACACAAAGCAATGGTTGATGAACCCTGGTTGCTGAGGGTGAGGAGCATGCCGGCGTTTTCAATAATATCTAAAAAGCCTGCCCATAAAGCGCCTTTGGCAATTAGCTTACCAGCCCTTGAAAAACTGCCGGAGGTTTTTGTTGCAATTTTTTTACAAGCTAAAAATAAAAAGCCGGCATAAAAGAAGAGGAAAACAAAATCCCAGTTAGTATTATTTTTTGCATCGGTTATTACATCGGCATTATTTATACTTGCCCAGGAATTGATGATGGGTGTTGTTTTTGCAGTGTTGTATGCAAACTCTAAATTGAGAATGCCCATGGGTGCTTCGGCTGTTTTTAAAATGGCACCGGTTTTGGCCATTACCACCATCATGGCAATAGTGCCAAGCAAGAAAAAAGGGAGCAGTAATTTTTTCATGAAAAATTGTATGGTTACATGTTGTAGCTGTGCATCCGCTCCTGCACATAATCCCAGTTCACCACATTCCACCAGGCATCAATATAGTCGGCTCTTTTGTTTTGGTATTTTAAATAGTAAGCATGTTCCCAAACATCCAGCGCCAATAATGGGTAACCTTTTATTTCGGCGATGTCCATCAGGGGGTTGTCCTGGTTGATGGTTGAGCCGATGGTGATCAGATTTTCTTTATTGATATAGAGCCATGCCCAGCCGCTGCCAAAGCGGTTCTTGCCAAATTCGGCAAATTGCTTTTTAAAATTATCGAAAGAATGAAATTGCTTTTCAATGGCTTCCAGTAGTTTTCCGGTTGGTGCATTGTTCTCTCTTTTTGGGCGCATGCATTGCCAGAACATTTCGTGGTTATAATGCCCGCCGCCATTGTTGCGCATTTTGGCGCTGTATTTAGAAATGTTGGTGAGTACATCTTCCAGTGGTTTTGTTATATCAACCTTTTCGGCCAGCGCCGCATCTTTTACATTTTTTGAATATGCTGCTGCATGCTTACTGTAATGAATTTGCATGGTAAGGGTATCAATTACTTCATCCAGGGCACTATATGCGTAGGGCAGGGGCTGTTGATCGAAACCGGTAGCAAAATAACCGGGAGTAAATTTTTCTTTTGTTGTAAAAGATTGTAATAAAGGAGCAGCGGCACTAAGGCCAACGGTAACTGCCAATCCGCCTTTTACAGTTTGAGAAATGAATTTTCTGCGGTTTGTTTTGTTTGGCGTTGTCATAAAAAATATTTTATGTGATTGGTTGTTGCTCTTTTTTAGTGAAGATGTTTTTTATTTTTTTAAAAGCCCGGGTATACAATTCCTTATTAAAAAGCTGTGAGTCGTGCATTGCTTTGTAGGTAAGAAAAATACCCACAGGTGTTAATACAATAACTGCAAGCCACATGCCAACAAAAGGCGGTAGCATGCTTTCTTTTACAAATTTTTCGCCAAACATATTCA
>JAYUZB010000068.1:0-15833 GCA_043752185.1 Chitinophagaceae bacterium
ACTTAACAAACCACGCCATGCAGATAAGGCATCAAGTTGCATTCTTACCGGCACTTTCCACAGGGCCGCTCCCAGGGAAAGGTTTTTCCATAGCATGATCAGGTTATTTCTAAAGTTAAGAAAAGCTTTCAGGCTGTTGCCCTTGGGCAATGTACCACCACCAACATGGTATACAACAGATGCCGGCTGTACATAAATTTTATAACCTGCCAACTGTGCCCGCCAGCAAAAATCAATCTCTTCCTGGTGTGCAAAAAAGTATTCATCAAATCCTTTTAATTCATGAAAAACAGAAGAGCGCACAAAAAATGCAGCGCCACTGGCCCAAAAACAAGGTGCAGCATCATCATATTGCCCGGTATCTTTTTCGCAGTAATCAAAAATGCGGCCCCGCATAAAGGGATAACCAAAATTATCAAGCCATCCACCACTGGCTCCGGCATATTCAAACAGTTCTTTATTATTGTATGCCAGTAATTTTGGTTGGCAGGCAGCAATAGCCTTATCCGATTCCATTAATTCAATTATTGGTTCTATCCAGGCAGGTGTAACTTCCACATCGCTGTTGAGTAAAACATAATAATTGGCCGTAACCTGCTTTAATGCGGTATTGTACCCCTTGGCAAAACCTTCGTTGCTGTTGTTTTGTATGATTTCAATCTGCGGATAGTACGCTCTTAAAAATTCTATCGAATCATCCGTTGAAGCATTATCTGCAACAATGATTTTTTTGTGCCCATAAGTTGATGCAAGCACAGATGGCAAAAATTTCTCTAAAAAATTTCTGCCATTCCAGTTTAAAATAACAATTGCTACTGATGGATTTTGCATTTTAATACCAGCTGTAATTTGCTAACTGATCATCTACATTATAACAGTTTAGCTTTACCGTGTTTTGCACAAACATACTATATTTCTTAATGCCCAATGGTACAGCATCTCAGTTATTCCTTATTTTTACTGCATGTTTAATTCTCTGCTTAACTGGCGCACTGTTCTGGCTGTAATTGCAATTGCTATTGTAACAGGTACAGTATTTTACTCAAACCACCTGGCCAAAAAAATTGCTATTGAAGAAAAACTAAAAATTGAACAGTGGGTTGAAGCAACAAAAGACATTGCAAATGCCGGAAGTACTCCATCAAATCTGGTGAACCTGGTATTTACAGAAAATAGTAAAGATATTCCTATGATACTGGTTGATGAAAAGGATAGTATCATGGACCACCGCAATCTTGATTCTGTAAAAATTATAAAAGACAAATTTTACCTGGTTGATAAACTCAATGAATTTAAAAAATTAAACCAGCCTATCGTTTGGCAAAACCCATTTGATTCTCTGCAAACCAACAAGGTTTTTTATGGTGAATCTGTTTTATTAAAACAGGTAAAGTACTACCCTATTGTGCAGCTATTTATTGTAGCACTTTTTATCATCATCACATTAATCGCCATTTCTACCCGAAACAAATCAACCCAAAATCAGGTTTGGGCTGGCATGGCAAAAGAAACTGCTCATCAATTAGGTACGCCATTAACTTCTTTACAGGGCTGGGTAGAAATACTAAAAGAAACACCGGGCATGGAAAAAATTGTGCCCGAAATGAGCAAGGATGTTGACCGCCTTAAACTTGTTAGTGACCGGTTTGGAAAAATTGGTAGTACACCCCAGCTGGAGCTGAATGATATTATTGTACAGGTTGAAAATATGGTGACTTATATAAAAAGAAGATCGCCCGGCAGCGTAACCTTTGGTATTAACAGTTACGGCGAAACCGAAGTAAAAGCGATGATAAATGGCCCTTTATTTGACTGGGTGATTGAAAATTTGCTGAAAAACGGGTTAGATGCTATGGAAGGCAAGGGAGCAATACAGGTAAATATAAAAAACGAAACGGCACAGGTAACTGTTGATGTAATTGACTCTGGCAAAGGCATCAGTAAACAAAATATAAGCAAGGTTTTTAAACCGGGCTTCACCACAAAAAAACGTGGCTGGGGGCTTGGTTTAACCCTATCTAAAAGAATTATAGAGCAGTATCATAATGGAGAGCTTTTTGTAAAACAATCAGAGCCGGGAAAAGGTACCACGTTTAGAATTGTATTGAGGAAATAGCCTCGAGCCTTTAGCTACTAGCTACAAGCCACAGATTTTAAAAACATACAGCATTTGTTTTTTATGCCTTATAAAATTTTACATTTGCAATCCAAAATGCCCGGGTGGCGAAATTGGTAGACGCACCACCTTGAGGTGGTGGCGCTGGAAACGGCGTGCTGGTTCGAATCCAGTCTCGGGCACAAAGCGAAGTTTTTACTTCGCTTTTTTTATTAAGGATATTATCTGCTTAATTTAACAAAGCTTCCGTACTTTCTTTTTTTAAATCCACCGGCAGTACGGGATTATTTTTTAACCCAAGTGACAGCATTTTTTTCCCCTTTTCTGTATCTCCTGTTTTTAAATAAATCAACCCGGCTGTACATAGCAATACAGGGTTCATACTGTTTGTTACAAAGGCTGCATCTATGTAAGGCAATGCTTTATCAATTTCGTTTCTTTTATAGTAAACCCAGGCCATCATTTCATTTACTTCAATATTGTCGGGCCGGCGTTTATATTCTGCCAGGGCATGTTGCAATGCTTTATCGTAGTTATTGCTTTGCAAATAAACATAAGCCTGTTCTTTATCTGAGTAATGCCCCATATCCGGATCATCAATTAATGCTTTTTCCTGTTTATTCATTTCATCAATTATCTGCTTATACATATTATTTGCTTTTTCCTTATTCCCGGCAATATCGTATGCATTTGCCAGATTGTTTTTTATCCCCAGTTCAGTCATTAATGCAACAGCCTGTTCAAAATAATAAATGGCGCTGTCATATTTTTTTTCAAAAGAGGCAATTCGCCCCAAACCCGAAAGTGCATACACATAACCAGGCCTGGCAGCCAGCGATAAATTATACTGAAAGCGGGCTTTCTCTACTTCACCCATATTTTCATACAACCTGCCAAGCTGTACCCTGCACCACTCTGTAGCTTCCTCGGCCGGTATACCCGCCTGCACAGCCAGTTTCATGGCAGCAACAGCACCGGCGTAATCGCCATGAATTTCCCGTAAATACGAAATACGTGAATACGAACGCAGGTCGGGCCTGGTAGAAACCATTTTATCAGCAGCATCTACCGCAGCTTCATAATTCCCCATCTCCACATTCGCATCAACCAATAACCCATATACAAATGCACTGTTCGAATCTATGCTCACCGCCAGCTTAGCCGTTTCTAATCCTTCAGCAAAATGATGCTGCGATAATTGCAACAGCGATCTCAACATCAACGCTTCATAATTTTTGGGTTCTCTTTCAATAATCCGATCCACCGTTGTTAATGCCGCTTTGTCGTAGTAAGCCAGGTTGCCACTAATCCTCGATTCTATAATATAGGCATTAGCCAAAGCAAGTTCTGTTTTAGTATCGCCGGACCTGGCTTTTAATTTGGCAATCAATTTATCTACACGCTGTTTTGCCAATAACCATTCAGCTTTGTTGTTATTATCCTTTCGTGGCAATAAAGTATAAACAGCATTATTTTCTGCCTGCTGTTTATTTGTATACCTGATCACAACAAAACTTACGCTTGCAACAAAAAAAAGCATTAATGCAAATTGCCAGTAATTTTTTTTCATCCTGATATATTTTTAGTGGTATAAATAATGACCATTTAAAAAAGAGGTTGCATGTACCAGCGCATGCAAGCTGCAAATGCAACCTCTTTTAATTTTTTATCTATCCTTTTACTACACGAAGCGTTTGTTTTACAACTCCGTCTTTTGCAACCTTAATAAAATATACACCTGCAGCCATGCCTGAAGCATCAAAGCGTTCTGTATAACTGCCTGCAGCCTGTCTTTTATCTAGCAACCTTTTCACTTCAACACCCTGTGCATCATAAACTGCAATGTTTACCTGTGCCGCAGTTTTAAGTTGGTACTGAACAGTAGTTTCGGCTACAAATGGATTGGGCGAAGTTTTCATCACAATCTCCGGTACTGCTATTAGCGAACCAAATGGCTTGTTAATGTTAGCCTTACTATAGTTGAATAATGCATTTGATTTGTTTGCAGATGCCGGTTGATCACAATCGCAATTATGTGTTCCTGCCCACGGTGTTTGTTCGTACGGGAAAGAAGTTTTAAAAGCAATATCATTTTGGCTTACACCGGTATTATAGGTTACCACATTTAAAAGCTGTGGCGTAACCGGGCTTGGGCTGGTTCCGGGAATATAGTCATCATACCACAAACCAATAGCCGCTAACACTACACCACTTACTGCCTGCAGTTCAATCCTCGTTACATCATCTTCCAGTCTTCTGCCATTCGGAAATCCATCCATGTTGGGAATAAACTGAATATCTGTATTTGTATTAAATCTTGGATCAAGCAATCCCAACACTGCCGCCTGCACCAGGCCTTCTGAGCTAAAATCGGACGAGGTACGTGAAGTAGCAGGCACAGCCATATTTAACCGCAACATATCTCCTCCATTTGGTAAAAAATTACTGATGAAGGGTTTTCCCACTGCCAGCGGATTGCCTCCTTTGCCGGTTGCCAGTTGGTATGGTGCCAGGTTTGGAACCCCTGTATGAAAAATTGGCCAAAGATCAACTGAACGTGGTTTGTTGGGGCCGGGTAATAATAAGCCGCCAAAGTTTGCTTCGCTCAATGCAGTACCATTTAATGCAGCATTACCTTTTAAAGCGTACAAACCATTTTGCCCGTTTCCAAATCCAAACTGGCCTAATGAATTTTTCTGAATTCGTAATGGAGCAAATGCAGGAACTGCGCCACCAAACTGTGCATCATCCATATATAAAGCCAGCTCAGGATTATAAAAATAATTACCAAACCTGCTTAATCTTGAAAGATCCTGGTAAGGGGTTAGCCTGTTCCAAAGATCTTTATCACCAACAGGAATTACAGCTTCGTTTGTTAAAGGCATTCCCAGCCGGGATACCTGTACCCAGGGGCCTGAATGTGTTTCAGTAATTTCTGTATCATCTTTTTTCACTTCATTCAACACAGTAATTTTTTGTCTGCTGGCCGATGCCCAAACACCAATAACAAAATTCGGATCAAGAATATTTGCAGCCTGATTAAGTGCTTTGTGATCTTTCTGTAAAGTTGTAACATCAACTTCCAGTGCAATAGTTGAAACATTCAAACATTTTAAACCATCTTCTGAATGTGTTGGGCCCTGGCGTGGAGCATCTCCCAGGTCAAAAATTCCACCCAGGTCTACAAAGAACGGATCATCAACGGGTCCGCAAAAAACCCTTTCGCCACTGCTGGCAGTTTTAATGGCAGCTGTCATCAATGCTTCATAATTTGGTGCTCCCAAACCAACGCCCGATTTAATTGACCGGTCGCCAATATTTGGCGGAGGTACAATTCCTTTGGTTAAAATGGTGCTGAATGATTTTCCACCATCCATACTTCTTTCCAGATTATACGTTGTTTTTAAATTTTCTTTCCCCAGGCGGATATTGAAGAAAGTTGAAGGGTCTTCATTTTTGCGGTTGAAAGTAAACCGGTACACAATATCATCACCCTGTGTTCCTGCATTGTTATCAACATGAATTTCATAACGCACATTTTCGCTGAAATGGCTGAAATTAGGGCCTCCCTGTGGTAACTGAAAAGGAATGTAATTGGCAATGAGAATAATTTTGTTAGGGTCAGACGGGCTTTTAAAAGCATACACATCTGTGTTATCTGCCATTGGGTCGTCGGCAATCATAGGAGCTTCCCGGTGGCTGGATGCCCAAACCGGAAACGTGTTGACAATCATGGCAAAAAGCATGATGGCTGCATAAATTTTTTGTTTCATAAATTTTAAAATTTGAAAGTGAGTAAAACTTTCATGTATAGATTGAACAAAAAGGCTAAAGTAATAGCTTTCGAAGGGATTGGAAGCGCATGCATAACAGGTACGTAATTTTTGTTTCACATGGTTTTAACATTTTTTAAATTTTTTTAAAGGGTTTGAATATTTTAACCTGAATCGGATTTTTATTAATTAATTTGTACCGGTTATCTAAACAACAGAAAATGGCAAATGATATTACCTGTCCTAATTGCGGACACCAGTTTGAACTGAACGAAAGCCTGAAAAACGAGGTAGAGAAAGAACTGCGTGGCAAAATGGTAGACTGGCAAAAGAAAAAAGAGGAAGAGTTTGAAAAGCAAAAAACTTTATTGCTGAGTGATGCATTAAAAAAAGCAGGCGAAGAAACAGCGGCAAAAATGAAATCGCTGGAAGAGGAAGCAAGATTAAAAACTCAGCAGCTTCAGGATCTTCAGAAAAAAGAACTGGATTTAATGCGTGATAAAAATGCACTGGAAGAAAAACAAAAGAACCTGGAGGTAGAGATTGAAAAAAGATTTTTAGAAAAAAGAAAAGAGATTGAAGAAGGCGCCATTAAGCGTGAGCAGGAATTATTTGACCTGAAAACAAAAGAATATAAACTGCAGATGGAGCAGCAACAAAAACTAATTGAAGAACTGAAACGCAAGAGTGAGCAGGGCAGTATGCAGTTGCAGGGCGAAAGCCAGGAATTGTTGCTGGAAGAAATTTTAAAAGAAAATTTTCCGTTTGATATTATTGAGGAAGTTGGTAAAGGCGTGGAAGGTGCAGACTGCATGCAGATAATACGCAACAATGCCGGTACCATTTGCGGCAAAATAATTTACGAAAGCAAAAGAACAAAAGCCTGGAGCAATAACTGGGTTGATAAATTAAAAAATGATAAACGTAACCAGGGTGCCGATGCTGCCATATTGGTAACCCAGGCTTTTCCAAAAGATATAGACCGCTTTGGCGAAAAAGATGGTATTTGGCTTTGCGGCTTTACCGAAGTAACCAGTGTATCTCATTTACTTCGCAATGGCATTATTAAAGTACACGAAGCACAAAAAGCGCAGGAAGGCAAGGGCGATAAAATGCAGATGCTGTACGATTACCTTACCGGCAACGAATTTCGTGGACAGGTGGAAGCCATTATGGAAGGCTTTATGGCCATGAAACAAGGCATAACCAAAGAGCGCATACAAATGGAAAAAATTTGGAAGGAACGTGAAAAGCAACTGGAAAAAGTTTTGATAAGCACCAGTGGTATGTACGGTTCTGTAAAAGGAATAGCCGGGGCATCAATCGGCGATATTCCGCTGCTGGATGGAAATGAAGACGACATGGCACATTAATGATCAGTTAATACCCAGGTTAAAAAGTTATTGTTGAAAAACAGGTAATGTACATGCAGTTCAAATTCATTTTTAAAAATACAATGCACAATACCTTGTTCCGAAATGCCTGTTATTGATTTTAGAACAATGTCTTTTTTAAAATCTACTTGTCCCCTGCCCCACCATTTAAAAATGGATTCCTTCACACTCCAGCATAATGTTAGGTTTTGAATTTTGAATTTTGAATTTTGAATTTTGTCCAAAGGAGGTTGTGTGAATATTTTCAACTCTTCCTGACCTGTAAACTTATGCTGTATCTGCTCAATTTTTTCATTCAGTAATTCCACATCTACTCCCACCCTGTGGCTTTTACTTACCA
Source organism: Chitinophagaceae bacterium (assembly GCA_043752185.1). Classification (GTDB taxonomy): domain Bacteria; phylum Bacteroidota; class Bacteroidia; order Chitinophagales; family Chitinophagaceae; genus Ferruginibacter. The sequence continues at coordinate 7,624 of JAYUZB010000068.1, forward strand.
TTGCGGCGGCATAATCGCCACCATGCGAAATGGAAAAATGAAAAGGCTCGTTTTCTAAAAAAGGTTTTTTGGTATCTGCAATCTGTATCAGTTCAACCGGAAAATCAGGATACATTTCTTTAAGCAAAAGCCGCCCGGCAAGATGTTGCAGCCGCTTATGCCAGTGCTTTATCTCACGCTGTACGGGCACAACTGCCAGGAAAAAATCTTCCGGCTCGGTAATATGCCACACAGCTATTTTGGTTGTTGCGTTAATATTTTGTTGATAAACCAGTGGCATTAAAACGATTTTAGATTTTAGATTGCAGCCTTACTAATTGATACATACAAATTAACGAATTAACGAGTTAACAAATTAACAATGATTTTAAGCGATACCCGAATTTTAGAAGAAATTGAAAAAGGCACCATCAAAATTGTTCCCTACGACAGAGAATGCCTTGGCAGCAATAGTTACGATGTGCATTTGGGTAAGCATCTTGCTAAATATGTAAATAAAGAACTGGATGCCAAAGCACACAACACTATTGAGCATTTTGATATTCCGGAAGAAGGCATTGTTTTATACCCGCATGAATTTTACCTGGGCGTAACAGATGAATATACCGAAACCCATGCCCATGTTCCTTTTTTAGAAGGCAAATCCAGTACAGGCCGCCTTGGTATTGACATACACGCTACCGCCGGCAAAGGCGATGTGGGTTTTTGCGGCAACTGGACTTTGGAAATTTCGGTAAAACAACCTGTAAAAGTTTATGCAGGTATGCCCATCGGACAGCTGATATATTTTCCTGTTGATGGAGAGATAGAAGTAAAATACAACCAGAAAAAAAATGCAAAATATAGCGGTCAGCACAACAAGCCTGTAGAAAGTATGATGTGGAAGAATAAGTTTTAAAACAGAAAAATTTGTATTTTGCTGTACAAACAAAGTACTATGAAACTAACCCTTTTGCTACGGAAAAAATCCGGTTTATTTTTTTTAATTACTGCACTTTTATTCAGCAATGCGGCTAATGCACAGTTAGATCCTGCTAAGGCTGATTCCTTTTTTAATTTTATCAAAGCAAACCCACTACGTTCCTCTATATACATTACCCGAAACGATACCGTTGTTGCACGGCTTAACGAAAATAAACTAATGCCGTTGGCCAGTACAGTAGGCATTTTAATTGCCATTGAGTTTGCCCAGCAATCAACCCGTGAAATGATCAATGAAAACGCTTATGTAAATCTGGTAGAACTTGAGAAATTTTATATTCCACTTATAGACAGCGCAAATTATAATTCCTGGCTTTCAGATGCCAAAGTCCATAACGAAATAAAAAATGGTACCATAAAACTGGTTGATGTTGCCCGTGGTATGATAACATTTGGCAGTTATACCATTGCAGATTATTTAATGGACCTGCTTGGCTTTGACAGCGTGAAAGAAAATATAGCTGTCTTTAAATTAAAGCAACATACTGCTGTGTACCCCTTTGCGGGCTCACTTTTCACGTATCATATACCCAAAAAATCATCAGAAGATAAATTGCTTAAATCGCTGAGTAAATACTCCGATAAGAAATACAGTATGGAGGCGTATTATAATCATCTTGATATAAAACAGGATAGCACATTTAAAGAGACTTTTAACCCCGATAAGTTTACTCCAAAACTGATGAAAATGTGGAACGATAACCTGCCTGCTTCTACCACAAAAGAATATGTTACGATTGCACAGGCATTAAACAACCGGGAAGTGATTGACGAAGATGCTTATTTTCCGATAGGTGAAGTGCTTGAACAACCGATGGAAAAGAAAGAATATCAAAAACTGTATAAACACTACGGTGCCAAAACAGGTAAAACTTCTTACATTTTTACACGGGTTTTTTATTTTACCCAAAAAGATAAAACCAGTGTAGAATGTGCTATTTTTTTTAATGACCTTACACCAACAGAAGAAAAGAAAATAGAAGACTGGCAGCCTGCTTTTGAAGCACAATATGTTTCCGATCCTGTCTTCAGAAATAAAGTACGGTTTTAATTCAGCCGCCAGATACTGTAGTTTAATACAGAAGCAAAACTTACCCAGCAGATGTACGGAACCAACAGCCATGCTGCTGCTGCATTTATTTTACCAAACCACAAGATGGTTAGCAGTATCATTACCCACATCAAAATGATCTCGGCAAATGCCCAGCCGGGTTGTTGAAGTTTAAAGAATATAAAAGACCAGAAAAAATTCAGGAGCAACTGAAAAGCAAACAAAGCAATGGCTGTTTTTTTAATGAGGTTTGTTGGCTCCGATTTCCATACCAAAAAAAAAGCAATGCCCATTAAAACATAAAGTGTTGTCCAAACCGGAGCAAATATCCAGCTGGGAGGATTAAACCAGGGTTTGTTGGCAAGCGCATACCAGCCATTAACACCTGATGATGTAAAGTAACCGGAGATGGCACCAACCAACACCGGAATTAGGATTGAAATGATGAGCTTCATATTCTTTAGTTAATAAAGTTAAATCAATTTTGTTGGTCTTACTATTTTAACAGCTTTTATATCCTGCCATATTTTTTATAATAGGCAATTATAAAACCTGTTACTTCATCGTAGCTTAGAACCCCCTGCGGCTGCTGGTTTCCTTCCAGGTATTTTCCATATATCCACCTGAAAACAGGCTCGATAGGGTTTCGGTATTTTTTATAAAATGCCCGCCATTCTTTTAAATCATCTTTTACAGCTGGCGTTAATTTATTGCTGTAATCTTTTGCTGCAACAGAATCGGTTGCAAAAAGATTGCGATTGCTGTACATAAACAGGTCCAGGTAAACCGAATAATGTAAGAGTGTATCTTTTGATGCAGTGGCAGAAAGATAAGCTACGAAATTGGCTTCCATTTCTTTTGCATAACCAAGCTGATGTGCCACTTCGTGGCAGCTTGTAAATGGCTGCAAAAATTTTGGCACCAATGTATTTACCTGTGCCTCGCCGGTAAAAGGATTGTAGTAACCGGTAAAGCCCATATAATTACCCACCCAACTCCATACTGATGGCTTTATTGAAACTGGTTGATATCTTAAAAAGGGATAAATCTTTTCTGCCTCTTTGTAGGCATCCTGCACTTTTACAAACAATTGCTTTTTTGAAGGGTATTGAACATGTTGGTTTACCAGTGCCAGTTTAGCTGCATTCACTTTATTAACCAGCAAGCCATTAATCATTTTCAAGTCTTCGGGCTTGTACTTCTCCATTTTTAATTGCAGCTGGCTGGCGATACCAATGCGGTTGTAATTAATACCCCAAAACAGGTTGAAAATGATGTAAACAATAAGCAGGATACGAATTGCTTTAACTAATCCTTTTCCAAAATTTTGAAGTTTCATACTTTGGATAAGCTTCGCTCCAATCTTCTCCATTTCCTCCCCCTTCGGGGGAGATAGAGGGGGCTTTGCCTGCTTTTTATAAATGATTTTAATTGCTTTTACCAGTTTCCATATCAGCCACAAAATCACCAGCCCGTATAAAACATCGCCAATACTAAAAGGAAGCCAGCCAAAAATATAGCGCAAAATGCGGCTGAAGGTGGGGTAAAAACCAGTTGAATATTGGTTTTCCACACGTGTGGAATCATTTGCATAAAAATGTATAAAAGCAGCAATTACTACTAAAAGAAGTATAAAAAACAGCGATTTCTTCATTTTCATATCAGCCCTAAAAGTAATCAATAGCTGTAAAGGCTATAAAATCTATTTTTGAACCTAAAAATTACAAATATTACCTTACCTTTGCCGTCCTTTAAACCATACGTATGGCGAGTAAACGGACATTTGAGATTGCATTTGTAGGGTTAAAGCAGGGAGTTCATGAGTTTAACTACGTAGTGGACGATAAGTTCTTTGTTGAAAAAGGTGAACCTGATTTTACCAATTGCCAGGCAAACATAAAGCTTCAGCTTGATAAAAAAAGCAGTTTTATGCTGCTTAAGTTTGAAATTGGCGGTAAAGCAGATATTACCTGCGACCGGTGCGGAAATCCGCTGGGTATGGACATCTGGGATGAGTTTAACATGTTGGTTAAACTGGTAGATAATCCCGATGAAATGAACCAGCAGGAAGAAGACCCGGACGTATTTTATATCTCCCGTAACGAAAGCCATCTTGATGTTGGCAACTGGATTTATGAATTTGTATTGCTGAGTTTTCCGCTGCAGAAAATGTGCAGCCCCGAAGAAATGGGTGGCCCGCAATGCAACAACCAAGTGCTGGAAAAACTAAAAGCCATGGAAGTAAAAGAAGAAGAACACAACGCCAACCAGTTGTGGAAAGGCCTGGAGCAGTTTAAAAAAGTAAAAAAAGAAAGAAGTAAAAAATAATCATTAAAAATTAAAAATCAAGCGATATGCCAAATCCAAAAAGGCGCCACTCACAACAACGCAGTGCAAAAAGAAGAACACATTACAAAGCAAGCGAACCAACTTTGAGTGTTGACGCAACAACCGGCGAAACACATGTACGCCATCGTGCCCATGTTAGCGAAGGAAAATTATTCTACAAAGGAAAATTAGTAGCAGAGAAAGCTCCGCTGAAAGCATAATATTTTTCAAAGTATCAATTCTAAGTCCGAAATTCGTTTAACGAGTTTCAGACTTAGAATTTTGCATTTAAAGAAGTCTGCCAGCCTGAGCTTGTCGAAGGCGAGTTAATTAAAAGCTACTAAAATGAATATAGCGCTGGATATGATGGGTGGCGATTTTGCACCGCTGGAAACAGTTAAGGGCGCTGCCGAATTTTTATCCAGTACTACAGCTGATATTCATCTTACTTTAATTGGTGATGAAGCACAGATACAAGAACACCTCATCAGTTTCCCCATTCCTGCCGAAAAATATTCCATCGTTCATGCCGCTACGGTTATTGGTATGCATGAACACCCCACCAAAGCATTAAAAGAAAAACAGGATTCCTCCATTGCCATTGGCTTTCAGTTACTGGCAGCTGGTAAAACCGATGCATTCATCAGTGCTGGCAATACCGGTGCTATGATGGTAGGTTCGCTCTTTAGCATTAAAGCCATTGAAGGCGTGTTGCGGCCAACCATTGGCGCTTATATGCCACGTGAAGATGGAACATTGGGTTTACTTGTAGATGCCGGTTTAAATGCTGATTGCAAACCCGAAAACCTGAACCAGTTTGCAGTGCTGGGCTCGCTGTTTGCCAAATACATTTTAAATTTTGAGAACCCAAAAGTGGGTTTAATAAACCTGGGCGAAGAAGAAGGCAAAGGCAATATACTTACCCTTGCTACTTACCCACTGCTTAAAGAAAATACACAGATACATTTCATTGGCAATATTGAAGGCCGCGATATTTTATTAAACAAGGCCGATGTATTGGTATGCAACGGCTACACCGGCAACGTGGTTTTAAAACTTGCCGAAAGTATTTACGACATCAGTAAGCGCCGCAATATGGATGATGCATTTTTTAACCGCCTTAATTTTGAGCAGTACGGCGGCGTACCCGTACTGGGTGTAAATAAACCGGTAATCATCGGCCACGGCATCTCCCATGCCATGGCATTTGTAAACATGATACGCATTGCACACCGCATGTTAGAGACTGATCTTTTAGGAAAAATGAAAGACAGTTTTTTGGGCCAGGCTTAAGAATTGCTATTGGGCTTTGGTGGCGTCGCACTCTTGTACAGAATAACTCTATTGTGCTTTTATCGTAGCGGTTTGGCACTTTTCTAACTGTTACAACATGAAAACAAAATCTGCTACCCTTTCCAGGCTTCCATCCTCAAAACAAAAAAATAAATAAATAACAGTAGCTTTATAAACCTAACTTATAAATCCACCGGTTATGATAAAACTTGCAGCATCTTCGGGCACCGTAATTTATGAGAACGACAATAAATTATACATAACCAAAAAGCCTGCACAGTGGACAAGCACATTTCTTTTTGTAACCGGCCTGCTGGCTTTTATACTTTTAACAAATGGTTTGCTGCAATTATTTGTGTTAGAAATGAAGCTTTCCGGTGCACCAAATTTGGGAATTATGCTTACAGCCATTGGTGTTTTTTTCTCACTTATTTTCTGGAGAGTTGTAGTATACAGAAAAAAAATAAATGCCAAACCTGTTAGTGAACTAAAATGTATTTGCATTATTGATCTTAACAACAATACCCTGCTTGATGGGCAGCAAAATATAATGTCTTCACTTGATCAGGTTATACTCTCACGTAAAATGCAATTCACATCCAGTTCGCCAGAGCTGCAATTACAATGGAATAAAAATACACTCACTATTGTTGAAGGAAATCCTTTCGCCGGCGGTATTGCGGCTGTTGAACAAGCGTTAATTTTAAAAGGAATAAAAAGAAATTAAAATGCAGATTTCAAAAACCTTGCTTCAGCTTCCTGTTGCTTTTAAAACATAAGCAAAGCCTGATAAATACTCGCAGCGACTTCTTTATTTAATACTATTTTTACCCAAACAAATTCTTCATGAAATACTCAATTACATTTTTGCTGCTCAATCTTTTTTGCCTAAGTGCGTTTTGCCAAAACAAACAATTTGCAGGTTATGCAGTACCTGATTCCATTAAAGCAATTGGATTTTATGCTGAAGTAAATATTGCAGGCAACAATACATCAAAAAAAATCATTTCTGGCATAAGTGCAAATGCAGCTAATGTAGGTTTAGGATATAATAAAAACCAAAAAGTAATTGAATTTTACTTCATGGATAAGAAAAGAAAAGATTTGGTATTGGCGCAAGACGTATATCAATACGGGTTTGGCCATGTCTGGAATTATGAATGGAACTACAATGAAACCTATCCCCTGCTCATTGCAACCGCCACCGATTCAGCAGCAAACAAAACACTGTATTCGGGTTATATCTATCTGCCCAATGAAAAAAAATGGAAGCTGATTTCTACACGCAGTTTTGATGATACCATGAGTATTAAATTTACCGACAAAAGAGCTAATAAAATGTCTGCTGTTACATTCAGCAACCGTTGGCTGCAGCGCAGCAACGGCAGCTGGAAAGCACTTGACTCCCAAACAACCAAACCACCATCACTGCGCCAGATGAGCAATATAGACAGCCTGGTACAACAAAAAATGGAAGAAGAAATTTTACGTGCCAGCCTTACAAAAGACGGTGTGAGTTATGAAGAGGGTGTTTTTTATCAAACCATACAGGAAGGTACAGGAAGATTGGTAAAAGTTACCGACACAGTTACGGTGCATTACAAGGGTTCGCTCTTTGCCGATGGCAGTATATTTGACCAAACGAAAGATAAGCCTGCAACATTTCCTTTAGAAAGATTAATAAAAGGATGGCAGCTTGGTTTGGTACACTGCATGGTTGGCGGAAAGATGAAGCTGTATCTTACTTCGGGCAGTGCTTATGGCATACGCACACGCTCGGCTACTATACCACCAAACAGCATTTTGGTATTTGATGTGGAAGTGTTGGATGCAAAAGAGAAAATTGCAAAATGATCGCAGCCTTGCTACTTTAAGTTTGCCTTAAAAAAAATAAAACCTTTTATACGCAGAGTTGTTTATCATCAACTAAAAACACAGCAATGAAATTTAAAAAAATAACCGCAGCTTTACTACTCTCCGCAATTTGCTTTGCAGCCTGCAACAATGCAGAAGATAAAAAAGCAGAAACCAAAGTACCCAAATTAAAAGAAGAAAATATCAATTACACATTAGACAGCCTGAACATGGGCGGCTATATTGTGTACGATGAAAACATAGAAGGCCCACGCCCGGCTGTACTGGTTGTACATGAGTGGTGGGGCTTAAATGAATATGCAAAAAGGCGTGCCAGGGAACTTGCTGCACTTGGCTATATTGCCATGGCAGTAGATATGTATGGCAACGGACGCACTGCAGATAATCCCGAACTTGCCGGTAAACTGGCAATGCCGTTTTACCAAAACCCCGCAATGGCCAAAGCCCGTTTTGATACCGCATTGAGTAAACTAAAAACTTACAAACAGGTTGACGCTGAAAACATTGCCGCCATTGGTTATTGCTTTGGCGGAGGCATGCTACTGAATTTTGTGCGCATGGGCGAACCTTTAAAAGGCATTGTAAGTTTTCATGGCAGTTTGATTGGCACACCTGCCAATAAGAATTTACTCACTGCAAAAATGCTGGTGCTGCATGGCGATGATGATAAATTTGTGCCGGC
>JAYUZB010000069.1:0-2559 GCA_043752185.1 Chitinophagaceae bacterium
GTAAAAGTTGGTAACCTTGTAATTGGTGGTAATAATCCAATAAGGATACAAACCATGACGACCACCGATACCATGGATACAGCTGCTACCGTTGCACAAACCATTCGTTGTATAGAAGCAGGTGCAGAGCTTGTTCGCATAACAGCGCCGTCAAAAAACGAGGCAGAAAATCTGCTAAATATTAAAGAGGAATTGCGCAGACTTGGTTACAATACTCCGTTGGTTGCGGATATACATTTTACCCCAAATGCAGCTGAAATAGCTGCTAAAATTATTGAAAAAGTCAGGGTGAACCCTGGCAATTATGTAGATAAGAAAAAGTTTGAGCAGATTGAATATACTGATGCAGAATATGCAGAGGAAATAGACAGAATTAAAGAACGTTTTACACCACTGGTTTTAATTTGTAAAGAACATGGTACTGCCATGCGAATTGGTACAAACCATGGCAGTTTAAGTGATAGAATTATGAGTCGCTATGGCGATACTGCAATTGGTATGGTGGAAAGTGCGATGGAGTTTTTGAGGATAGCAAGAGGTGAAGATTATCACCAGATTATTTTGAGTATGAAGAGCAGCAATCCATTGGTAATGGTGCAGGCTTACCGGTTGCTTATTACACATATGCAGGATGAGTTTGGTGAATGTTACCCATTGCATTTGGGTGTAACCGAAGCAGGCGATGGCGAAGATGGAAGAATAAAATCTGCTATTGGAATTGGCAGTTTATTGGAAGATGGTATTGGCGATACAATAAGGGTGAGCCTTACTGAAGATCCTGAATTTGAAATACCGGTTTGTAAAGATTTGGTGGAACGGTATCAGACATTAGATGTTAGACGTGAGACACAAGAGAACTCAAATCAAGAATCAAATACTTCCGAGTTAGATGGTTTTAATAAGGCGAACGAAATTCAGCCTCAGGATAACTTTGAACCATCAACTATCATCCATCAACCCGCCCTCTTCTACTCTCCATTTGAATATAAAAGACGCACAACAAATTCTGTAAATAATATTGGTAGTAAAAATGTACCGATTGTAATGGCAGATTTTATGTTGGCTAAAACCATTGCTGCTGCTGATTTACAGACCATCGGTTACAGGTATGATGCCGTAACTGATAAATGGAATATTGCAGATGCTGCAGCTGATTATATTTACACTTCAGATAAATTAATAGACTTTGCTTTGCCCGGAACATTAAACTTTATATGTAATTATAAAGTGTGGCAGAATGCAACCACTGACGAAAGAAAATGTTTTCCGCTTTTTACACCTTATGAATTTTTAGCAGCACAAAAAGTGCATGAGCAACTTAATTTTATTTCTGTTTGTGTAGAAGAAAATAATGGTGCATTAATAAAAAAATTAGCTGAGACAATCAATGTTGTGTTGTGTATTTATTCCTCAAAGAAAAATGCCATGCAGCAAATGAGGATGTTTGTAAATGAGCTTGAAAGCAAACAAATACATTGCCCAATTGTAATAGCGGTAGAAAGTATGAAGAATACAATTGATGCACAGTTAATAGAATTTAGTGCAACAGCCGGCGGTTTGTTATTAGATGGAATGGGTGATGGAATCTGGTTGATAAATGATCCATCAAAAATTATAAATGATAAAGTAAGCGGCAGAACTTATTTGGCTGCAACAAACAATTACCAGTTTTTAAACAACACTTCTTTCTCAATTTTGCAGGCAGTGCGGACACGCATTTCTAAAACGGAATACATCAGTTGCCCAAGCTGTGGGAGAACCTTGTTTGACCTGCAGGAAACCACAAGCAAAATAAGAAATGTAACCAACCATTTAAAAGGATTAAAAATTGCTGTAATGGGTTGTATCGTTAACGGTCCGGGTGAAATGGCCGATGCCGATTTTGGTTACGTTGGCAGCGGCGTTGGAAAAATAACTTTGTACAGAGGAAAAGAGGTAGTGAAGAAAAATATAAACAGCGAAGTGGCGGTGGATGAGTTGATAAATTTATTAAAGGAAAGCGGTGTTTGGATTGAAGCGGAATTAGGAATTAGGAATTAGGAATTAGGAATTAGGAATTAGGAATTAGGAATTAGGAATTAGGAATTAGGAATATTTGGGCTGAGCAAGGTAAAGTAGATTTTAAAATTATTTATTTTTCATTGCTAAAGCCCCATCGGGGCGTAATATCAGTGGCAAGAAAAAATAGGAAATGCAGGCAGCGCCTGCGGCAACATACACGGCAGGTAAAAGTTGAAGAAAGATTAAATGATGAAGGGCTGCGGGTGACGAAGGGGAGTGTTTTTTATACAAATGCTAAAAGCATATTTGGATAAAAAATACCGTAGCCGTAGAAGCCCGAGCAAATGTTGAAAGAAGTTTTACCGCACAAAGCCCCGAATGGTCTTAAAAAAAATCTACAGAAATAAAAATATTTATAGATGCAAACAGATATTCTTGTGATTGGTTCTGGTATAGCGGGGCTTACTTATGCGCTTAAAACTGCGCAGGAAATGCCGGATAAAAAAATTACCATTCTTACCAAAACGCAGAGCGATGAAACCAATACAAAGTATGCGC
>JAYUZB010000070.1:0-34061 GCA_043752185.1 Chitinophagaceae bacterium
CTTTGCCGCATCGTATGGTATGGCAGAGGAAGCACTGGTTTTTTATCCTATACTGGTGCCGCTTTTCCTGGCTGCCGGTTACGATCTGCTGGTGCCGCTTGCCATCATTTTTGGTGGCACTTCTATCGGTTGTTTACCCGCTTTCTCTAATCCGTTCTCTGTTATCATCGCATCTAATGCCGCTGGCATTAACTGGATGGATGGATTAACACAACGCCTTATACTTTGGGTAATTGTTACCGCAATATTGGTTTGGTATATTTTAAGATATGCTGCTAAAATAAAGAAAGACCCCACTGCTTCGCTGGTATATAAAATTGATGGCGAAGTAAAACCATTGTACGAAGTAAACATCAGCAACGAAACCACTACACCCAAACTGGATTGGAAAACAAAATTGCTGCTGTTCATCTACATCGCTACTTTTTTAACCATGATTGGCGGTGTGGTATTTTTAGATTGGTGGACAACAGAAATGTCGGCGCTGTTCCTCGGCTCTTCTATTTTGCTGGCTGTAATAACCAGGCTAAATGAAAAAATATTTATTCGTGAATTTATTAAGGGTGCAGAAAGTTTACTGTCGGTTGCTTTTATAATTGGTGTAGCCAGGGGCGTTACTATTGTTTTAAATGAAGGACATGTAAGTGATTCTATATTGTATTACACAGCCAATATGGTGCAGGGCATACAGCCGGCATTGTTCATTCTGGGGTTGCTGTTGTTTTATATTGTATTTTCTATTTTCATACAATCTTCATCTGGCATGGCAGTATTAACCATGCCTATTATTGGTGCACTCGCTATTTTAGTAAATGTGCCGGGCCGGGAAATTGTAAACTCATACCTGTATGGCATGTGCCTAATGTCTTTTCTGGCGCCCACCGGGCTTATATTGCCATCACTGGCCATGGTAAATATTAGTTTGAAGACCTGGTTTAAGTTTATTATGCCGCTGCTAATCATGCTCACCATAATTTGTATGGTGGCATTGGTGATAGGTATTTATTTGTAAATAATTTGGGAGAAAGAATTTAGTGAGTGATAAAAAAAATAACCGCCCCAATAGTAACGGAGCGGTTAGACAGATTAATAATATTGTAAAAACTAAAATTTAATTTCTGGTTACACCAGCCTGTTTTACTTTAACAGCATCAATGGCTTTAGCCAGTTCTTCTATCTTTCTTTTAGCCTGTTCGTTTTCCATCTCCATGGAAGTATTTTTAGCACTCAAACCGCTGGCTACTTCTTTAGATTCTTTACGGGCTTTTTTGGTATTCTTTTTAATGCTCTTGTTATTCTGTTTAATATCTTTTTCAAGCCCTTTTATTTCGCTGGTCATTCGTGATGCTTCTGAATAATAGAAATCAGTTAAAAACTCCATACTAAAATCATTCAATATTTTCTTCATGGCTGTAAATTCAGCCGGGTAGTTATCGGGGCCAATAAAAAAATCATAACCAAAGTTCATAAAGTAACTCAGCTCCGATCTGTCGCCCGGCGCATCCACTACACTGGCATACAGGTTCATCCTTTTATCGGAAACAGCTACCAGGTTTATATCAGTAGCAGTAATCACTTCTTTGTTGGTTAAAAAACCGATTCCTTTAACTTTTACATCGTAGGTCTTTTTAAAATAATCATCCCAGGCTTTTTTAACTATCTTGGGCGATGCATCGTACTTTACGGTAAAGCAGGGCCGCTGTTGATTTTCAAAGGTTATAGTTGAAGTATCAATTTTATAGGTTTGTGCAGTTAGCTGCATGCAAAAAATAATTGCCAGGCTAAGTATTACAAATTGTTTTTTCATTGAAGTAGGTTGTTGTTATTTAAACTAAGTATAAAATTAAATGAAAATGGTTGCATTTCAAGTAAATGACATACCCACACGGTGTAAAAAAATTATACTATTGCTGAGTATATATTTTACTGAAGGAGAAAGGCCTAAGGATAATTTCGAAGTCATGGTGCCCAGAATCCCGATCCAAATCGGGACACATCCTTGTGAACCACATAATAAAAAAACCGTCTCAATAATGAAACGGCTTTTGTGCCCAGAACAAGATTCGAACTTGCACATCCTTGCGAACGCTGCCACCTGAAGGCAGTGCGTCTACCAATTTCGCCATCTGGGCAGAAAAAATTAAAAGTTAAAGGTTGAAAGTTGAAGGTTGAAAGTTCCTTAAACTAATAACAGTTTGCAAATATAACAGAACTCATTAAATATTATGAATTGAAACTTAAATCTGGATATTATTATTGCAAGGCATACGAACTTTCAACTTTCAACTTTGCATTTTCAACTTAAATTACACGCTCACATTAAAATCCCTCAGCGCATCATTTAAACTTGTTTTAAGATCGGTGCTGGGTTTGCGCTGGCCAATAATTAGTGCACAGCCTACACCAAACTCACCTGCAGGAAATTTTTTGGTGTAGCTGCCTGGTATCACCACACTGCGGGCTGGCACAATGCCTTTCATTTCTATAGGTTCGGCACCGCTAACATCTATAATTTTGGTTGATTGAGTTAATACCACGTTGGCTCCCAGCACTGCTTCTTTTTGTACACGTACCCCTTCAACTACAATACAGCGGCTACCAATAAAACATCCGTCTTCAATAATTACAGGGCTTGCCTGCAGCGGTTCCAGCACACCGCCAATACCCACGCCCCCACTCAGGTGTACGCCCTTGCCTATCTGTGCACAGCTACCAACGGTTGCCCAGGTATCTACCATGCTGCCCTCGTCTACATAAGCGCCAATGTTTACATAACTGGGCATCAACACCACATTACGTCCCAAAAAGGCACCATATCTTGCCACAGCATGCGGTACCGCCCTTACGCCCAGCGATGCATAATCCGATTTTAGTTTCATCTTATCGTAAAACTCAAAGGGCGGTAAGGTCATGGTCTCCATTTGCTGTATGGCAAAGTACATGAGTATGGCTTGTTTAACCCATTCGTTCACTTCCCAGCCATCTTCAATTGGTGCGGCAGTTCTTAACCTGCCCTTATCTACTTCTTCAATAACAGTGCGTACTGCATTGGCATAAACTTCATCTTTTAATAAATCGCGGTTGGCCCATGCAGCCAGTATCTGTTCTTTTAATTCCATTGTTTGTTTTTTTGCAAACTTAATTAATTTGGCCTTTGCTTAAGAAGATAAATATATTTACTTCAAACTGATTTCTAAATAATCCCAACGGGATGACATGATTATAGAAGAGATAGGTTTTGTGCTTATCAGAACCCCGAAGGGGTGATAAAGTAAGGCAGGCTATTTCACCCCTTCGGGGTTTGATAAGCATCTTATGGCTTTTCTATAATCATATCAACCCTTCGGGTTTTTCAATTGCTGATAGCATTTTAATCCTATACATCTGCCTATATTTAAAATTCAATGTATTTTACACCCATGAATATTCTTATACGCCTGCCCAACTGGCTGGGCGATATGGTAATGAGTACGGCTTTTGTACAGGCTGTAAAAAATGAATACCCCGTTGCAACTATTGACCTGGTTGCAAAAAAAGGTATTGATTTTTTGCTGGATTATTTTCCGGCATACGGGCAGGCTTTTATTTTTTCCAAGGAAGAATATAAAGGCCTTGGAGGTTTGCGCAGGTTTGGTAAAATGATTGCTGCACAAAAAAAATACGATTTTTTCTTTTGCCTGCCCGATTCCTTTTCATCGGCCATGATGGGCCATGCCACTTCGGCAAAACAAAGGGTTGGTTTTAAAAAAGAATTGCGTGCTGTTTTTTTAACGGATACATACTCAAAACAAAAAGGTCTGCATCGGGTTGAGGAATATATTGATCTTTTAAAACAGTTTACCAAAAAAGAAATGGCTGTACCAGCCGTACAATTAAAAATTGATAATGCAGAAAAAGGAAATGCAGTAGTAATCAATATTAATTCAGAAGCAGTATCACGCAGGTTGCCTGAAGCAAAAGCCATCAGCATTATAGCCGCTGTACGCTCTGCAATACCAAACGAAATAATTTTAGTGGGCAGTAACAAAGAAGCTGATTTTGTAGATGAAGTTTTTAATAAGCTGCCAGATAAAAATAATATTATCAATAAAGCCGGCAAAACCAATTTACCAGAGCTGCTGCAACTGTTTGCCAGCAGCGCTGCTCTGTTAACCACTGATAGCGGTCCGGCCCATGTGGCCAATGCATTAGGTGTACATACAATAGTATTATTTGGGGCTGGCGACGAAAATAACACAGCGCCTTATAACAAAGATAACCGCAGCATCATCAGGCTGGGGCAACTGGCCTGCGAGCCCTGCGTAAGTAACACCTGTAAAATTTATAGTGTGCCACAGTGCTTGGTAAGGCTTGATGAAAATTTAATAACTACCGCAGTTAAAAATGCTTTGTTGTAAATTACACACCAATATTTACATACGTTATGAATTTTGAAACCGATATTGAAGAAGCATTAACCGTTTTACACTCGGGCGGGCTCATACTCTACCCTACTGATACTGTTTGGGGCCTTGGCTGCGATGCCACCAATGCCGCAGCGGTTGCAAAAATTTACTTACTTAAAAAACGATCAGATGAAAAAAGCATGATTGTTTTACTGGCTGATGAAAATGAGATTCCAAAATATGTTACGCAGCCCAATCCCAAAATTTTTGATTACATCAAAGGCATACATAAGCCCACCACATTTATTTATGAGGGCGGTACCAACCTCGCTAAAAATATGATACAGGGAGACGGCACAATTGGCATACGCATTACAAACGATTTGTTTTGCAAAAAACTCATCAACCGTTTTGGAAAACCGCTGGTTTCCACTTCAGCAAATATTTCGGGCTACCCGGCACCGGCGTTATTTGAAGATATAGATATTGCAATAAAAAACGGTGTTGACTATATAGTGCAACACCGTCAGGATGATGTAACCGCAGCATCACCTTCTGCTATTGTAAAACTGAACGCCGATGGCTCTCTCACCATCATACGTCCGTAAAAATTATAACGTAAAACCTACACCAAGCTGAATGCTTTGGCTCTTCCAGGTTTCTTTATTATCAATATTATTGAGGTTACTGAGGCCAACAGCATAACGTGCATAAATATTCAGGTGAGATATATTAACCTGTACTCCGCCCAACATACTCAAGTCGCCACTCTTAAATGCGTCTTTACCATTTTGCACCAATGTTTTGCTTTTATTGGTTAGTATACCAAATTGGGGCCCTGCCTGCAATGTGAGGTATTTAACCGGCTTGAAATTAAGCAGGATAGGAATACTCATATACTTCAGCTGTACTTTACTTACCTTGTTAAATTGATATACAGTACTGTAATTATTAGAAGTATCTACATTAATCTGGTTAAACAAAACTTCGGGTTGAATGGCAAATTTTTTGCCGAGTCCTACCGAAAAGAAACCACCCACATGATAGCCAAAAGAAAACTGATCGTCGAAGGATTTACCGGTTAGTTTGTTGATGTTTGCACCACCTTTAATACCAACATGTATTTTTTGTGCAATTGCAGCATCACAGGTAATGATTAAAATTGCGAGGATTATAAGTTTTGTCTTCATAAAATAAAAAATATTTAGTTAGCCGTAATGCACCAAGTAATATGCCAATAGCTTTTTCAAAATTACAAACTTATGTTAAGAGAAATTGTGTAAAAATGAAACACAGCTTGTAATCAAAAAAAGAATATCATTTAAACCAGCTTTTCGTCTATGTTTCGACAAGCTCAACATGACCAAAAGCCGTCAGTCTCCACTGAGCTTGCCGAAGTGTTGTCGAAGACGGCTTCCTGGAAGGGTCTTGCATTTTAAAATGAAAACCCTGCAGTTAAAGAAAATATCGCACTAAACCTGTTTACTGTCGTTTCCGGAAGATAATAATCAAAATAAACAATGGGCTGTATAAAAAACTTTTTTACCATGTAGGTAAAATCAAAAGATGCAGCAATTGACTGCACCTGGAACTTGTTACTGAAACTGGATTTTTTACGGCTACTTAAAGCCGGTCTGTCAAATATTCTGTTGGTATGGGTTTGCGTTAACCTATCGCTGCCGAAATTCAAGATAAGTGTTGGAATAAAATCAAACTCATCTTTTTTTGAAAAGACATTGTAAAATGCGAAATCGTGCCCAACTGTTGCCGCTGCAGAAAAATAATTGGTCTTATTATCGGTCGAATCTCTTCCGGTTATTGTTATCAGTGTATCCCGTCCATTGGGTGGCGGGTTAGGCAAATGAATCAGTCTTTTAAAAGTTACAAAATTGGTTTCTTTGTATTTGCCGGTTACATATCCCAAAGTAATACCCGGCTGTAGTATTCCTTTTGCCAGTTTTATATAAGCAAACAAATCATTCTGGTAAAGCGATTTGCTGTTGTATTTATTTTGATTGCTGAGGTATCTTGTATAACTACCGCCTGCATAAATGGTTTTGCCGTAGTAATCATAACCGGCTGTAAGGGCTGTTTGGTAAATTTCCGGCCTGCCGCTGCTATCGCCGGTTATAAAAGGAGACACTCCAAAACTTAAACCATTCTTTAACCGATAAGTTACAGCTGGGGTATAAATAAGTTGCCTGTCAACCCCAGTAGCATTAGCCGCATTATTGTTTGCGCTAAACTCGCCGTTACCTATGCCGATGCTTACATCCAGATAATTCTTGTCTTTTTTCATCATCAGCTTAATAAACTCATCGTTCTTAAACATCGAATCAAGCAACCGTTTTTCTTCTTTAGTGAGAGAATCTGTCTGGCCCTTTACCGGCAAGTCAATAAACCAAAAGCAAAGCAGTAGCAGATATTTAAGCATAAAGATTGAGTTAGCTGGTTTTAGATATAGAAAACCAAATTTAGTTTAATCGTCCATAAAAAATACAGGCTTTAAGGTGATTTACGGGTTCTGTTTGTTTAAATGCTGTAAGTCATGCCAAGAATGAGAATAAAAAGCTTAGCTTTGCGCCCATTATTAAAAACTGAGAATTACATGACATGCTCAGTTGCTGTTGAACATTAGTTATTATCGGCAAATATACAAACTACCACGGCGCAGTTTGTAACCGCCGGCAGGGTTGAAAGAGAACCCTTACTTATCCCAACGGCCAAGGCATGACAACGGTTTATCTTTTTTGAGCAAACCGGAAATTACATGTGGCTATCGCAAAACAATTTACATGAATGCATTTGAGGCCCTAGGCCTGAACGAACAGTTGGTACAAGCTGTAACCGACCTGGGATTTGAAACCCCCACAGAAATACAGGTGAAAGCCATCCCTGTTTTATTATCGGGCACCACCGATTTTATTGGCTTGGCACAAACCGGTACCGGTAAAACCGCTGCTTTTGGTTTACCACTTTTACAATTAATTGATGGCAACCAGCGTCATCCGCAGGCATTGATCGTTTGCCCAACACGTGAACTGTGTTTGCAAATTACCAACGACCTGGAAAATTATAGAAAACACAATAAAAACATCGTTACCGAAGCAGTATATGGTGGTGCATCTATTATGATGCAGATACGCAACCTGAAAAGAGGCGTACACATTGTTATTGCAACACCGGGCCGTTTAATTGACCTGATCGAACGCAAAGCCATCGACCTGCAAAAAGTAAAATACGTGGTATTGGATGAGGCCGATGAAATGCTGAACATGGGCTTTAGAGATGATATTGATTTTGTTTTAAAGAACACTATCAACCGTGAAAGCACCTGGTTATTCAGTGCTACCATGCCACCGGAAGTTAGGGCCATTAGCAAAAACTACATGGAAAACCCTAAAGAAGTTACGGTTGGTAAAAAGAACAGCGGTAATGTAAATATTGATCACCAGTTTTTTGTTGTGCCTGCCAGTCAGCGTTACGAAGCATTAAAGCGTTTGATAGATTTTAACCCCGGTATGTATGGAATCATCTTCACCCGTACCAAGGCAGATGCACAGGAAGTTTCTGAGCGTTTGGCAAAATCGGGTTACGAGATTGAAGCGCTGCATGGCGACTTATCACAACAACAACGTGATAAAGTGATGGGCCGTTTCCGCAGTAAAAATTTACAGTTATTAATTGCAACCGATGTGGCTGCTCGTGGTATTGATGTGGATGGTATTACCCATGTTATCAATTTTGAATTACCGGATGATATGGAAGTGTACACACACCGTAGCGGACGTACAGGCCGTGCAGGTAAAACTGGTATCTGTTTATCTATCTGCCACAGCAGGGAGTCTTATAAGATTAAGTCTCTGGAACGAATGATCAACGCACAGTTTCATAAAGTAGATGTACCATCGGGTAAAGATGTTTGCCGCAAACAGTTTTTCCATTTTATGGATAAATTAATGCAGGCCGATGTTAGCCATGGCGATTACGAAACATACATGCCCGATCTGATGGAAAAATTTGCTGATGTTAGCAAAGAAGAAGTTTTACAAAGGGTTGCCGCATTAGAGTTCAGTCATTTTTTAAAGTATTACGAACATGCCGACGATTTAAACAAGACCGATATACGTGGCGACAGAAGGCCCGTTGAAAGAACCGGTGGTGATGCAAATGGCAGCCGTAAAGAACGCACAACCTTTAACAGCCGCAACAGTGGTTATACCCGTTTGTTCATTAACCTTGGTACCAAAGATGGTTTTTACAAAGCCAGCTTTTTACAATTCATTTTAGATGAAAGTGATTTGAAAAAAGAGGTGCTTGGCAAGATAGACATGCGTGATATGAACAGTTGGATCGAGATTGATCAGGACGTTGCATCTACCATGATAAAAGCCATTGACGGCAAGCGTTACAACAACCGTACTGTACGTATGAATGAAGCTGATGGTGGTTTTAAAAGACCCAATGACGAAGGCGGCAGAAGCGACAGAGCAACTGAAGGAAGAAAAAGAATTTATGCTCCGAAGGAAAGAAGGAGTTTTAAATAAGTGACTAAGTATAAGCCCCTGAAATTATCGGGGGCTTTTTTTATACTAATTCTATCACCGTTATCTCCGCCAAAACCCCCACCCTACCGGGGTAACCAAGAAAGCCGTAACCGGGGTTTACATACAGTTTTTGTTTACCATCTTCATACAAACCATGCCATTGCTTGTACATGTATTGCACGGGGCTCCATTTAAAACCGGGTATCTCTACACCAAACTGCATACCGTGTGTGTGGCCGCTAAGGGTAAGGTCCACATCGGGGTATTGTGGTTTCACCTGTGCATCCCAATGGCTGGGGTCGTGGCTCATTAGTATTTTAAAAGGGTATTTTTCTGCACCGGCATGAGCAAGGTCCATGCGGCCATGCTTGGGAAAGCGTGCTTTGTTACTCCAGTTTTCAATGCCCAATAAAGCAATTTCTTCTCCGCCTTTTTCCAATACCACATGTTCATTCATTAATAGTCTCCAGCCGAGGTCTGCATGTACTTTTCTCAGGCTTCCCAGGTTCTGGTCCTTAGTAACTCCATTAAAGGGCCAACGCACATAATCGCCATAATCATGATTGCCAAATACACTATACACGCCTAAAGGTGCCTTCAGTTTATTGAACACATCCATATATTCATCCATTTCGCTGGCCCGGTCGTTTACCATATCGCCGGTAAATAAAATAAGGTCGGCTTTCTCATGCAGTATTTTTTCAACCCCGTGCGCTACCGCTGCTTTATCAGTAAAACTACCGCTGTGTATATCGCTGATGTGAACGATTTTCATTCCCTTAAATGCAGCTGGTAAATTATCATAAGCCAGTTGTATGCGCTTAACATTGTAATTATATTTGTTGCTGAAACCATACAACAGGCTCCCAAACAGGGTTCCGCCGGCAGCCAACCCCAGCCAGCTCAAAAATGTGGAACGGCTGATACCATCGCCACTCATATCATCTACATCAGTATTCTTAAAAAATAATTTTCCCGAAATCCATTGTATAGCTCTTCTTATATCATCAATAAAAAGAAAAGCGATAACAATAAGTTTTGACAGGAACAACCCAATCGCAGTTGCAAATAAATAAGTACGGAATTTTTTACCCATAAAACTATGATCGGTAAAAAAGAATATTAAAAAGCTGATGATGGTTAATGCAGATATTGCCCAATAAATACCATAAATAATTGCTTTTGTTTTTGGCGATGCCGACTGGCTCACCGCTTTTACGGCCTGGAAAATATAGGTATCCATTAAAAGGGCAAAAGCAATAAAAAGGAATGTTCCTAATGGTGTACGCATGAAGAGGGTTTACTGGTTTATTAGTTTAATGTTTTAATGGTTGCTGCAAAGATGCCCATAATATAAATTCATCTAACTGCTGGTTGATGGCTTTTAACGTGTAATTATCAATAATTTTTCCATCATTGCCCACTACACTGTTTACTGCCGAAATTGGGAGTTTGTTGGGATGCACTGTGATCTTCATATAATTCAGCACATCTGCCAGGTGATCCATACCCCTTAGGTTTCCGGCCCGGCCTGTGGCTACTCCGGTAAGCAATGCTTTTTTATGAAACCATATTTCGTGAGAGCGGCTGGTGTCGAAAAGCATTTTCAACACGCCCGGAAAACTGCCATTATACTCTGGTGAAATGATAATAAAATGAGTGGTGGGAATTAAAATCTCATTTTCTATAGTTTCAAATGCAGTATTATAATGCATCAGGTCCAGGTCTTCCAGCGACAGCAACTCGGCTTCAATGCCTTTTTCACGTAAGATCAACTGGTATTCACTCGCTATTTTAGATGTATTGCTGTGTTTTCGGTTTGTGCCCGATATAATTGTAACCATAAAACTGCCTGCTTTTAAAACTTAATTATCCAATATTACAATTAAGATGCTTCTTTGTTGTCCAATTTTATGCCGAATGGTTAAATTTGCCATCCTGACAGCAATTTGTACAGAAAGACCAGCTTTTTTTACAATGACGGTTGGGACCGGAAAATATTTTTTATTAAAGAAGTAATTAACCGGCAAGGTTTCAAAAACGGTTCAAACTAAACTGGTTATTGAACTACATTACGATACCTTTGGCGGAAAATACAGTTAATTGTTATTTGTTAATCGGACACCACATCTGCGATTGACTATTAATCATTAACTTTTAACAATTAACGGTTATCAGCAACATGGCAAAAATAATAGGTGTAGCAAATCAAAAAGGCGGTGTAGGCAAAACAACTACGGCTATAAACCTGGCGGCAAGTCTTGCCGTGCTGGAATATAAAACCCTGCTGGTAGATGCCGATCCACAGGCAAACAGTACCACCGGCACCGGTTTCGACCTGCATAATATTACCCAAAGCCTGTACGATTGCATGGTGAATGATGCCCAGGCAAAGGATATTATTTTAAAGTCCGATATTCCTTTTTTAGATGTACTGCCATCGCATATTGACCTGGTAGGTGCCGAAATTGAAATGATAAATTACCCCAACCGGGAAACCGTTTTGAAAAAAATACTGGAACCTATCCGGGATAATTATGACTTCATCATTATTGATTGTTCTCCATCACTGGGATTAATAACTGTGAATGCATTAACCGCAGCCGACAGTGTGGTGGTACCTGTACAAACAGAATTTTTTGCTTTGGAAGGCCTGGGTAAATTATTAAACACCATTAAAATTGTACAAAACAGGCTTAACACCGATTTAAAGATAGAAGGAATATTAATGACCATGTACGATGGCCGCCTGCGCCTTTGCAACCAGGTTGTGAGTGAAGTGCGCCGCCATTTTGAAGATATTGTTTTCAGCAGCATCATTCACCGTAACACCCGTTTGAGCGAAGCACCAAGCTTTGGAAAACCGGTTATTTTGTATGATGCTGATAGCAAGGGAGCAGTAAACTATCTTAACCTTGCAAAAGAAATTTTGCAGAAAAACAATATGACCAAAATAAAAGAAGAAGAAAGAATAATGGAATAACAAGCTGTTAGCCATTAGCTGTTAGCCATTAGCCACAGGCTTTTGCTAAAAGCTAAGCACTAAAAGCTAAAAGCAAAAAACTATGTCTCAGCCAAATAAAAAAGACGCTTTAGGAAAAGGAATAAGAAGTTTATTACAGAACATTGATGCCGATCTGAAAAACACTGCCGGAAATTTAAAACCCGAAGTGGTGGAGCAAGCTTCTGTATCGTTACGCATTGCATTAGATCAGATTGAAGTAAATCCCAAACAGCCCCGCCATGATTTTGATACCGATGCTTTAAACGAGTTGGCAGCATCAATTAAACTGCACGATATTATTCAGCCGCTAACTGTTTCTAAATTACCTAATGGCAAATACAGGCTTATTGCAGGTGAACGCCGTTTTAGGGCTGCAAAAATTGCCGGTATAAAAGATGTGCCGGTTTATGTACGCCAGGCAAATGATGCACAATTACTGGAATTATCGCTTTTAGAAAACCTGCAGCGTAAAGACCTTAATGCTATTGAAATTGCTTTAAGCTACAAGCGCCTGATGGATGAACTGGAATACACACAGGAACAGGTAGCCGAAAGAATGGGCAAAGAAAGAAGCACCGTAACCAACTACATACGCCTGCTTAAATTACCACCCGATATACAGGTAGCTGTGCGTACCGGCGTCATCACTATGGGCCACGCAAGGGCATTGATAAATGTTGATGTGGTTGATAAACAATTATACATTTTTAATGAAATAAAAAAGAGCGGCCTGTCTGTAAGGCAAACAGAAGAATTGGTAAGAAAACAATATACACCGGCTGTTAAAGTTGCCGTAAAATCAGCACTCACAGACAACTTTAGAAAGATTGAAGATAATTTAGCATCGAATTTTAACACCCGTGTAAAAATGAACCACGGCAAAAAAGGCAGCGGCAGTATTTTATTTGAGTACTACTCTGTTGAAGAATTAAATGCCTTGCTTGATAAATTTAATATCAACGTATCTTAATGTTTAAAGCTTGTACACTTATCATTTTTATTTGTTCGCTTTTTGTGTGCAGCAATCTTTTTGCACAAAAAGACAGCACCAAAAAACGGAACACCAAAATTTTTACAAAAGCCGATCCATCAAAAGCATATAACCCACGTGTTGCTACTTACCGCTCGGCCATACTGCCTGGCTGGGGGCAGGCAACCAATAAAAAGTATTGGAAAATTCCCGTGGTATATGCTGCTTTAGGTACAACCACTTATATCTTTTTTAGAAACGTAAAGCAATACAACGAAGCCAAGAATGCTTATATAAACGCCATTGATAATGATCCTACTAATGATTATCTGATTCCGCAGCCATATTTTTCAGTATTAAATCAACCCGACAGAATTAAAACTTTTAGAAACCAGGTGCGTCAAAATGTTGATTACACGGTTTTATTCTTTATTCTTTTTTGGGGGTTGAATGTGGTGGATGCCACGGTTGATGCACACCTGAAAACTTTTGATGTAAGCGATGACCTGAGCCTGCAGATAAAGCCCGGCTACAGCCAACTTGCCAACACCAATGGCATAAGTATTGTGCTTAACATCGGAAAAAATCGTTCAAAATAATTATCTTCATTTTTAGGAAGCATTTATTACCCTTTTAATTTTTATAATGAAAATTGCACTGGTTGGTTATGGCAAAATGGGTAAAACCATTGAAGCAATTGCACTTGAAAGAGGCCATACTGTTGATTTAAAAATTGATATTGACAGCATGTCTGATTTTACAAAAGAAAATCTGCTGAACTGCAATGTGGCCATAGAATTTACCGGGCCGCACAGTGCCAAAGAAAATATTCTTACCTGTTTACGTGCCGGCATTCCGGTTGTAAGCGGCAGTACCGGCTGGTTAGAAGAATGGGCCGAAGTCGCAAATTTTTGCAAAGAAAAAAACGGCAGTTTTTTATACGCCAGTAATTTCAGCGTAGGTGTAAATATTTTTTTTGAAGTAAATAAAAAACTGGCGCAGTTGATGAACGGACATAATGAATATGCCATCAGCATGCAGGAAATTCATCACACGCAAAAAAAAGACGCACCAAGTGGTACGGCTATTACGCTGGCTGAGCATATCTTGCATGAAATACCGGCAAAGAAAAAATGGGTGAATGATGAAACAACTGATCCGGAAACATTATCCATCATAAGCAAACGAGAAGACCCTGCGCCCGGCACACACAGCATTACTTACAGCTCTCCTATTGATGATATTGAGATCATACACACTGCACACAGCCGCAGTGGATTTGCATTGGGAGCAGTTTTAGCTGCCGAATATATCTGCAACAAAAAAGGCATTTTCAGCATGAAGGATGTGCTCGGCTTATCTTAATTGAAATTTAACAGGCATGTTCAAAAACAAACACGTATTTCTCTTTCTCTTTTATAATATAGTTGCACTATTTGCAAATGCACAAGCTGGCAATACCGACAGCCTGAAGTTTATCATAAAATTCAATGCTGAAAATGCCGAAAAAGTGAAAGCATACAAAGCACTTGCCAATGCTTTGCTCTTTAAAGATTTTGATGAGTGCCAATCTGCAGCAATTGCCGGGGCAGCACTTGCCGAAAAATTGAAAGATCCTGCTTCTGTGGCTGAGCTTAAAAAGTATACCGGTTTATCCTGGTATTTTAAAGGCTCTTACGATAGTGCTGCTGTGTATTACTATATCGCCATGGATATTCTCAAAAAAACAGATGCCCCTGCGGTTAAAGCCGGTGTGTTGAACGAGTTGGGTAAATTGTACCGCAAAACAAGAGACCTGAACCGTTCTCTGCAGATGTATGATGAAGCCTATGCTATTTATAAAAAACTGAATGACGATGATGGCATGGCTACCATCCTTAATGAATCGGGCGTGGTGTTTGAATATAAGGAAGATTATAATGAAGCCATCAGGAGATATAAAAATTCGCTAGCAATTCGTGAAAAAATGAATGATCTTCCAGGCAAAGCCTACAGTTTTAATTTTTTGGGAGGCGTGTATACTTTACAAAAAAACTTTGTAGAGGCTGAGAAATATTTACTACAGGCTCTTGGGCTGAGGAAAGCATTAAAAGATAGTTTTGCCATTGCCCTGGGTTATGGTGATTTGGGTTATATGCACAAAGAGCAGGGCCAATATGCAAAAGCTATTGAACAATATAATCTCAGCAATAGTATTGCAATAAAAATGCGCTATGCAGATTTACAGTTATCTAACTATAAAGAACTGGCTGTTATTGCAGAAAAAAAAGGAGACCCGGGATTATCGCTTGATTTTTACAAAAAACAAACGGCTCTTAAGGATTCTATATATTCAGGTGATAAGCTCAAACAAATTGAACAACTGAATGCCAAATATCAAACAGAAAAAAAAGAACAGCAATTAAAATTGCAGGAGGCTGAGATCACAAAAAAAAATTACTTGCTTTGGGGATTAATTGCTGTTACCGTGCTGATCATTTTTGCAGGTTTTAGTTTTTACTACAAAAGGCAAATACAAAACAGGATGCATTTACAAGCCGAAGTAATGAAGCAACAGGACCTGGCAACAAAGGCCATTATTAATGCCGAAGAAAATGAGCGTAAACGTATAGCCGCCGAACTACATGATGGCGTGGGCCAGATGATGAGTGCAGCAAAAATGAACTTATCGGCTTTTGAAAACGATATTCATTTTAAGGATGAAGCACAAAAAATAACATTTGAAAAACTAATTGGCCTGGTAGATGAAAGTTGTAAAGAAATAAGAAGTGTGAGCCACCAGATGATGCCAAATGCCCTGCTTAAAAGCGGACTGGCCAGTGCTGTAAAGGAATTTCTGGATAAAATTGATAACCGTATTATTAAAATAAACCTGCACACCGAAGGATTGCAGGAACGGCTGGACAGTAATACTGAAACCGTTTTGTACCGGGTGATACAGGAATGTGTGAACAATGTGATAAAACATTCCGGTGCCAATAACCTGGATATATCTTTAATTAAAGATGCAGATGGAATTGCTGCTACCGTTGAAGACAATGGCCGTGGTTTTGATACCAACGATAAACAAAAATTTGAGGGCATCGGTTTAAAGAATATCAGCTCGAGAGTTTTATTTTTAAAAGGCAGTGTTGATTTTGACAGTTCGCCCGGCAAAGGAACACTGGTAGCTATTCATGTACCAATTGCCGGTTAAAAAAATTAACTTGCACCCTGCACCGGCATATGACAAACCATATGAAAGACAAAAAAATAATCTTAGGCATTGTAGATGATCATCAGATTGTAATTGATGGGCTAAAATCTTTGTTGCATGGCCACGATCAGTTTGAAGTGGTGATTGAATGTACGCAACCGCTTGAAATGATTTCATTGATTGAAAAAAAATCAATAGATATTTTATTAACCGATGTTATGATGCCCGGCCTTAATGGTGCCGAATTATCTAAATTGGTACATCAGCAATTTCCTGAAATAAAAATACTGGCACTTAGCATGAGCGGCCAGGGCGAACTGGTGAACCAGATGATTGATGATGCTAATATCTGCGGCTATGTGTTGAAAAATATTGGTAAACAGGAACTGGTAAAAGCTTTGGAGAAAATATCCGGCGGCGGCATCTATTTTGGCGAAGAAGTTTTACACGAAATGAGCCGGGCCAGCGAAATGAAAAAGGAAAATGAAGAAGCCCGCTTAACTGCCCGTGAAATAGAGATTGTTCAGCTTATAGAAAAAGAATTAAGTAATAAACAGATTGCTGAACAATTATTCCTGAGCGAACGCACCATTGAAACCCACCGTAAAAATATTTTTCGCAAAACAAATACCAGCAGTGTTATTGGTTTGGTAAAGTATGCGTATGAGCATAAGCTTATTTGAGGAAAATGGCAAAATTCAATAGGCAAAATTCAAAACTGAGCGCTCGTGCTCTATAACTCATCACTCCCATCTTAGGTTTTACTTTTTACTTTTGAATTTTTACTTTTCAAGATTCTCCAGCATATCCTTCACCATCCCATCCAATGCAAACTCTTCCTTCCAGCCCCAATCATTTCTTGCAACCGTATCATCAATACTTTGCGGCCAGCTATCGGCTATGGCCTGCCGGTAATCAGGTTTGTAGCTGATTGAAAAATCCGGAATATGTTTTTTTATTTCGGCAGCAATTTCTTTTGGCGAAAAACTCATGCCCGAAATATTGTAGGAAGTGCGGATAGAAATTTTTGATGCATCAGCTTCCATCAGTTCGATAGTAGCACGGATGGCATCAGGCATATACATCATGGGCAGGTAAGTATCTTCCCGTAAAAAACATTCGTATTTTTTTTCTTCCAGTGCTTCATGAAAAATTTCAATGGCATAATCGGTGGTGCCGCCACCGGGTGCACTTTTATAACTGATGAGTCCGGGGTAACGCAAACTTCTTACATCTACACCATAACGGCGGTTATAATAATTACACCAGAACTCGCCGGCAAATTTGCTGATGCCGTAAACGGTTACCGGTTCAATAACAGTTTGCTGCGGGCAGTTTTGTTTGGGCGATGTAGGCCCGAAGACTGCAATAGATGATGGCCAGTAAACCTTATGTAGATTTTCTTCCCGTGCAATATCCAGCACATTCAGCAGGCTCTGCATATTCAGGCTCCAGGCCAGGTTCGGATTTTTTTCGCCGGTGGCGGAAAGAATGGCTGCCAGTAAATATATCTGTGTAATATTTTGCCGTATTACCTGCACATGCAGCATTTCTTTGTTCATCACATCTAAGCTCACATACGGACCAGTGCCTTTCAGCAAATCGTTTTCTTCACGCAGATCAGATGCAACCACGTTGGCGTTGCCATACATTTTACGTAAAGCCAGTGTAAGCTCTACTCCTATTTGGCCGCTGGCACCTATAACCAATATCTTTTCTTTTATCATAGTTTTTTGTATTGCACGAATTTCATCGAATTACACGAATTACACGAATTTTTTTGGAATTAATTTTTAAGGAGTTTTATCGATGTAACCAGTCTGCACACAGGGAGGTCAGTTTTAATTATTTAACTGTTTAACTCCTTAACTTTACAAAATGGAAAAATATTTAAAGGACTTATTTGTCAATCAAAAATATAACCCAAATAATTTCTTCCTGATAGCAGGCCCGTGCGTGGTTGAGAGTGAAGATACAGTGATGGGCATTGCCGAAAAAGTTTCAGGCATCTGCGCAAAGCTGGAGATTCCATATATATTTAAAGCATCGTATCGCAAGGCAAACAGAACTTCTGCTAATTCCTTCACCGGCATTGGTGACAAGAATGCGTTGGAGCTGATAAAAAAAGTTGGAGAAAAATTTTCTATACCCACAACAACTGATATACACACAGCCGAGGAAGCTGCCATGGCTGCTGAATATGTTGATGTTTTACAAATACCGGCTTTCCTTTGCCGCCAAACAGACTTATTAATTGCTGCTGCCAAAACCGGTAAAATTGTCAACGTAAAAAAAGGTCAATTCTTAAATGGCCCATCCATGAAGTTTGCTGTTGAAAAAATAAATGCAGCCGGTAATAATAAAGTTGGGTTGATAGAAAGAGGAAACAGTTTTGGTTATACCGACCTGGTGGTTGATTACCGAAACATCACCTGGATGAAAGAAATAAAAGTACCCGTGATTATGGATTGCACACACTCCTTACAGCAGCCAAACCAGGCTGGCGGCGTAACCGGCGGTAATCCAGAATTGATTGAAACCATTGCCAAAGCCGCCATTGCAACCGGTGCCGATGGTTTGTTTATTGAAACACATCCCAACCCTGCTGCAGCAAAAAGCGATGGTGCCAATATGCTGAGATTGGATTTTCTGGAAAATTTATTGGAGAAGTTGGTGAGAATAAGAAAAGCTATAACCCCTAACCCCTAAAGGGGAACAATTGTGTTTTCACTATTTTTTAAATAGAAAAATTTTCTTCAGGTGTTCTTTGCTAAAATCTTCGCAAGTTCCCCTTCAGGGGGCGGAGGGGGGCTAGAGGTACCTCAGCGGATTCCTCCTCGCATTCAATATATACCGCTTAATATTCATCCAGAAAGCTACAAACAGGTAAACAATAACAGGTGAGCCAAATGTCATGAATGACATGTAAATAAAATATTTGCGAATTGTTGAAGTAGCAATGCCCATTTTTTCGCCAATGGCCGAGCATACACCGAATACATGCCACTCAATAAAATGTTTCAAGCGATTCATAATGCTAAATTAAACACATTTTAAGGTAAAAACAAAGGCTTTAAAAAATGCCCCAGTTTTCTTAAATTTGCAGCACTTCGATCTGAAGATGTTTAAATTTGAATATGGGCTGGTTAATACCGCTTTTATTCTAAAAAACATCCTTTCATCTTCAAATTGATACATTTCCAAATCATCAAATTATTCCCATGGCCTTCGACATTGACATGATTAAAAAGTTGTACAGCAACTTTGGCGCCCGTATTGACGCTGCCCGTAAAGCAACCGGCAAATCCCTTACGCTGACCGAAAAAATATTGTATGCCCACCTTTGGCAGGGAGCAGCTACCACTGCTTATGAAAGAGGAAAAGATTATGTAGAGTTTGCGCCCGATCGTGTGGCTATGCAGGATGCAACCGCACAAATGGCTTTGTTACAATTCATGCAGGCTGGCCGTAAAACAGTTGCTGTGCCCTCTACCGTGCACTGCGATCACCTGATACAGGCCGAAGTTGGTGCTGTTAAAGATTTGAGCAAAGCAAAAACTCAAAATAAAGAAGTGTACGATTTCCTGGCTTCTGTTTCAAATAAATACGGCATTGGTTTTTGGAAACCCGGTGCAGGCATTATTCACCAGGTAGTGTTGGAGCAATATGCTTTTCCTGGTGGCATGATGATTGGAACTGACAGCCATACAGTAAATGCAGGCGGACTAGGCATTATAGCCATTGGCGTTGGCGGTGCCGATGCATGTGATGTAATGGCAGGATTACCCTGGGAACTTAAATTCCCTAAACTGATTGGTGTAAAACTTACTGGTAAATTAAGCGGCTGGACGGCTTCAAAAGATATTATTTTAAAAGTAGCCGGCATACTAACCGTTAAAGGTGGTACCGGGGCCATACTGGAATATTTTGGTGATGGTGCAAAATCATTATCATGCACCGGTAAAGGAACCATCTGTAATATGGGTGCAGAGATTGGTGCCACCACTTCTATTTTTGGATACGATGCAAAAATGGGCGAATATTTAAGAGGAACTGGCCGTGCCGAAATTGCAGAAGGTGCCGATGCCATTGCAGCACACCTTACCGGTGATGATGAAGTGTATGCAAATCCAGAAAGTTATTTTGACCAGGTGATTGAAATTAATTTATCTGAACTGGAACCACATATTAACGGGCCATTTACGCCCGATCTTGCATGGCCTATCTCTAAATTTGCCGATGCGGTTAAAGTGAATGGCTGGCCCGATAAAATGGAAGTTGGATTGATTGGCTCTTGTACCAACTCATCTTACGAAGATATTACACGTGCTGCTTCTATTGCAAAGCAGGCATCTGATAATAATTTTAAAGCAAAAGCAGAATTTACAATCACTCCTGGTTCTGAGCAGGTTCGCTATACAGTTGAAAGAGATGGTTACCTGGAAACATTTGAAAAAATGGGCGGCGTGGTTTTAGCAAACGCCTGTGGCCCTTGTATTGGCCAGTGGGCAAGGCATTCAACCGATCCTACCAGGAAAAATTCAATTGTTACTTCTTACAACCGTAATTTTTCTAAAAGAAATGATGGTAATCCAAATACACATGCATTTGTGGCTTCACCGGAAATAACAACCGCTTTGGCAATTGCAGGTTCACTGTCTTTTAATCCGCTTACCGATTATTTAACCAACGATAAAGGAGAAAAATTTAAACTGGAAGAACCGCTGGGTATTGAAATGCCGGTTAAAGGTTATGCAGTGGAAGATGCAGGCTTTCAGGCTCCTGCCGAAGATGGCAGTGGTGTGGAAGTATTGGTTTCGCCATCATCCGACAGGTTGCAGATACTTGCACCTTTTAAAGCCTGGGAAGGAACTGACTTGAAAGGATTGAAATTGCTCATCAAGGCGAAAGGAAAATGTACAACCGATCATATTTCTATGGCGGGCCCATGGTTAAAGTTTCGTGGACATTTAGATAATATCAGTAACAACATGCTGATTGGAGCATTGAACTTCTTCAACGAAAAAACCGACAACGTAAAAAACCAACTGACTGGTGAATATGGAACTGTGCCGGGTACACAAAGGGCTTATAAAGCCGCTGGCATAGGTTCTGTTGTTGTTGGTGATGAAAATTATGGCGAAGGATCATCAAGAGAGCATGCTGCTATGGAGCCAAGGTTCCTGGGTGTACGTGCCGTGCTGGTAAA
Source organism: Chitinophagaceae bacterium (assembly GCA_043752185.1). Taxonomy (GTDB): domain Bacteria; phylum Bacteroidota; class Bacteroidia; order Chitinophagales; family Chitinophagaceae; genus Ferruginibacter. The sequence continues at coordinate 21,312 of JAYUZB010000070.1, forward strand.
ATCATTTGCCCGTATTCATGAAACCAACCTGAAAAAACAAGGTATGCTTGGTCTAACTTTTGATGATAAGGAAGATTACAACAAAATTCAGGAAGACGATAGCATTGATATCATTGGTTTAACCAGCTTTGCACCGGGCCAACAGCTTCAAATGGTGTTTAACCATATTGATGGAACTTCCGATACTATCAATGTAAATCATACTTATAATGAACAACAGATTGAGTGGTTTAAGGCTGGGGCTGCATTAAATATCATCCGCAGGGAATTTGAAGCGAACAAATAGCATCATTTATGTGTCTATATAAAATCCCGCCCTGGTGGCGGGATTTTATTATACTGTCAGCCTGAGCTTGTCGAAGGCGGTTTACCTTCAAATAAAGCAAGCCTCTGGTTTAAGCCCCGGTTTCGACAAGCTCAACCTGAAAAATTTTATTAAGTTAGATTTCAGTCAAGATTGATATTAAGACTTAAAAAATAAATATCAATGTTTAAACATTAATTAGTAACTTGCATTCAAAATTTAAAATCATGGCAACTAAAACCTGGGCTTTAGACCCCACACACAGCGAAGTTCAGTTCAAGATCAAACACCTGATGATTACCAATGTTACAGGTAGTTTCGACATTTTTACCGTATCGGCTCAAACCGAAGATGAAGACTTTACAAAAGCCAAAGTGAGTTTTACGGCCGATGTAAATTCTATATCTACCAACAATGAGCAAAGAGACGGGCACCTTAAAAGTGCCGATTTTTTTGATGTTGAAAAATTTCCTCAAATCAAATTTGAAGCAACCAAATCTGAAAATGTAGACAATGATGGTTCGTTTGAATTGTATGGCGACCTAACGATACGTGATGTAACCAAAAACGTAAAATTATCGGTGGAATTCGGTGGCGTTGTAAAAGACCCGTACGGTAATACTAAAGCAGGTTTTACAATCAATGGTAAAATAAATCGTAAAGATTTTGGCCTTACCTGGAGTGCAGTAACAGAAGCCGGTGGTGTAGTTGTAAGCGACGAAGTAAGAATTGCAGTTGAAATACAATTGATAGAACAGGCTTAACAACAGATACCATTTTAGATCAGGCGAAACCAGCAGGTTTCGCCTTTTTATTTCCATTATTACTGCATACTGATTAACCCCCGAATTTTTTCAACTATAAGTAAACCTCCATTCGCAACTGTGAGTTTTTATTTTTTTGAACAAACCACAGCACATACCAAAAGTGACTGGCCCAATATCAAGGCAACCATTTGAAACAAAGTACCGTTATTTGTGTTAACAACTTTATTACCTTTATAGAGTATCTCTTCTTTAAACAGAAGCATCAAATACCAAAACCTGAAAATTGATTTTATGAAAAAAACAATTCAAATAAGTTACCTGTTAACAGGCCTTTTATTAATTGGGCTACTAACTATCAACGGTTGTGGCGGTAAAGGTGATAATCCACCACCTCCAACTCCAAATCCATGTACAGGTGTTACTATTACTGTAACAGCAACTGTAACCAATACCACAACAGGCGCATCGGTTGGCGCAATAAATGCAAACGCATCGGGCAGCAGCAGCTTTACATTCAGTATTAACGGTGGTTCGTTTCAGGCTTCGGGCAGTTTTACAGGCCTGGCTGCTGGCACCTATTCCATCACATCCAAAAATGCAGATGGTTGTACCGGAAGCGGTACATTCACTGTTAACGACCCCTGCTCCCTAAAAAATATTACAGTTAGCGGTACAGTAGTTAATACACTGTTAGGTACAACAAACGGGTCAATAACAGCCACTGCATCTGGTAGTACAGGTTTTACATACAGCCTTAATGGTGGTGCGTTTCAGGGATCAGGAACATTTACCGGATTGGCAATTGGTGCCTATGTAGTAACTGCAAAAGATTTTGAAGGTTGCTTAAAAACACAAACTTTTAATGTGCAGGATTTATGTGCTGCAAAAAACATCACTGTTTCGGGTACTGTAGTAAATGCAGGTCCGGCTGCAGGTGCTACAAACGGTTCTATTTCTGCATCGGCCAGCGGTAGTACCGGATTTACCTACCAGCTTAATGCAGGTCTATTTCAGGGTTCGGGCACATTTACAGGTTTGGCTGCGGGAGCATATACTGTAACTGCTAAGGATCTGGACGGGTGCACAAAATCTCAACCATTCACAATTATTTTAGACCCTTGTGTTGGTAAAACATTAAACATATCTGCTGCAGTTGTTGGTAATGATAAATGTTCAATAACTCCCACCGGCAGAATTACGATTACTGCAACTGGTGGCGTTGGCTTTACCTACAATTTAAATGGAGGTGCGTTTCAGGCTTCAAATATTTTTAATAACCTGGCTGCTGCAACTTATACCATTGGAGCAAGAGATGCAGATGGTTGTATAAAAACCGGGTCGGCAACTGTAGCCGATGCACCTGCAGGATCTACTTTTTCGGCAGTAAGAGCGGTATTGCAACTTAACTGTGCAATAAGTGGATGCCACGTGGCGCCAAGCCCGGCAGGGGGCTTAAATTTTACCATTGATTGTACTATTGTTGGTGCATGGGATAGAATTAAAGCGAGGGCTGTAGATGCAAACCCATCAATTATGCCACCACCACCAAACGCACCTTTATCAGCTGCCGACAGACAAAAAATATTAGACTGGATTACAGCCGGCCATAGGTTTGTGGATTAATTTTTTATCAGTATTAAAAAAGCTGCTGCAAAATTGCAGCAGCTTTTTTATTTTACATCAAACCAAACTTTCTTTCCGTCGTTCCAATCTCCGTTGTAATTAATGGTAAGCTCTTCACCATTGTCAATTACCCTTACTGTTTTAACCATAATAGAGCTGTCTTCAAAATCCATAAAATACTCGCAGTTGCTTTTGTAACTGTGGTTGTAGATTGGTATTAAACCAAGCGCCATCGCACATTTATCTTTTTCTTTTCCCCATTCAAAAATATAATCATGCAATAAAGTTTTATCAAGATGTTCCCTATCAGTATGCGGCATTACAATTACCGGTGCAATTTCAATTACGGTATTGGCAGGAATGCGTTCGTGGGTAAACACACCTCTGCCCTTTCCGCTTGTTTCATCAACAAATAAATAAGGTTTCAGCATAACATTGGCTTAAAGATAAATGGGTTAAATTGCGGCACATTTGTAGTGCAATTTAATAACAAAAATAAGAGTGCCCCTGTTTGAAAAGTTGTCAGGTTGAGCTTGTCGAAACCGGGGCTATATTTAACTACCCCGTCTTCGACAAGCTCAGACTGACCGAAAGCTGAAAGTCAGCATTTCAAATTGACACAAAACGTAATTAACCGATGTCAACCGAACTGGAAGAAATATCTATACAGCAGCAGTTTGAAGAAGTGATCGCTTCTGAAAATCAACTGGCCATACAGGATTTCCTGAATGACCAGAACATTAGTGATGTGGCCGATCTTATTTACGAAAATGAGGAGTATGAATGCCAGATCATTTCGTTGCTGTCCATTCACCGTGCGGCCAGTGTTTTCAAGATCATCGAATTATCTACCCAAAAAAGAATAATAAAAAATTTACCGGTAATTAAAACTACCGAGTTATTAAATGAACTGCCGGCCGATGACCGTGTTGCATTTTTAGAAGAATTGCCCAACAGTATTGTACGTGATCTCATAAAAACATTAGACCCTGATGAACGCAGGGATACGCTGGAATTACTGGGTTATCCTGAGAACAGCATGGGCAGGATAATGACACCGGATTATGTGTATGTGTATGAAGAAAATACGGTGGCTGAAGTATTTGAAACCATAAGAAAACATGCCAGGGGGAGTGAGACGATTGATGTTATTTATGTGATTAATGAAGCGGATGAATTGCTGGATGATATTAGAATACGGGATTTTATTTTAGCTGAACCTCAGACAAAAGTAAAAGAAATAATGGATGGCCGTTTTATAGCATTGCATGTTACCGACGACCAGGAAATGGCCAGCGAAGTTTTTAAAATGAATAACCGGGTGGCCTTGCCGGTAACAGATGAAAATAATATTTTACTGGGCATTGTAACCATTGATGATATTCTTTGGGTGGCCGAAGAAGAGTATAGCGAGGACATACAAAAGATTGGTGGTACCGAAGCATTAGATGAACCTTACTTAGATATGCCTTTCTGGAAACTGATTGGTAAACGGGCTCCCTGGCTTGTTGTTCTTTTTGCAGGCGAATTATTAACTGCAAGTGCCATGAGTTTTTTTGAAGATGAAATTAAACAAGTACTGGTGCTGAATATGCTGGTGCCGCTCATCATTTCCAGCGGTGGCAATACCGGAAGCCAGGCATCTACACTAATTATACAAGCCATGGCAAAAGCCGAAATTACTATTGCAGATTGGTTAACTATTTTAAAAAGAGAAATAAAAAGCGGCCTGGTGCTTGGCGGAATCCTTGGACTGGTGGGCTTTTTACGTACTTATATGTGGAGTTATGTTGAACCGCACCTGTATGGCACACATACTTTTTTATTGGCAATGGTAACCGGCATTTCTGTTATGGGGGTTGTGTTATGGGGCACATTGGCAGGCTCTATGTTGCCCATCTTTTTAAAGCGAATGAAATTCGATCCGGCAACTTCATCTGCACCTTTTGTGGCAACGTTAGTTGATGTTACCGGTATCATAATTTACTTTTCGGTGGCGTATTTATTTTTGAGTGGGGTGTTGTTGTAATTACTTCATCCCCGCCGAAGCCCCTGACTTAGCGCCATACTTCATCCTCTTCAGCTTTGCCTTCTCCTTCGTATATGTTATCATAAATAAATTATCAAACTCATTATCGGGTATATCGCCATAAGGGTAATCGGTTACACCAAGTTTTCTAATGATTTGTGGCAAGGTATTACTATGTCCAATTATTAAAATAGTTTTTCCAAAATCGCTATGCTCAATAATAGCATTGATGAGGTTATCGCAAACTGTGTCTGCCGCATAATGCACTGTATCAATCTTTAATTGCAGCCTTAAACTGTCGCCTGTACTTTGTGTGCGCCTGAACTGGCTTACATATATTTTTTGTATGCTTTCATTTTGTAATGCCCGCATTAAATCGCCGGCCCTGGCATTACCGGCAGCGGTTAATAAAGGGTCTTTACCAGTCTCCTTTTCAGCATGGCGCACAATAAAGATTTTGGTAACGGCTGGCTCCTGCTGTGCATTTGCACTCTTTTGTAAACCCATCAGGGCCAAAAAAAAGAATAAATATTTCATACAACCAAGTTTGATAATTCAATTTAAGTTAATAGATTTAAAATACAGGCCGCCAAAATTGAGAATTAATATTTTTAAGGAATTTCGTTTTAAAGAATGGAGCTAAGTTTTATTTATTAATAACCCACAATTTAGCAGATTACCAGAATTATTACAACCTTTCGGGTTTAAATGGAGTCTTGGAATTATTAATAAGCCTTTTGGTTTGCAAAATGCTTAAATGGGGACATTTTTGTTAAATTGCACGATAGATTTTACCAACCGCTAAGATAAAAGTTGAATAAAGCGATGCGGTACAAGTGTGCGACGCCAATGAAGTTTGGCTTTGTACTTCTGCCGGGCTCAAAATAAAAATAAAACATAATCTTCGCTATTTCTCCGCCCCGGCGGAGTTAGGGGCGAACAAAACATTATTATATGTGCGGAATTGTAGGTTATACAGGCCCAAAAGAAGCTTATCCAATTGTAATTACCGGTTTAAAAAGACTGGAGTACCGGGGTTATGATAGTACCGGTGTGGCTTTGCTGAACAGCGGCTTAAAAGTTTACAAAAAGAAAGGCCGTGTTGCAGATCTGGAAGAATCCATTTTAGGTAAAGACCTTCATGCACATACTGGCATTGGCCATACCCGTTGGGCCACGCATGGTGAGCCAAGTGACAGGAATGCTCATCCGCATACTTCTGCCAGCGGCAAATTAGCCATGATACACAATGGCATTATTGAAAATTATGCCCAGTTAAAAAAAGAACTGAGTAACAAAGGCTATGTTTTTACCAGCGATACGGATACCGAAGTGTTGTTGAATTTTATTGAAGACATTAAAGAGAATAACCAGTGCGATCTGGAAGAAGCTGTAAGGGTGGCGCTGAAAAGAGTTACCGGTGCTTATGTTATTTTGTTATTAGATGCCGATAGTCCGGATACAATTATTGCTGCACGCAAAGGAAGTCCGCTGGTGATTGGTGTTGGTAAAGGCGAACATTTTTTGGGTTCCGATGCATCGCCGATGCTGGAATACACCAAGGAAGTGGTTTATGTAAATGATTATGAACTGGCCATTGTACGCCCCGATGAATTGATCTTAAAAAACCTTGGTAATGAAAAGATAACTCCCTTTATTACCAAGCTTGATATGGAACTGGCCGAAATTGAAAAAGGCGGTTACGATCATTTTATGCTGAAGGAAATTTTTGAACAGCCAAGTACCATACTCGATTGTTTAAGAGGAAGACTTGATGCAACTGCCGGTACCATTACCATGAAGGGCATTCAGGATAATATAGAGCATTTTAAAAATGCGCAACGCATCATTATGGTTGCCTGTGGTACCAGCTGGCATGCGGCGCTTTTAGCCGAATATATCATTGAAGAACTTTGCCGTATTCCGGTAGAAGTGGAATATGCATCTGAGTTCAGGTATCGCAATCCAATTGTAAATAAAGGCGATATTATTGTTGCTATTTCGCAAAGCGGCGAAACAGCCGATACATTGGTTGCTATTGAAAAAGCAAAAGAAAATGGTGCTATTATTTTTGGTGTGGTGAATGTAGTTGGTTCATCTATTGCCCGTATTAGCGATGGCGGTGCTTACACACATGCCGGGCACGAGATTGGTGTGGCTTCTACCAAAGCATTTACCGGCCAGCTGGCAGTGTTAATTATGATGGCATTAAAAATTGCCAAAGAAAAAGGAACCATCAGTGATGAACGATACAATCATTTGCTTCTTGAGTTAGATGCAGTGCCTGAAAAAGTAAATGCCATTTTAAAAAATGCCGATGCGCTGAAAGCAATTGCATTAAAGTACAAAGGCGCTTCTGATGCATTGTACCTCGGCCGTGGATATAATTTTCCGATTGCATTAGAAGGTGCTTTAAAATTAAAAGAGATCTCTTATATACATGCCGAAGGTTATCCTGCTGCAGAAATGAAACATGGTCCCATAGCACTTGTTGATGAAAATTTGCCGGTTGTGTTTATTGCTACCAAAGATTCGTACCACGAAAAAATTGTAAGCAATATACAGGAGATAAAAGCCCGCAAGGGAAAAGTGATTGCTGTAATTACCGAAGGCGATGAAATAATTCCGGGCATGGCTGATAATGTATTTTATATACCTGAAGCCGATGAAATTATTGCACCCATGCTGAGCACTATTCCTATGCAGTTACTAAGTTATTATGTGGGCATTGCAAAAGGTGTGGATGTAGATAAACCGAGGAATTTGGCTAAGAGTGTGACGGTGGAATAAGCAACCCCTGTCCCCTAAAGGGGAACTTGTATTGTTACTGCATTTGTCTTGCTTTTTCTCTTATATTGCAATTAGTTTTATTTTGGTTACCAGCATTAGTTCTTTGTGGCTGTCCCGATAATTATCGGGATTGCGTCGCACTCTTTTACTGAAGACCTTTATTCAGCTATGCATACAATTCAAAAAATATTATTATTTAAAACTGCTTTATTAAGTAAAGTGTTTGAAATAAATCATAAACTTTAAATCTTAGTTCCCCTTTAGGGGACAGGGGCATGAACATAATCAAAAAACATCCGGTTAATAATCTTGGCTACAACTTTGTAGATGAAAAATATATTCCAAAAGGAAAGGATGAGTACCATTTAAGGAACCTGCATAACAAGAATGGAATTGATTACCGCAAACTTACTGCACAGGATATTGAAACCCTCATCCGCAACCGTAACACATCTGATGATTGGGATAAGATATTTGTTGCAAAACAGTTCAATCCTGAACTGGTAAGGAATTGTAAATTTTATGGCCTCGTTCGCATTGGAAAATTAGAACCCTATTATTTAGAATTTCATAACCTGCGTATGGCTGTGGGCCTTTACAACAGCACCATCATCAGCAGCGATTTTGGAAATAATGTTTGCATTGATAATGTAAATTACCTGAGCCATTATATTATTGGCAACGAAGTAATGATTGCCAATGTAAACGAACTGGCTACCACCGATTATGCAAAATTTGGTAATGGTATTTTAAAAGATGGTGAAGATGAAAAAGTAAGAACCTGGATGGAACTATGCAACGAGGCTGGTGGCCGAAGTGTAATTCCTTTTAACGGTATGTTGGCAGGCGATGCCTGGCTTTGGAGTAAATACCGGGAAGATGATGCACTGCTGAATAAATTTAAAGAATTTACAGAGAAACGTTATGATAAACAACGTGGTTATTATGGCAAGGTTGGCGACAGGACAGTTATAAAAAACTGTAAGATCATTAAAGATGTTTGGGTGGGTACCGATGCTTATTTTAAAGGGGCCAATAAATTAAAAAACATAACCGTTAACAGCGATGAAAACCGCACTTCTCAAATAGGTGAAGGTTGCGAACTGGTAAATGGTGTTGTAGGTTATGGCTGCCGCATATTTTATGGCGTAAAAGCGGTAAGGTTTGTAATGGCTTCGCATTCGCAATTAAAATATGGAGCCAGGCTTATTAACTCTTATCTTGGTAATAACTCAACTATTTCCTGCTGCGAGGTTTTAAATTCACTGATATTTCCATCGCATGAGCAGCATCACAACAATTCGTTTTTATGTGCGGCATTGGTAATGGGGCAAAGCAATATAGCAGCTGGTGCCACTATTGGCAGTAATCACAACAGTCGTGCTGCAGATGGTGAAATGATTGCCGGGCGTGGTTTTTGGCCTGGGCTTTGCGTAAGTTTAAAACACAATTCAAAATTTGCATCGTTTACCATTATTGCCAAAGGCGATTTTCCGGCTGAGTTGAATATACAAATACCTTTTAGCCTGGTAAGCAATGATGTTACCAATAATAAGTTGGTAGTAATTCCCGGATATTGGTTTATGTACAACATGTATGCACTTGCACGTAACGAATGGAAGTATAATGCCCGTGACCGCCGGACAGAAAAAATACAGCATATAGAATATAATTACCTGGCACCGGATACCATCAATGAAATATTTGATTCGCTTAAAATGCTGGAGCAGTTAAAGGTTGATGATAGCGGAACAGCAATTATTTCCGGTTGGGAAAATTCAAAACGGAAAACTGAATTGCATAAAATACCACAAGCTATTTTAATTTTTAAAGAGCTTATCATTTATTATGGGGTGATGGAAATTCTTCAGCATATCAACAATAATAAATTTGCTGATTTTGCAGCACTCAGAAAAACGCTTTCGGCCAAAATACAACGCAGCGAATGGCTGAATGTGGGCGGGCAGCTGATTCAAAAATCAGAAACCGAAAATGTTAAGCGTAACATCAAATCGGGCAAAGTAAAAAGCTGGGTTGAACTGCATAATTTTTACAGGCAGCAGGGCATTGCTTATACTGCAGATAAATTAAATCATGGATATACTTCTTTACTCGAAATTTTAAACATTACTCCCCGGCAGTTTACCCCTGCCCTGCTTAAACAATTATTACAACAGGCACTTGATACCAAAGAATGGATGTGCAAAGGCATTTTCGATTCCCGTGCAAAAGATTATAGCAATCCTTTCCGAAAAATGGTTTACGAAACCAATGAAGAGATGAATAAAGTAATTGGCCGTTTGGAAGACAATAGTTTTATACAACAACAACTTGCAGATTTGGATGTGATGAAGAAGCAGGTAAAATCAGTACTCAGAAAAATTAAATAATAAATATCCCTTGAAAAAAATATTTTACCTTTTCCTTTTTCCCTGCTTATTTATTGCTGCAAAAAGCCAAACTATAGCGCAAATAAAAAAGATATTAGACACAACCCAAAACCCTGTTGGTTTTGTAAAATATGTATTGAAGAAAAAATATTTTATTGATACGGTTACTGTGGTAAGTACACAACAATTTATGGGAAAAGCCGATAGTCTTGCTTATCATGGTAAAGTTGGTAAAACATATGGCCCGTTTAAAAAAGAAAATATACTCGTAAAAATATTGGTAAAGGCTCCAAATACCTTTTATCATATCAAACACATACTGATTGATACAGCGGTTTTTGAAAAGAGTTTTGCAGAATCGTTGGCTAGTAACATTATCTGGAAAATAGAAAACAAAACAAGTACATTTTCGGAGCAGGCAAGTATTTATAGCGCCGATTACGAATCATCGGCTAAAGGTGGTGATTTAGGCTGGTTTATACAGGGCGTTATGTTGCCGCAACTTGATAAAGAAATGGTGAAGCACAAAAAAGGTGATCTATTTACAGTGTGGTCGCCATCCGGGCTGCATGTGGTTACTGTTGCAGATAATCCCAAAGAAGATACTGGTTATGCTTTATTACTGCGGATTATTTTGTAACATAAAAAGATCTGCAAAAATTAAAACTGTTAGTTTTTAGTTTGTACATTTATTGATACAAAATAATGTTATGCAGGACAAACTTAACGAATTTACAAATGAAACCGGTTGTCCCAAATGCGGCAGTAAAATATTATCTAAAGTAAAATTTACCTGGTGGGGTGGTATGTTGGGGCCTAAATTATTTCACCACACCAAATGCGAAATTTGTAATTATCGGTTCAACAGTATTACAGGAAAGTCAAATACTACAGCAATTATACTTTACTCAGTTGTACTTTTCGTTTTAGCTTTTGCTGTATTCTATTACATTAGAACCATGTAATTACAAAAAATATTCAACAGCCAATTCATATCCTTTCAATCCCAAGCCACTAATAACTCCTTTTGCTTTTCCGGAGACATGAGACAGTTTTCTAAAATCTTCTCTGCCAAAAATATTGGAGATATGTACTTCAATAACAGGTGTTGTTATAGCAGCAACAGTATCACCAATGGCCACAGAGGTATGTGTGTAACCACCGGGGTTTAAAATAATACCATCATAACTAAAACCCAATCGCTGAATTTCGTTAATCAGTTCACCTTCTACATTAGTTTGAAAATAGGAAATTTCGATATTGGCATATTTATCCTGCAGAGTCTTCAGATAATCATCAAAAGATTCTCCGCCGTAAATATCTACTTCACGTTTGCCAAGGAGGTTTAAGTTAGGTCCGTTGATGATTGCGATTTTCATGCCCCTATCCCCTAAAGGGGTATTTAGATTTATTATTTTATTTTCTACAAATAAACAAAAGATATTTGATATAGCAGACTCTAAAGTTCCCCCTTCATGGGGCGGAGGGGGTCTATAAACTCATCAAACAAATACCTGCTATCGTGTGGGCCGGGCGTAGCTTCGGGATGGTATTGAACAGAGAAAGCTTTTTTACCTTTTATGCGAATCCCTTCAATGCTGTCGTCGTTTAAATTAACATGGGTAATTTCTACATTGGCATTTGCTCTAACTGCTTTCGGGTCTACACCAAAACCATGGTTCTGCGTAGTAATTTCAGATTTACCGCTAATGATATTTTTTACCGGATGATTTAATCCGCGGTGGCCATGATGCATTTTAAATGTAGGAATATCATTTGCCAGTGCCAGTAACTGATGACCAAGACAAATTCCAAACAAGGGTTTATCAGCAGCCAATATTTGTTTTACAGTTTTAATGGCGTAATCCATAGGAGCAGGATCCCCCGGACCATTGCTTATAAAATATCCATGCGGCTTAAATTGTTCCAGTTCCTCAAAAGATGTTTTTGCATTATGCACTTTTACATAAGCACCTCTTTCTACCAGGCATGTTAAAATATTTTTCTTAATTCCAAAATCAAGCACAGCAATACGCAGATCACTTTTGTCATCACCTAAAAAATATGATTCATTAGTACTCACCGTTGACGCCAGTTCCAGTCCATCCATTGAAGGCACTTCGTTTAATAATTTTTTTAGTTCTTCAACATCTGTAATCTCAGAAGATATAATACAATTCATCGCACCCTGCGTACGTATATGAGCAACCAATGCACGGGTATCAATACCATCAATAGCTACCACGCCTTGAGCTTCAAAATATTCCTGTAAAGAAGCATCTGCCATAAAACGGCTGTATTTATCTTCCAGGTTACGGCCAATAACGGCTTTTACTTTTACGCTGTCACTCTCCACATCGGCGGCTTTTACACCATAGTTCCCTATGTGTACATTATTCATGATGAGCACCTGTCCGTAATAACTGGGGTCGGTAAAAACTTCCTGGTAACCCGTCATGCCGGTATTAAAACATATTTCGCCTGTTGCAGTGCCGGTTTTACCAAAAGCGGTACCGTTAAACACGGTTCCGTCGGCTAAAATTAAAATGGCTGGGGTTGTTTGAGAAAGAGACATTAATTTATAAAGGTTTTGCAAAGAAAGGAATATAATGGGGTTATGAGCAAATAAAATTTTTCACATTTTACCTTGTGTGAACCTATTTTAGGACAAGACATGATATTAAGTAATGCCAGAACCTTTCGTGGAGACAAGAACCCAAGCGGAGTAAAAGCCACCCAGCAATTACTAAAATGTCTCAAAAAATATAATTTTTATGCTGGTTTTACAGGTATATAAAAAGGCACCAATTAAAAAATCGGGGGTAGGCTGGTGATTTATTTTTTATT
>JAYUZB010000071.1:0-6623 GCA_043752185.1 Chitinophagaceae bacterium
TTATCAAGTATGACCAATGGCGAACTGGAATTTAATAACCGTCCGTTTGTTAAACACCGGGTTGACACCCGTGATGACAGAGATGATTATGGAAAACGCCCCGCCGGTGGATACCGTAAAAATTTTAGTAGTGGCGGCGGCAGAGATAACAGGAATGCCGGTGGCAGAGACAATAGAAATGCCGGTGGTACTGGTAACAGGGACAACAGAGGCGGTAACAATAACAGAGGTGGTAATGCAAGCGGCAATGGCGGCGGCGACAACAGAAATAATAATAACCGCAATTTTAAGAAGAGATATTAAGATGTGCTGATTAGCTAATTTGCTAATGCGCTAATTAATTACCCTGATTCAGTTCAGGGTTTTTTATTGGGGCCTTGAAAATTCGGGTAATTTGTGTAATTCATTTTAATTCGTGTAAAAAATAAAGCATGCAATCATTTGAAGTTAGAGGCGGAAAAAAACTTTTTGGAGAGATAACACCACAGGGTGCAAAAAATGAAGCACTGCAAATTATTTCAGCAGTGTTACTCAGCACCGAAAAAATTACCATCTCCAACATACCCGATATTGTAGATGTAAACCTGCTGATAGAATTGCTGGGCGAAATGAAAGTAAAAGTTGACCGGCAAAGCCGTGATACCTGTACTTTTCAGGCAGATGATGTGGATGTGGATTACCTGCACAGCGAAGCTTTCCATAAAAAAAGCGGCAAGCTGCGTGGCTCAGTAATGCTTGCCGGTCCGCTGCTTGCCCGTTTTAAAAAAGCATACATACCCAAACCCGGTGGCGATAAAATTGGCAGAAGAAGATTAGACACCCACATTATTGGTTTTGAAAAACTAGGTGCAAAATTTTTGTATGATACAGAAGATGGTTTTTTTCATTTAGAAACAACTGGTTTAAAAGGCACCAATATTTTATTAGACGAGCCCAGCGTAACCGGCACTGCCAATATTTTAATGGCGGCATCCATGGCTGCTGGCACTACCACTATTTACAATGCCGCCTGCGAACCATATGTGCAACAACTTTGTAAGATGCTTAACCGCATGGGTGCAAAAATCAGCGGCATAGGCAGTAACATGCTTACCATAACCGGTGTTGATGCTTTAGGCGGAACAGAACATCGCATGTTGCCGGATATGATTGAAGTAGGTTCCTTCATCGGCTTGGCTGCCATGACCCAAAGTGATATCACCATAAAAAATGCAGGTATCGAACATTTGGGCGTTATACCTGAAAGGTTTCAGCAACTGGGCATTCAAATAAATTTTAAAGGCGACGATATTCATATTCCTGCACAGGAATTTTATGAGATACAAAAATATATGGATGGCGGCGTATTAACCGTGTACGATCATCCCTGGCCAGGCTTTACACCCGATCTGTTGAGTATAGTTTTAGTAACAGCCATACAGGCAAAGGGCAGCGTACTCATTCATCAAAAAATGTTTGAGAGCCGTTTATTTTTTGTAGATAAGCTGATTGATATGGGTGCACAAATTATTCTGTGTGATCCTCACCGTGCTGTAGTTATTGGTTTGGAAAGAGAACAACAATTGCGTGGCATAACCATGAGCAGTCCTGATATACGTGCTGGTGTAGCCCTGCTTATTGCTGCTTTGAGTGCACAGGGAAAAAGCACCATCCAGAATATAGAACAGATAGACAGAGGTTATCAGAACATTGATGAGCGATTGATTAAATTAGGAGCAGACATTAAGCGAGTTTGATGGATTAATAATTTATCTTTACACCATGAAAAAACTCAAAGAAGAACATACTACAAAAGAGTTGATTGAGTTAGCAAAAAAAGCTACTGAAAGGGTATGGAATGAAAATTTTGCAATGAACCTGCCAATAATTATTGAAGAAAACGGGGAAGTTGTAAAGAAATACAAGGATGGCAGAACTGTAATAATAAAACCCTTAAAAAAAGCAAAAGCTTGAATAATAAGGTTCATCGCCTTCGTATGATTGCTGGGCCAAATGGCTCTGGCAAATCTACCCTAATGGAGTTATTGAAAACAGTAGTTAACACAGGCTTATATGTAAATCCTGATGATATTGAAGCTTCTCTTTTAAAAAAACCAATTTTACATTTTGCAGATTTTGGTTTTAACACCACCGCAGGAGAATTTACCGGTTTTGTTTCCAAAAAAAGTACAATCGGTTCAGATTCGTTCAAGAAAAAAATCTTAAAAGGCATATCAATACAAAATAATGTTTTGGTTATTAGTTCCGGGCTTATCAATTCCTACGCTGCATCTTTAGTGGCAGATTTTTTAAGAACGCAATTATTAAAAAATAGCACCAGTTTTACTTTTGAAACCGTAATGTCGCATCCTTCAAAAGTTGATATTATTACTAAAGCCGCTTCATTAAACTATAAAACCTATTTGTACTTTGTAACCACAAGCAAACCTTCTGTAAACCTTGAGCGAATTAAATCCAGAATAAAAAAAGGAGGGCATAACGTTAGTAAGGAAAAAACAATTCAAAGGTTTTATAGAAGCATTGGTTTATTGCCCGAAGCAATAAAAAAGTGTGACAGAGCATTCGTTTTCGATAATTCTAATTCTTTATCATTAATTGCTGAATTCAAAAATGGTAAAAACATGAGTAAAAGCCCGGCGTTCAAAAAATTTATTACTAAAATAACCGGCATTTAAATTTATCCTGATGTTCCTTCTGAGGCTTTCACTAGTTGTTTTAATATGCAGCATTTTTACTTCCTGCCGCAATAAAACAGTTATTCTGCTCACCAAAAAATGGGATTGTGTGCAGGTAGATAATATTGTTCCGCCTAACACAAAAATGCTTACTGCAAAAGATTCGGCCGATGCAGAGCAGGTTAAAATGCTTTTGCTATCACTTAACTGGACTTTTAAGGACCGAATGAAATATGAATGTGCATTGAACGACCGGGTTACCGTGCAGGGCAAATACGAGTTGTTGGAAAATGATAAGATGCTGGTTTGTACATCTGAATCTAAAAGCAGCATCAACCGGTATATTATTAAATCATTAACTGCCGATGAACTGGTGCTGGCCGGCAATGCCGAAAACCAGAACGTGGTACTTCATTTTAAACCACATTAGTTTTTACAAGGGTTGCCAACCTTTATCCTTCGACAAGCTCAGGAGGTTGGCAACCCTGCAACACAATATTCCAGACCTCATTTAAAAGTAAAAATTAAATAGTTTCTTTGCACATGGCAGATAATAATAAACTCATCATCATCACAGCCCCTTCCGGTGCAGGTAAAACATCCATCACACGCTACCTGATGAAAACTTTTCCGCAACTGGCATTTTCCATTTCAGCAGCCACACGCCAGGCAAGAGGTACCGAAAAAACCGGCGTTGATTATCATTTTATAAGTACCAAAGTATTTAAAGACAAAATTCAACACAACGAATTTGTAGAATGGGAAATGGTGTATGAAGGAAAATATTACGGCACTTTAAAATCGGAACTGGAGCGTATCTGGCAGCAAAATAAAATTCCTGTGCTTGATATTGATGTAAAAGGTGCCATTCATGTGCAGCAGCAATATCCCGAAAATTCGCTCAGCCTTTTTATACAAACGCCTTCGGTAGAAGAACTGAAGAAAAGGCTGGAAAGCCGCGGCACCGAAACAGCCGAATCGCTTGCGGCAAGAATAAACAAAGCAGCTTACGAACTTTCATTTAAAGACCAGTTCAACAAACTAATCACCAATGATGATTTTCATAGTGCCTGTACCGAAGCAGAAGGCATTGTAGCTGATTTTATCAGTAAATAGTCCGTTTAAAAACTCTTTCTTATTTTTATACTATGGGTTGGATAGCATTTATTGCCATTATCGTTTCTTTATTGCTCATCGGTTTTTTTGCCGGTATAGAAATTGCTTTTATATCTGCCAATAAACTCTCCATAGAATTAAACCGCAAGCAGGGCACCAAAAGCGGAAAAGTGTGGGGCTTTTATGCCGACAGGCCTGCCCGTTTTATTGGCACAACCCTGGTGGGTATCAATCTTGTTTTTGTGGTGTATGGCTTACTGGTGGTAGATATGCTCTCTCCCATCTGGCTCTGGATAAAAGCAAACTTACCCGGCTCATTTGTAAATGCAGTAGACTATATCAAACTTTTTGTAGAAACAATACTCTCTACTTTAATTGTATTGTTTGTAGAGTTTTTATTCAAGGCATTTTTTAAAGCACGTAACAGTAGCATTCTCAGTTCAAACTTTATCAGCAATATTGTTCGGTTATTTTACTGGATGTTTTCTTCTATAGGCGTGTACCTGGTAAATACTTCTGAATGGATATTGAAAACACTGCTGGATGTAAAAATAAATACCAAAAAAGACATGTTCAGCAAAGTGGACCTGGAGCATTTTATGCAGCAGAGTAAAAGCAATGAGGAAGAAGACAGCAGCGAGTTAAACAAGGAATTATTTGAAAATGCATTATCGCTGAGCGAAACCAGGTTGAGGGAATGCCTGATACCCCGTAAAGAGATTGAAGCAGTAAACATCAAAGCATCTATTGAAGAAGTAAAAGCAAAATTCATCAGCACACATTTAAGTAAACTGGTTGTGTACGATGAGAATATTGATAGTATTGCAGGATATATTCATCAACTTGATTTGTTTAAACATCCGGCCACCGTTAATGAAATTTTATTGCCCATACCAACTGTGCCCGAAAGTATGAGTGCTACCGACCTGATGAACAAATTCAGCAAAGAAAGAAAATCAATTGCCTGGGTTATTGATGAGTTTGGCGGCACAGCGGGTATTGTTACTATGGAAGACTTGCTGGAAGAAATTTTTGGAGAGATTCATGATGAGTATGATACTGAGGAGTTTGTTGACAAGCAACTGGCCAACAACGAATTTATTTTCAGCGGCCGGATGGAACTGGACCTTATCACCGAAAAATACAAATTGCATTTTCCGGATGATGAAGAAACAGAAACACTGTCGGGATACATTATTAAGAACCATGAGCAAATTCCCAAAATAAAAGAGCATATCATTATTGGCAATTACGAAATTGATATTTTAAGCGTAAGCGATACCCGTATTGAAATGGTAAAGCTGAAAGTTTTAAAGTAAGCCGATCTGCATCAGTTTTTAATCTTCTCTTATTTTATTTACATGATCATTGCTGTAAACACCAGGTTAAATAAAGAAACACAGCCGGAAGGTTATGAAGATTTTTTGTTTTCATTACTGGATCATCTGAGTAAAAAAAATCCGCAGCACCAATTCATGTATATTTTTGATGCCCCTTATAAAAATATTGTTTTCTCAAAAAATGTAATTCCTGTTATTGCCGGCCCAAAAGCCAGCGGCAGTCTTCGTTTACAATATTGGTTCAATTACAGAATTCCTGCAATTTTACGTAAACATGAAGCCGATGTTTTTGTAAGCATGGAAGGCTTTTGTTCGCTGCGTACAAAAATTTCTCAGTGTTTGCTGATAAGCGACCTGAGTTTTTTGCAAGCTTCACAATCCACAAAAAAAACACAAGCAAGGTTTTATAAAAAATATACAGCAGCATTTTTAGCAAAGGCAAAAAGCATTGCAACCATTTCAGCATATTCAAAAACAGTAATTGCCGATCATTATAAAATTACTGCAGAAGATATTGCCGTTGTTCATCCCGGCATAGAAAATATTTTTAAACCGCTTGGTTGGGAAGAGCAGGAAATCATCAAAGAGAAATATACCGAAGGCAAGGCTTATTTTTTATGCAATACAAACAGCAACCTCATTAATCTTTTAAAAGCATTTACCTTTTTTAAAAAAAGACAGAAGAGCAACATGCTACTGCTGATTGCCAGTAATACAGATGAATCTTTTAAAAAGGAACTGAAAACCTATAAATTAAGGAATGAGGTAAAATTGCTGGAAGGCCTGGATAAGGCTGAGCTGGCAAAAATAACTGCATCTGCTTATGCCATGGTTTACCCGGTGTTGTATGATGATATTGCATTGCCTGCTTTACAGGCCTTGCAATGCAATGTGCCGGTTGTGATGTCTGATGCAGGTGCGCTGCCATCTGTTTTTTGCGAAGCTGCTTTATACGTCAATCCCAAAAGCTATGAGGATATTGCCCAAAAAATGATGCTTGTTTTTAAAGATGAGACCAAAGCAAACGAGCTGGTAAAAGCCGGAAATGTGCTGCTACAGCAATATCAATCAGACAAAAATGCGAATTTGCTGATGCTATGCATTTTGAAAGCTGCCAATAGTTAAATTCAGTTAATTTTGCAGCCTGCAGTAGGCAGGCCTAACTAAAACAAGCTCATTTTAAAATACTCCTGAAAATTTATGAATCAATCAACAATAAAAATTGACGTATTGCTCGACCCTAATAAAGTACCCGAGCAAATAAACTGGACAGCAACCGACAGCACCGCCAACATGGTACAAAAAGCCAAAGCTATGAGTATTGCTTTTTGGGATGGGGCAGATAAAACAGCCCTGCGTATTGATCTTTGGACCAAGGATATGATGGTGGATGAAATGGCCGATTTTTATTACCAGATGCTGATGAGCATGGCCGATACTTTTAAACGTGCCACACAACAACAGGAAATGAGTGACGACATGAAAAAATTTG
>JAYUZB010000072.1:0-6589 GCA_043752185.1 Chitinophagaceae bacterium
ACAGCAGCGTTATCCGCTGCGCCAATCAGCAATGCAGACAATGTTGTACATATACAAAGTAGTATGATGATCGTTGTTTTCAAAGCTAGCCTCACCCCAGCCCCTCTCCTTAAGGAGAGGGGGTTAAGAGCCCTCTGGTAAAATGATTTTAATATTATACAAAGCTCTTTATTTAGATGACGGTTAATTTACCACATCTTTTATGCTGAACATTTTACTGTAGTTGTCTGCAATTTTTTTTGCCAAAGCACCAGGCGTGCTGCAAACAGCATGCTCGGCTATTTTAATATTATTGGGTTGTTGCCACCAGGTATCAATATCTGCTTGAATAATAATTTCGCTGGTTTTACCTGGCTGTATGTTTAAAATTTTGCCTGGCGGAAAATTAAGTGAAATATTTTTCAGCACATTATTTTCTCCCATAAAACCGCCAATATGAAACTCCAGTTTATTATTTACCAGTTTTGATTGAGACGATTGCCCTTCCAGTTTTGCCATCACATAACCGCTGTTCCATGTCCAGAACATATCATTCAACGGATCGAGTGCGCCACTTTGTGCACCGCTTACATTGTGCAGGCTGTCTACACCCAGCATAAAATTCAGGCTGTTATAATTACCGGTGCCAATAGTAAAACTAAAATGTAAAGCATCGGGTTTACTTTCATCAATCAGGTGAAAATTTTCATCTTCAAAAACAACCCCTTGTGTACCAACCAATGCAACATGGCCAATATAATATTTGAATTTTGAAACCGTATATGTTTCACCAAATGGGTTTATATAATTGCCGGTATTTAATTCAAGCGGCTTGCCTTTAACAGTATTTACAAAAGTAATTTTTACTGTACCGGTATTTGCTGTTGTTTTTTTTGGATGGCTGTGTAGGTTTGAAAAAGATAAAAAGTACAGCGGAAGCAATAAGAAAATGTTGTTCATAATAATTTCCGTTTATACTAATTAGACATTAAAGCTATCCTAACAAAAGCTGTCAGGTTGAGCTTGTCGAAACCGGGACTATTTAGAAAAGGGCCTCTTTTATTTGTGAACCCGCCTTCGACAACACTTCGACTTGCTCAGTACAGGCTGACAGAATAATATTAATGTCTAATCGGTATTACCAGATTTCTCGACCAATCTTTTTTCTGAAATCTTTCAATACGCCCACTTTCTTTTTTACTTCAATACGTTTTTCTTTAGCCGCTTTTGATGGTTTGGTGGCTTTACGGGGTTTGGGTTTAATAAGCGCTTTGTTCACCAGGGCGTTCATCTTTTTTATTACATCCTCTTTATTGCCCAGCTGTGTTCTGCCGGCCTGGCTTTTTGCCAGTAAAAAACCTTGGGCATTAATTTTTTTAAACAGCTTTTCCTGTAATAGTTTTTTCTCTTCATCGCCAACCAATGCCGACGATTCAATATGCCAATAGCCCTCCACCATCGTTTCTACTTTGTTAACGTTTTGGCCGCCTTTGCCCCCGCTTCGGGCTGTTTTAAACTTAATCTCGTTGCTTATATTCACCATCTTGCCAAAATTAAGCAGAAAAAGTACGAATTTGCAGCCATATGCGTTTTATTTGAGTCTTAGATTTCGATAAGACCTAATTTTTACACATTTTTGCATGAAACCAATCAGGAAGAAATGATTAAAGGTATTTACCATTCACTGGCGGAGCGTAAGCAGCAACATAAAAAATCATTTGCCGTACTGATTGATCCCGATAAGGTAAACGACAGTAACCTTACCCGGTTAATTGAACTGGCCGTAACAGCAAAGGTTGATTATTTTTTAGTTGGTGGCAGCCTTGTTATTTCCAACTACCTGGATGAGTGTGTACAGCTTATAAAACGCAGTTGCCATATTCCGGTTATACTTTTCCCTGGTAGTCCCAACCAGGTTAGCAAATATGCCGATGCCTTATTGTACCTCTCACTTATCAGCGGCCGCAATGCCGATATGCTGATTGGTCAGCACGTAATTTCGGCCCCCATCGTAAAACAAAGCGGCCTCGAAATTTTATCTACCGGTTATATGGTGGTAGATGGCGGTGCACCCACCACGGTTTCTTATATCAGCAATGCATCTCCTTTACCGGCCGATAAAAATGAAATTGCCATGTGTACGGCCATGGCCGGCGAAATGCTGGGCATGAAACTGATTTATATGGATGCCGGCAGCGGTGCCAAGCGTGCCATTAGCGAAGACATGATTGCCAAAGTAGCATCGGTAATACAAGTGCCCTTAATTATAGGCGGCGGTATTATTGAACCCGAAAAAGCCTACCTCAACTGCAAGGCCGGTGCCGATGTAATTGTAGTAGGCAATGCCATTGAAAAAGATCCCAATCTTATAAAAGAAATGGCTGCAGCGGTGCATAGTGTGGCGGTGAAGGTGTAAAGTTTTTTCTGCTCCGATTTTTTCGGGAAGCCAACTTCAACTATCTATTTAGCTTCATTGGCACTTTTTATCCCGAAAGCTTTCGGGACACTCTTGTACATTAAATCTCTATTCAGCATTGATCGAAGTTAGAATGTTATTAATGCGTAGAAGTGAGGACACGAATCTTTGCGGGAGGAAAATAATCAACTCTTTTTTGAAGATGCAATATCTTTTCTTTGG
Source organism: Chitinophagaceae bacterium (assembly GCA_043752185.1). Classification (GTDB taxonomy): domain Bacteria; phylum Bacteroidota; class Bacteroidia; order Chitinophagales; family Chitinophagaceae; genus Ferruginibacter. Next base: position 2,618 of record JAYUZB010000072.1, read on the forward strand.
CGTTACAAAAGATGCCAACTATCTGAACGCCGCTGTTGTGCGTCTCGCCAACAGCCGAAGCGTTAACTATTTTAATCTTTAAATGAGGGAGCATTCAAAACCATCCATGTCATAATTTATTAAATTCTATCAGGGCTTTGCTTGATTTTCCAGATGCCTCCAATTGTCTGGCTTCGGTCGTTGGCGTGGACGCACAACGACGGCCTTAAGTAATGGCTACAGTCCGAAGGCATATGCATTAACGCCAACAAAGGCAAAACTTTTATTGAAGTGTAGTTGGTTCGTGAGGATACGAAGGCGGAACAATACAATCGTTACGAGGCCAAAAAGCTTCATGCCAAAGCAGTAGTTTTTTAAATGCATAGTTTTATAGCTTTTAGTATATCTTAAATATAGCTGGTATTTAAATTATACCAGATTAAAAATAAAAAGTAAATTTGTAATACATGCCAACAGTATTGTTAATAAACGGTTTCAGGTTTTTCTTTTACAGTAATGAAAACGATGAACCCATTCATATACATGTAAAAAAAGGCAGTGCCGAAGGCAAGATATGGCTAGAGCCAAAATGTTTAATTGCATATTTGCACGGATTTACAAATGCAGAAGAGAATAACATACTTGAAATTGTAAATGATAATTTTGAATTTTTAAAAACAAAATGGAATGAGTACTTTAATAAATAATTACGACACAATTGAGCAGCTTATTTATACTGAAGGATTACGTATTCAGGCAGTTGATTTTCATAAAGAGCTGGATTTAATGCTTGTAGTATTAAACACCAAAGCTATTTTACAGCAAAAAATATCCTCTTATCCATCTATGAATAATGCCACAGCAGAACAACTTAAGCAGTACGAATTAATTGGTGATGGTACTGGAATCCATTGGCCTGCGTTAGACGAGGACTTAAGTTTAAAGGGATTCTTAAAAGATGAATTAAGACAAGCTGTAAGCAACAAGAAAAACAACGTAGCTGCCTGACGCTGAGGCTCTCTTCTACTTCTCTTTCTCCACCCTTGTTGGCGTATCCTTACCACTTACAATGCTTTTACTGCTGATGGCAATAGCTTTAATAATCTCGGCCATATTGTTCATATCTAATGTGCCAATCTCATCACTTTGTTTGTGGTAATTGGGTTCGTTGTTGGGTACTTCTTCCATTTTAGAAGTAGAGATGGTATGGGCCGGCACACCCAATGCAGCAAGGGTGGCATTATCGCTGCGGTAAAATAAATTTTGTTTAGGATAAGGGTCGGGTTCAAAACGAAATTTACTGCCTGTTAAATTTGCCTGCAAAATTTTACCCATATCGCTTTTTTCGTAGCCGGTTATATAGGCACTGTTGGTTCCCCACTTACTGGTGGTACCAATCATTTCAATATTAAACATGGCCACTACTTTATCGGTGTTTAATTGTTTGCTGAAGTAACGGCTGCCATAGCCGCCAATTTCTTCGGCAGTAAAAGCAACAAAAATTAAAGTGCGCTCATTGTCTTTTTGTGCACTGAAATATTTTGCTAGCATCATTACTGCAGTAGTGCCGGCAGCATCGTCGTTGGCGCCGTTGTAAATGCTGTCGCCTGTAGCATCGGGTTTGCCAATGCCCAGGTGATCGTAATGGCCGCCAAAAACCACATACTCATCTTTTTTGCTTTTACCGGGTATTACTGCCACTACATTTTTAAGTTTCTGTTCGGTTAATTCGTTTTTAATATGCAAATGAATAGAAGTTGGATTAAGGTTAGCAGTTAAAATAAATATTTGTGAAACCGCCGAAGCAAATTTGGCATTACCGGCAAAGCGCTTCATTCGGGCAAAGCGGCCCGTATGTGCAGTATCAACCAGTATTAGTAAATTCTTTTCTTTTTCAAATAAAGGGAAAACGGTTTTACTAAAATCGTCTTCTTTTTTTACTACTACCACTTCAAAATCTTTTAAAGAACCAATATGCATATCGGCTATGGTTGTATTGGCAGCCACATTGCTGCTGCTGAGTGTTTCAGCATCAAGCGTACCGCTGATATCGAGGGGTTTTGCTTTTATCATTGTTATTTCCTGAAAATAATTTTTGTTATCTCCAAAAAAAGCCAGCTTGCTTTTTGCAAACTCGGCTGCAATAAAGTCTGCTGCTTTATTAATGCCGGGTGTAAAGGTTTTGCGGCCCTCCATATCATCGGCCGATAATATTTTTTCAATACGCTCCACTTCGGCAGCATTAATAATTTTATCAATCTTCTGCGAAAAAGAAAGCAGGCTTATAATGCCTGCAGTTAATGTCAATAGAAATTTTTTCATTTTTACTTTTTACTTTTGATTCTTCTAAAGGCTCATCATCTCCTTAAACTTTACTGCCTGCCTGCGGCTTACTTCTATTTTTTCGCCGCCCTGCAGCTCCAGTAAAAGGCCACCGTTAAAATAGGGCTCAATCTTTTCTATCATGCGCAGGTTTACAATATGCTTGCGGTTGGCTCTAAAGAAAAGTTTTTCATCCAGCCTTTCTTCCAGCGCATTCAGCGATTTTAAAATCAGCGGTTTGTAGCTGCCAAAAAACACCTTGGCATAATTGCCTACACTTTCAAACAATCTTACTTCGCCCAGTTTTACAAACCAGCACCGTTCGCCATCCTTTACAAAAATCTGGTCTTTATCGCTTAAAATACCACGGTTAATACCCGCCATGGTTGCAGCCATTTCTTTTTCATCGGCCAAGTGTAATTTTTGAATAGCATCTGCTAGGCGCTTTGGCTCTACAGGCTTCATTAAATAATCAAGTGCATTTACTTCAAAAGCTTTTAATGCATACTCATCATAAGCAGTTGTAAAAATAACATGGGGGGCGCTGTCTAATTCGGTAAGCATATCAAAGCCGGTTTTGCCGGGCATTTGTATATCTAAAAAAATAAGATCGGGGCTCAGGTTCTCAATCTTTTCTAAACCTTCGGTTGCATTTGCGGCTTCGCCAACCACTTCAATTTCCGGAAAATCCAACAATAGTTTTTTTAATTCATTTCTGGCTAAACGTTCATCATCAATTATTAAGGCCTTCTGCATTCTATAAAATTTTTGTGTTTATTTTTTTAAACAAGTACCGGTAATGTTACTTTAGATTCAACCATAGCAGCACCCAGGTTTTTAATTTCAAAAACTGCTTTTCCCTGGTACATTAAATTTAACCTGTCCTGCGTACTTTTTATTCCAAAACCCTCGCCATTGGGATTTGCAATTAACTGCCCGGTGTTTTGAACCTGCAGCTGCATTACATTGTCTTTAAAAATAGCCACAATACGTACCACACCGCCCAGTACCTGTTTGCTAATGCCGTGTTTGATGGCGTTTTCAACCAATGTTTGCAGCATCATTGGTGGTACAGGTTGTCCTAAGCTATCCTTATCAATATCCATTTCAATCTTCAACCTTTCTTCAAAACGCATTTGTTCCAGGGCCAGGTAATCTTTCACAATATCCAGTTCACTTTCCAATGTTACCGTTTCCGATTTTTCGGCCTGCATACTGCTTCGCAGAATATTACTTAATTCGGTGATGGCCCGCCTTGCCCGTTGTGGATTTTCATCTACCAGGGCACGTATACTGTTCAATGAATTAAAAATGAAATGCGGATTAATGTGCGACTTGATCGTTTTTAATTCCAGCTCTTTTACCGTTGACTCCAATCTCAGGCGGTCAAGCTGGTCATTCCTGTTTTTTTCTACATAATGATAAACAATATAGATCAGCATCCAGATAGCGATCAGTAAAAGATTGTAGTAAATACCAAGCAGGTCAGTTTTATCTTCGTGTATCCATTCGCCTTTTTTATTACGGTACCAACCGGTAGTTTTTCTTATTTCAAAAATTCCTTTTCTTATGCTGCTGTCCTTAATAAGTGATGGATCCTGGTAATAAGCCATTGTGGAAAGGCCATATTGAACTTCCATCTTCCTGGCTTTTTCAAATCTTTTTGCAATT
>JAYUZB010000073.1:0-33769 GCA_043752185.1 Chitinophagaceae bacterium
GCTTTTAAAATATCGGTGTAGGAGGTATTGATGGATGCATTATCAGTAACTGAAATAATGCCCTGCTCATATTTTAATGCTTCGGGTTTTAGGTTTGCAAATGCAGGAACGCTTGCAATGGCCATTTCTTTTAAGGTTTGTTTTAAAGCAGTACACACCACATTAATGGCAGTGCCAATGGCAGATGTAGTGCCGGAGCCACCCTGTGTGGGGCCGTTTGGCAGGTCGGTATCGCCCAGCTCAAAACTTACTTTGTTGGCCGGTAGTTCCATGAATTGTGCACCCATGGCTACCATGGCGGTAGAAGTGCCGGGGCCCATATCGCTTACGGCACTTTGTAAAACTAAAGTGCCGTCGGCTTTTAAAATGCCTTTGGCAGATGCTTGTCCACGCCCGGCACCAAACACCCCGCCGGCCATACCATAACCAACCAGCATGCCATTTTCTGTTACACTACCGGGAACGGTGGGCCGGTTTTGCCAGCCAATTTTTTCTTTACCCAACACATAACATTCTTTAAGGAACTTGGTGCTCCAGGGTAGTTTGCTTACGGGATGAAGGGCAGCATGATTGATGACCCGTAGTTCGATGGGATCGATATTTAATTTGTAAGACAATTCATCCAATGCAGATTCCAGTGCAAAGCAACCTGTTGCAGGGCCGGGGCCACGCATCCAGGTAGGTGTGTTCACATCCATGGGCAATAATCGGTAGCTGGTGTTTACATTGGGACAATCGTATAAAAACTGCGAAACGTTTACAATGCCTTCGCCAAAATCTTCGTAGCGTGATGTAATGCTTACTGCATGATGTGTAATGCCGGTTAGCTTGCCATCCTTGCTTGCGCTGATGCCGATCTTTTGCCAGGCATGCGGACGGTAACCAACAGTGGTAAACATTTGCTCACGGGTAACAATGAGTTTTACCGGCCGCTTTAGTTTTTTTGCAGCAATGACGGCGGCAGGCACATTGGGCCAGCTGCGTAAGCCACTGCCAAATGCGCCGCCTACATATTCTACCACCACACGAACATTTTTTTCATCCAGGCCAAAGCATTGCGCCAGCTCTCGCTGTGTGCCTTTGGGCCCCTGCGATTTATCGTACACAGTTAATTTATCATCACCATCCCAGGCTGCAATGGTTGCATGCAGCTCCATGGGGTTATGTGTTTCGCTGGGGATGGTGTATTCTGCTTCTAAACTTACTTCGCCTTTTTTATAAGCATCTGCATCGCCACGTTTATATTCAGCCGGTTTTTTTAATTTCTTATCATCGGCTTTGGCATTTTCAAAATCGGTATCGCTTTCATCTTTTATGTATTCTGTTTTAACCAGCGATGCTGCATGCACTGCACGTTCCATCGTGTCGGCAATTACCATTGCAATGGGCTGACCATTGCTGTACACTTTGTTATCGTTAAATACTTTTAGTCCACGCCATTCGTACCCTTTTTTGTTTGGGTCTTTACTGTAAGGATTGTAACCGGGTACAACAGGGCAGTTGGCGAAATAAATAATATCTAAAACACCGGCTGCACGTTTTGCATCTGACAGCAACATGTTTTTAATACTGCCTTTGGCAATGGTGCTGCAAACAAAAACAGCATACACCATATTTGCCAGTTGATGCTCGGCTGTATACGTTGCTTTGCCGGTTACTTTATCAACGCCATCAACTCGGTCGTCGGCAAAAAAGGTTGTTGGTATTAGAAGATCTTTATCCATTAGAATTAATTAAAAGCATGATTAAATTTTTTGTGATGCCTGCTGCAATGCTTCTGCTACAGCAGCTTTGCCCATTTTAATTTTAAAATTGTTTTGGCCAAAAGTGTTGGCACCTTCCATAGCCATGTTGGCTGCTGCGGTAAAGGTTTCTTTTGTTGCGGATTTGCCAACTAAGAATTTTTCAACGGCTGATAACCGCCATGGCTTGTGTGCAACACCGCCCATGGCAAGCTTTGCATTATTAATTGTGTTGCCACTAATTTCTAATGCGGCAGCAACCGATACCAATGCAAAAGCATAAGAGGCACGGTCACGTATTTTTAAATAATGCGTTTTATTAAATGCATTGGCAGGAATATGAATGCCGGTAATGAGTTCTCCTTTTTGTAAATTATTCTCAAGCTCGGGGGTATCGCCTGGCAGGCGGTGAAAATCGGTAAAGAGAATTTTTCTATCACCTTTTGGCCCGGTAATATGCACAGTTGCATCTAATGCTGCCAGTGCCACACACATATCGCTTGGGTGAACGGCAATACATTTTTCTGATGTACCAAAGATGGCATGCATACGGTTTTGGCCTTGTAAGGCACCGCAACCGCTGTTGGGCTCACGTTTATTGCAGGGCATGGTAATATCATAAAAATAAGAGCATCGGGTGCGTTGCATCATGTTGCCGCCAACCGTTGCCATGTTTCTTAGCTGTGCAGATGCGCCGGCATTTAATGCTGCAGCAAGTAATGGATATTTTGATTTGATGATGGCATTTTCTGCCACATCACTGTTTAAAGTCAGTGCACCAATTAAAATACCTTTTGCATCGGCAGTAATTTGTTTTAATGGCAGTCCGTTTATGTCAATTAATTTATCAGGACTGGTTACGCCTTTTTTCATTAGGTCTACCAAATTGGTACCGCCTGCAATAAATTGTGAAGAAGCATTTTTATTTTTTGCATCAACGGCAGTTTTGGCCGTAGAGGTTCTTATGTAATCAAAGTTTATCATAATGATTGCCCTCCTTTTTTTACTTCCATAATAGCATCTACAATATTGGGATATGCACCGCAGCGGCAGATATTGCCACTCATGTATTCTCTTACTTCATCGGCTGTATTGGCATGCCCTTCTTTAACACAACAAACGGCCGACATGATCTGTCCCGGTGTACAATAGCCGCATTGAAAACCATCATGCTTAATGAATGCTTCCTGCATGGGATGGAGTTTATCGCCGTTGGCAAGGCCTTCAATGGTGGTTATCTTTTTTCCTTCGTTCATTACCGCCAATGATAAACAGGAGTTGATGCGTTTGCCATCAACATGAACAGTGCAGGCGCCACACTGGCCATGGTCGCAACCTTTTTTGGTGCCCATGAGATGTAATTGTTCTCTTAATAAATCGAGCAGCGTTACTCTTGGCTCTACAGATAAACAGTGGGCCACGCCGTTCACTTCCAGTCGCAGTGGCATTTGCTCAAAGAGCGCAGCGATCTTTTCATCGTTCTCAGCAGCTTTTACCAATACCGGCGAGGCAATGGTAAGCGCTGCGAGTGCGGTTGATTTTTTTAAGAAATCCCTTCGGGAATTGTTGTTGTTTTGTGTTGGCATAGTAGGAGATATGTAAACTAAATTTACCTGTTTTTTGGGAGAATAGGGGAGGAAAGTTTGTGGTTTGTGGTTGGTCAGGAGATTAACAACGGTGGGTAAATTATTTATTGAACTATATTTTTTATATTTGAACAATCATTTTAAAATATACGCATGTTGAAAATAAAAAGTACACTATTTTTTATTTCAGTTATAACTTCAATTTCATTCACAGCATGCAATAAAAACAATTCTTCTGAACAATTAACTTCCGTTGACGGTATAGTGGTAAAGTTTCCAACGAGGCAAGCTGTGCCGGGTGTAAAGGTATATTTGGTAAGGCAGTCACCCTTAACATCACTTACATGGGATCCGGATACTTACTGGACTCTCAATTTTCTTGACACACTGATCTGGCCGCCAAAATACAGGATAGATTCAACTTTTGCAGACGCAAATGGCCGGTTTTCGTTTGTGTATGACTCAACAAATTGTAATGGATATCCCTGTGGAGGTATCTTTTACACTACTGTACTTGATCCTGCCTATGTAATTGCTCCTTATGTAAATTTAGATCCAAACACAGATACAATTTATGTGGACCAGCCTTCTTACTTTAAGCTAAATATGCATAAAAGTACTCCAGCAACCATCAATGATACTCTTTTTGAAAGCAATGTTTTTATTTATGGAAATAATCTGTCACTTCGGCCTATTTTTTTTAGAAAGGCTCAGGTTGGCAAAACAGATGTAACTATAATTGATACATTTTCCTATAATGCATATAGTAAAGTTCGTGTTGAATGGCGTCATTACAAAAACGGGCTAATGAGCTCAGGGATTGATACAATAAGTTTGATCCAGAATGGTACCAAAGTATATGATGTGTTTTATTGATCGGATATACATCTACGCTTCGATAAAAGTTCCACATTGGTATGCGGTAAAAGTGAGTGACACAACGATGATGCCATGAAAAACAAATGCTCGTAACCAAAAACTACAAACCACAAACTTCTCAATCAAACTCATTCCTGAACCCAAAGCTCTTTACATTCTTTACGCTTTCCATTACAATATCATCCTGGTATTCTTTAAAGGCTTCCAGTTTGCCGGCGATGGAAGTATCGTGTAGTGCTAAAATTTGTGCGGCAAGAATACCGGCATTTTTTGCACCGTTTAAAGCAACAGTTGCAACAGGCACACCGTAGGGCATTTGTAAAATAGAGAGTACAGAATCCCAGCCATCGATACTGTTGCTGGATTTTACGGGAACACCAATTACAGGTAGAATAGTTTGTGCGGCGATCATACCCGGTAAATGTGCTGCACCGCCGGCACCGGCTATTATTACTTTCAGGCCACGCTCTTTGGCTTTGGTTGCATAGTCACGCAGGCGCTCGGGTGTGCGGTGTGCCGATACGATTGTTAATTCCGGCTCCACTTCAAATTGTCTTAAAATTTCGGCAGCGGCTTTCATTACATCCAGGTCGCTTTCGCTGCCCATTAGGATGCCTACAAGGGGATTGCTCATTTGTGTTTATTTTGTGCAAGATAATTGTTTCACGCAAAGCCGCAAAGGGGCAAAGAAAAATGCAAAGGAATATAATGTGCGTCTTATTTACTTGGCGGTCTTGGCGAGGGAATTTTCACGCAAAGATGCAAAGGAGCAAAGCCGCAAAAGAAAATTATTTTACAAGATCACCTTTCAATCGCAGCAATTCTGTTTCGGCAAGTTTGGTGTTGTAACGTGCAGCAATCAAACGATCGTAAGCCAGTTCTAAACTTTTTTGTGTTTCTCTTAATTCGATGTAGGTTGTTATACCCAACCTTAATCTTTCTAAAGAAATAAAAACATTTTCTTTTGCCAACAGAATATTTTCTTCTTCTAAAGCCAGTGTTTTCTTTTGCAGTTCGTAATCTTTAAAAGCATTGGTCATGCCTAAATCAATTTTGGCTTTTTGGTTTTTGTAGCTGATGTTGAGGTAATCAATATCAAGCTGGGCCTGCTGTATCTGGCGTTTTACGGTAAACCCGTTTAGGATGGGAATGGTAATACCAATGCCATAATTAAAACCATTATTGCGGTTAAACAAAGGTGTAAAAGTATTGATAACTGTTTGGTTAGTTGTTTTTGAGTAGTTGTAGGCAGAGTTGATACTGACAACGGGGTAACGATCGGCTTTTCTTTCTTTTAAAGTAAGTTGACCAATGTCGATATTTTTTTTGATGAGTTGCAATTGCGGATTGGTGGTTTCAACTGTCCCCATAATATCGCCTAAAATAATACCATCTCTAAAAGTGATACTGTCCGATACTTCGTAACGGGTATTCATCTCTACATTCATTAGTTGGTTCAGTTGTTCCTTTAACTGATCAATTAATGTTTGCTGCTTAAGTCGTGCTGCTTTTTGTGCATTTAAATCTACTTTACCCTGCAGCACATCTGGCTTGGCACCCAGGCCCACACTAAATTTTTTTTCAGCAATCTTTACCCGCTCTTCATTAATGCTCATTTGTTCTTCAATGGCTTTTAGTTGCTGCTTTTGCCTTACAATATTGTAATAATTATTGATGACAGCGGCAACAGAATTTACAATCTGGTTTTTAATATTCAGTTCGCCAAGCAAAACAAACTGAGATAGTTTATCACGGGTGGCAAACATTTTAAAACCGTCAAACACGGTCCAGTTCAGTTGTACAGAGCCGCTCAGGTTATTGGAACGTATACCGCTACTTTGTCTTTTGGTACCATCTGCCAGTTTTTGTTTTTGGTTATTGTTATTGAAAACCACACCTCCTGTTGCATTAACCCTGGGTAAAAATGCAGCACGGGCATACAATTTGTCCAGGGCATAAGAACTTGAATCGTTGCGGAGTAATTGTATGTCGAAATTATTTTCGATGGTGGCAGTAATGGCCTGTTCAACGGTTAATTTGTTTTGGGCAAACAGCGGCTTACTGAAAATGATAATCAGCAAAAAGGAATTCAATATTTTAAAACAAAGGGTCATCTGCTATTTATTTTTCAATTTATTTCCTGAAAAAATGTTACAGGAATACTGATAGCCGGGTTCGATAAAAATTACTCCATATTTTCTCGTGTTGCCAGTGCTGCTTCATCCATGGCTTCCAATGCATTTTTCTTTTTCTTTGTAGATAAAAAAGAATACATGGCCGGTATTACAAACAAGGTAAGTATTAATGAAAACATAATACCGCCCACCACCACAATACCCAATGGTATGCGGCTTGTAGAAGCATCTCCCAAAGACAATGCCAATGGTAATGCGCCTAAGGCCATAGCAAGACTTGTCATTAAAATAGGGCGAAAACGTGCCACCGCAGCATCCATTACTGCAGGTATTTTCTTTACACCGGTTAATTGTATTTTATTGGCAAACTCCACAATTAAAATTCCGTTCTTGGTTACCAAACCAATCAGCATAATCATTCCTATCTGCGAAAAAATATTTAAGGTTTGTCCGAATATTTGTAATGATATCAATGCGCCTGCAATAGCCAGTGGTACGGTAAACATGATGATTAGCGGATCTATAAAACTTTCAAACTGTGCTGCCAAAATCAGGAAGATAAGTATCAGTGCCAGTATAAATGCAAAGCTGGTATTGCTGCCGCTTTCAGCATAATCACGGGATGAACCGCTTAGTGCCGTGCTAAAACTATCATCCAATAATTTTTTAGAAATTTCTTCCATAGCCTTGATTCCGTCACCCACAGTTTTGCCGGGAGCAAGCCCCGCAGAAATAGTAGCCGATTTGTACCTGTTAAAATGGTAGATGGTAGGAGGGCTGTTGTCTTCTTCAAAACTCACCAGATTATCTAAGGGAATTTGATTACCCAAATTGTTGCGAACATAAATAGATTTCAGATCGGATGGATCATCTCTGTCATCACGAGCTACCTGGCCCATTACCACATACTGTTTTCCATCTTTGGTAAAAAAGCCAAGCTGGCGGTTGCTTAATGCCAGTTGTAATGCCTCATTAATATCCTGCACAGAAATACCTAAAGTGCTTGCTTTTAAACGGTCGATGATGATTCTTAATTCAGGTTTATTAAATTTCAAATCCACATCAGGGCCCTGAAAAACGTCACTCTTATTGGCTTCTTCCAAAAATTTAGGCAATACCGCTTTTAGTTTTTCAAAATTTACATGCTGTAAAACAAACTGCACCGGTTGGCCGCCCCGGCGGTTTACAGCAATGGTTTGTTCCTGTACAGTAGATACCCTGCCTTCATTAAATTTAGGAAGGTTCTTATTTACCATATCTACAATTTGCTGCTGCGATCTTTTTCTTTCGGATGGCGGAACCAGCGTAACCCTTATAAAACCGGAGTTAACCGAACCGCCTGAAAAACCAGGTGCAGTCATCGACATGACAACATCCTTTTCAGCAACGGAATCAAGAACGAATTTGCCCAGCTTATCCATGTAACGATCCATATAATCGTAGGCAGTTCCTTCGGGAGCACTTACCTGCAAACGAAACTGGCTTCTGTCTTCCATGGGTGCCAGTTCAGATTGTATATTGCTACCGATAAAATAAATAATTATAAAACAGATACCAATAATAACAAAGGCTGCAATACGCACTCTCATAAAGCCTTTCAATAATCTGCGGTAACCGTTTTCCATACCACGAAAAAAAGGTTCTGTTTTTTCATAAAACTTCGAATGCTTTGGTTTCTTCTTCGTCATCAGTACATTCAATACCGGTGTTAGGGTTAAGGATACTAATGCCGAAATTAGGACAGCACCGGCTACTACCATACCAAACTCACGAAACAGCCGGCCTACAAAACCTTCTAAAAATATGATTGGCAAAAACACCACAGCCAGTGTGATGGAAGTAGAGATAACCGCAAAATAAATTTCTTTAGAACCTTCCCTGGCAGCCTTCCATTTATCCATGCCGGCTTCCATCTTTTTATATATATTTTCGGTAACTACAATACCATCATCAACTACCAGGCCTGTTGCCAAAACAATGGCCAGCAGGGTTAAAACATTTATGGTAAACCCAAAAAGATACATGATGAAGAAGGCGCCGATTAAAGAAACCGGAATATCTATCAGCGGCCTGAAAGCAATGAGCCAATCACGGAAGAAAAGATAGATGATGAGGATAACCAGTACCAGTGAAATTATCAGGGTTTCTTTAACCTCGGAAATTGATTTTTTAATGAACCTGGTTTGATCATATGCAATCTGTAGTGAAATATCTTCGGGAACTTCTTTTTTTATCTGTTCAAACCTTTTGTAAAACTCATTTGAGATGGCAACGTAGTTAGAACCTGGTTGCGGAATAATAGACATGGCAATCATGGGTACACCGCTTTCTTTTAAAACAGACTCTTCATTTTCGGGTCCCAGCACCACATCGGCAACATCCTGTAGTTTTATATCGGAGCCGTTTACATTTTTTACTATTACGTTTTTAAATTCCTCTTCGGTATTTATTTTGCCAAATGTTCTAACAGAAAGTTCTGTTGCATTACCTGAAATTTTACCTGAAGGCAGCTCTACGTTTTGCCTGGTGAGCGCCGATTGTATATCTGCAAACGTAATGGAGTACGCACTCATTTTAGATGTGTTGAACCAGATACGCATGGCATATCTTTTTTCGCCCCAGATATTGATACTACTAACACCCGGGATGGTTTGCAAACGCTCCAGCAGGTTGTTGTTGGCATATTCTGTTACCTCCAGTTGGTTGCGGGTGTTGCTTTGCACCGTCATAGAAATAATGGGGTCGCTGCTGGCATCGGCCTTTGATACAACTGGTGGCGATGGAATATCATCAGGCAAAGAACGGGTAGCCTGCGATACTTTATCACGTACATCATTGGCCGCACCTTCCAGATCGGCACCCAGTTCAAACTCCACATTAATATTGCTGCTGCCCTGGCTGCTGGAAGAAGTAATGTTTTTTACACCGGCAATACCGTTGATGGCTTTTTCCAATGGTTCGGTTATCTGCGATTCGATAATATCTGAATTAGCGCCCGCATAAGAAGTACGAACACTGATGTTGGGAGGATCGATGGCAGGATAATCTCTTACCCCCAAAAATTTAAAACCAATTACACCAAATAAAATGATAATGATACTGAGTACCATTGCCATTACGGGCCGCCTTAAACTGATCTCAGATATATTCACTTAGAACCCTTTTATGGTTTGTTAACTTTACTGATAATTACTTTTGAACCCTGCTTGATGGTTAACAGGCCGGTTATTACAATGGTATCGCCTGCCTTAAGGCCCGATGTGATTTCTACCAGGGAAGAATCTCTGATACCGGTTGTTACTGTTTCCATGTTTGCCATTCCGTTTCTGTAAACAATTACCTGTTTATTTCTTGCCTTTGGAATAACAGCCTGCGATGGAATCATTAATGCCGAATCATTTTTACCCAGGTCTATTTTTACTTTTACAAATGCACCGGCAATCAGGTCTGCATCGGCTTTTTCAACAATTGCTCTTACCCTCAAACTCCTGGTCTCTGCGGCAATATTATTTTCAGTTGCAATAATTCTGGCGGCATAGGTTTTCTCATTATTATCTATGCTAAACTGAATTTTGCCACCCGGTTTCATACCGGTGCCATATTTTTCAGGCACAGTAAACTCTAATTTTAGCTGGCTAATTTTTCTTAAAGTACTGATGGTTGTTGCAGGCGTTATATAAGCGCCTATGCTGATGTTGCGTAAACCAAGCCTGCCGCTGAATGGCGCTCTCAACGAAGTTCTGCCAATACTTGTTTGTACAATATTCATATCGGCCTGTATATTATTTACCGAAAGTTTATAGGTTTCTACCTCCTGCACACTTACACCACCAATCTTTAAAAGCGACTCATATCTTTCCAGTGTTTCCTTTGCAACTTTTAACTGTATTCTTAATTTGCTCATTTGGGCCTGTAAATCGCCATCATATAACTTTACCAGCATAGCGCCTTGGCCAACATTACTGCCTTCGCTAAAATAAATACCGGTTACCCTGCCCGATACTTCGGGATGCAGTTCGGTTTCTTCGGCAGGCATTAAACTGCCGGGCATTTCAATATCCTGTGCTAATGTTTTGGGTGTAACCAGAAAAGCTTCTACTTTGGAGGGAGGCTTCTTATCGCCACCTGTGCCGGGCTTCTTTTCATCTTTGTTAGCTGAATTACAAGCAGCAAAATACAATGGTATTAATATCAGTAAAGAAAAAGATAGTTTCATTTTGTATATCACGTGAATGTGTTTTAGTTAGACGATGTTTTAACATTAAACGGTCGCCTAAGTTCTTGAATAATAGCTGAAACGGTAAAAAAAAGGTATCAGCGGAAATTATACAGGATAAAAACTCATTCTATGGCCTTGCTACAACTTTTACCGTTTGCTTTATCCGGTTGGCCTGGTGTATCAGTTCCTGCTTTTCTTTGCTCAATATAGTGATATGGCCCATTTTACGGCCCGGCTTGGTTTGTTTTTTGCCGTAGATATGTACAAACACATTTTCAATCTCTAGTATTTCATTCAGACCTTCATACACGGCTTCTCCGCTATGGCCCTCGGCACCCAAAAGATTTACAATGGCTGCCGGTAAAATATGTTCCGTACTTCCTAATGGATAGCCCAGTATAACACGCCACAACATATCGAACTGAGAGCTGAAGTTTGCTTCAATAGTATGATGGCCGCTGTTGTGCACCCTGGGGGCGGTTTCGTTTACAAAAACATTGTCATCAAAATCTACAAATAATTCTACGGCAAAAATGCCGGGGCTTTTTAAATCCTTCACCACTTTTAAAGCAACAGCTTCTACTTTCCATAATATTTTATCGGCAATATCTGCAGGGCTTATCTGGTATTCCAATAAATTTAGCCGGTTATCAAAAATCATATCCACAGATGGATACAAAGCATTTTCGCCATTATCGGCAACAGCAATAATTACTGCAATTTCTTTTTTTATAGTAACCAGTTTTTCTAAAACTGCCGGTGCATCAAATGCTTTTACAAGATCATCTTTGGTTCTCAATAATTCTACACCACGGCCATCATAACCACCCATGGCCAGTTTATGTGCTGCAGGTAAAAAACCGGTATGGTGGTTTAAGTCGGCTTTATTTTGGGTGATGATAAATTCGCTGGTGGGAATTTCGTTGTCTTTATAAAACTGCTTTTGTAAAATTTTACTTTTAATTGTTTTTAACGCAGCCGGTTTTGGGTAAATGCGTACACCTTCCAATTCCAGTTTTTGCAATGCATCTTCATTCACTGCTTCAATCTCAATAGTTAAAGCATCAAGGCCTTTACCAAAATTATAAACGTCATCAAAATTGCTGATATCACCCTTTGTAAAATGATGGCACAGATGAGCTGCCGGACAGTTCTCATCATTTTCCATAACAAATGTTTCAACCGGGTAATTAGCTGCTGCCTGTAATAACATGCGGCCTAACTGGCCGCCGCCTAAAATGCCAACTTTTTTCATAGCAGCAAAGATAAGGTAGCGTCAAAAAAATGTAATTAAAAATAATTCATAAGAAAACAGTAAATTTAGTTTTATACCATCGGACCTTGTATTCATGCATGACACTTCACATTACGATGAAACAAAGCTTATACCTGAGATGCTTAAGGGCGATATGCAGGCATTTGAAAAAATATACCACCTCTACAGCCCCAAACTGTATTGCCACCTGATTAAAATGGTTAAGTCGGAAGTTGAGGCCAGGGAAATAATACAAGATGTTTTTTTAAAAGTATGGAGCAGCAGGGAGCTTATTGATATTGAAAAATCATTTCGGTCCTATCTTTTTAAAATTGCAGAAAATAAAGTGTATGATTTTTTTCGCAAGGCCGCCCGAAATAAAAAAAGGCAGGAGCAGTTACAAGCTGTTGCCACCCTGGAATATGTACACATTGAGGAAAAGATTTTAAGCAAAGAAAACGCCGCTATACTGCTGCAGGCCATTGAGGCATTACCGCCACAACGCCGCCAGGTATTTGGGCTTTGTAAATTAGAAGACAAATCGTACAAAGAAGTAAGTGAGTTGCTGGGCATATCTGTTTCTACCATCAGCGACCACATTGTAAAAGCCACCAAATCCATCCGGCTGCACTTTCAAAATTATGAACAGATTTTATGCCTTTTGTTTTTCCTGAATTTGGGTTGTGTCTCAGTTTGAAATTTTATTCGTTTTATTAAAAGAATTTGAACCACATAGTAACAATAGAAACATAGAAATTCACATAGGCTATGTGTTTTCCTTTTGTGGCCTGAAAGCCTATGTGGTTCAAATTAATTTCAACCGAGACACTTCCTGAATTTGCAGGCATCTATATAATCGAAAAAAAAATTAGAACCGGGCAGAGTAAATCATCCTGTTAAGCGTATTAGCTTTTAACGTACCTCTAAAACTATTACAACTATTATGCAAAACTTATTTAATAAATATTTGAATAATGAATGTTCTCCTGCAGAGCTTGAGGCATTATTGGTACATTTCAATAACCCCGAAAATGAAAAACTGTTAAGAAGCTTAATTACTGAAAACCTGGAAGCTGAAAATTTATCAGCATCAGAAGATAACAATGAATTGTGCAGAGAAACTGAATTGACTTTTGAAGCAATAAAAAAACAATTGGATACGCCTAAAGCACCGGTTATTTTGCTTGGTAAAAAGAACTGGCTTAAGCTGGCAGTTGCTGCCATCCTGCTTGTTGGTACATTTTTTCTTTACAATCTTATAAATAATAAAAATACGGTAGGTAACCAAACAGTAAAAACCAAGATGTTGCCTAAGCACGATATAATACCCGGAGGTAATAGAGCGGTATTAACACTGGCAGATGGATCTCAAATAATTCTGGATAGTGCCGATAATGGTAGTATCTCTAACCAGGGAAATGCTACGGTAATTAAATTAGATGGTCAGCTTACTTACAGTTCAACAGGCGCAGATGGCAATACCCAGCCCATGTTTAATACCATATCCACACCCCGTGGGGGACAGTATCTTTTAATTCTTGCCGATGGTTCAAAAGTTTGGTTAAATGCAGCCTCTTCATTAAAATTTCCAACCATTTTTGTTGGTACACAACGCTCGGTTGAATTAACCGGCGAAGCCTATTTTGAAATAGCGCCCCTATCCCCTGAAGGGGGACAAAAAATGCCCTTTAAAGTAAACATAGCTGGTAAAGGCATTGTGGAAGTTTTGGGTACACATTTTAATATCAATTCTTACAGCGATGAAGCTGCTGTTAAAACAACTTTACTGGAGGGCAAAGTAAAAGTTACAGCAATATCAAACCTGATTTCAAAACCATCCGATGCTCAAATACTTACTGTTGGCCAGCAGGCTTGCATTAATACGATGGGTAAAGTAACTTTAAATAATGATGTGGATATTGATGCAGAAGTGGCCTGGAAAAACGGCACATTTAATTTTAACAGCCAAAATATAAAAAGTATTTTAAGGCAGATAGGCAGGTGGTATGATGTGGATATAACCTACAATGGAAAAGTAAGTAACGAAACTTTTTCAGGTATTGTAAGCCGCAACAGTAACCTGTCGCAGGTGTTAAAAATTATGGAGTTGGCAGGTGTGAATTTTAAAATTGAGGGAAAGACAATTGTTGTGAATTAAAAAGGGTTTTCTAAAGTAATTCAAAAATAAAACCGCCCCGGCAGCAACCGGAACGGTATAAAATGGATTACATTTTTTATAAACAAATCTGGCAAGACTGCTTATTTATTAACCCATACAAACCAAAAGTATGAAATTAAACAAACAAATTCCCTCTCTCAAAATGCAGAGACGGATTACCAAAACGCTGTTAATCATGAATCTTACAGCTCTTTTTCTTCTTTCGGCCTGCCTTTCTGTAAGTGCAAAAAGCACTTCACAAAAAATTACCATGACCGAAAAGAAAGCCACTTTGCAAAAAGTGTTTAAAGAAATTAACCGGCAAACGGGGTTTCAGTTTTTTTACAGAGATGAGCTGCTTAACAGCGCAGGCAAAGTAGACATTAATGTAAAAAATGCAAGCCTTGATGAAGTACTTACGCAGTGCTTTAAAAATCTGCCACTTACTTATACTATTGTGGAAAAAACCATAGTAGTTAAAGCAAGGGAAGAAAAAATGCTGGTAGCAGCCGAACCGCCGCCGGCTGTATTAAGCGGTACGGTAACCAATAATGGCAAACCATTGGCCGGTATCAGCGTGGTTGCTGTTCCATCTAACCGTGGTACCACCACAGATGCCAACGGAAGATATTCCTTAACCCTTAACAATGGAGATTATGCTATTACTTTCTCTTCCATTGGGTATATTGATAAAACCATCAATGTAAAATTAAACGACGGTGATCAAAAAACACTTGATGCCGATTTGCAACAAAGTGATCAAAACCTGGAAGGGGTTGTTATGGTAGGTGCCCGTTCGTTGCCAAGAACATCGGTGAGTTCGCCACTTCCTGTTGATGTTATTTCTGCAGCTGATTTAAAATCAACCGGACAGGTTTCTTTTGATAAGCAATTACAATACAGGGTTCCATCGTTTAACACGGTTAATACACCCGTAAATGATGCAACTACATTGCTTGATCCTTATGAAATCAGGAATCTGGGTCCAAGCCGCACTTTAATTCTGATTAATGGCAAAAGAAAAAACCTGAGTTCGTTATTATATGTACAGTTTGCACCAGGCCGGGGAGAAACCGGAGCCGATCTTTCAGCCATACCGGTTGATGCCATCAAACGTGTAGAAATATTAAGAGACGGAGCCTCGGCTCAATATGGTTCCGATGCCATTGCAGGTGTTATGAACGTGGTGCTTAAAGACAGGTATCAGTACAGCTCACTTACCGTTAACAGCGGCCTAACAGCCAAAGGAGATGGTACCAATTATGGTATTGCTTTTAACAGCGGTTCAAACATTGGCGATAAAGGATTTGTAAACTATACTGTTGATTTTAGTCAGCAAAACAATGCCATACGTTCTGGCATTATACATGTACCTACCGAGATAGCCACTTTTGGCGATCCTTCGCAACCAAATACCGATCCTACAAACAAGGCAATTATAGATTTTTTAAAGTTATATCCCACTGGTAAAAACAGAAATGGAACCGGCAAAATTTCAGCAGCTAAATTTAATGTAAACCTTGGCCTTCCGGTGGGAGATGCCGGACAGTTTTATGCCAATGCTGCTTTTGTTGTTAAGAAGGCTTTCAGTAATGCAAATTACAGAACGCCTTATTGGAGAACTGATGCAGGGTTATTACATAAAAGAATTCCTGGTGCACCAAATTACACCGGAGGTACCGATCCTTTGTACGAAGGTTATTTAGGTTATGAACCAAGTTTTGAAGGAGACCTGTTGGATTATAATGGCACTTTTGGATTTAAGAATGTAAAAAGTGGCTGGACACACGATGCCAGTATTACTTTTGGAGGTAACCAGCAATTATATACTGTTGAAAATACAGTAAACCGTTCGTTGGGTACTGCAAGTCCTACTGCATTTAAACCAGGTGGTTTTGGATTTTCGCATGTCGTAGGCAACTACGATGTTTCTAAACCCATCCTGAAAAATTTTACGTTGGCATTTGGTACAGAGATTAGAAGAGAATCGTACAAGATCATTGCTGGCGATACTGCATCATACTCCGGACAGGGGTCTAACTCGTTCCCAGGTATCAGAGCCGAAAATGCTGGTACAAACAGCCGTTTTAACTTTGGTGCATACATAGATGGTACGATTGATATTACCAAAGACTTTTTATTAAATGCAGCTGTTCGTGGAGAAAAATACAGCGATTTTGGAGAAGCATTTGTTTGGAAACTTTCTTCACGTTATAAAATTGCCGATAACATCGCAGTTATCAGGGCGTCGGCTTCTACAGGCTTCAGGGCCCCAACACTTCACCAGATTTATGCACAATCAACCCAGGCATCTTTTGCCGGCGGAACCATCGTGCTATCTGGTTTATTTAATAACAGAAGCAAACAGGCATTTGCATTGGGTATTCCCCGTTTATCACCCGAAAAATCTACCAACATAACTTTTGGTGTTGGCTTAAACCCCATTAAAAATCTGAGCGTTACTTTAGATTTTTACAGTATTACCATAAAGAACAGGGTGCTTTACAGTTCTTCAATAACTACGCCTGATAAAAGCCTGGCTGTGCCACAAACAGAATTAGGCCGTATTCTAAAGGGCAACAGTGTTGGTGCAGGTAATTATGATTTAGAAAGTGTTCAGTTTTTTATTAATGGTATAAAAACACAAACGCAAGGAATTGATTTTGTTGCCAATTATAAAAACATTGGTTTAGGCAAAGGCAAGCTGGGTGTAAATGTTGCAGGTAACTATACTTTTACAAATAAAATTATTGGTACACCAAATGACCCTCCGGCAATCAAATCTGCAGGTGCTACTATTTTAAGTACACAAATCAAATCGCTTATAACCGAAGGCCGTCCGTTGTTTAAAGCAGTTATCGGATTTGATTACAGCATCAAAAAGTTTGGTATCAGTTTAAACAATACCATATTTGGGCCAACAAAATTCCAGGATCTGGATAATGGTGGCAGCCAGATGAATAACATTAAGCAGGTATTTAAAACTGCTGTTGTAACAGATTTAAATGTTGGTTACAACTTCACCGATAAAATTTCTTTTTCTATTGCAGTAAACAATATATTTAATGTATTACCAAAATGGAAATTGGAATTAACCGGAAACCCAACCGATCCGGATTATGCAACTGCAAAAGCTACATTAGCTAATCAGGCGGATAAAGATTTATTAGAAGGATTTTTATCTTTCAGTGGCCGTTACCGTATTCTTGGTTACAATGGTTCTCAGTTCAGCCAACTGGGTACTATTTTCCAGGGGTCGTTAGTATTTAAATTTTAATTTTAATTAAAGAAAAACCAACTCGTTAGTTATTTGAAAAAGGGCTGATTTCCTGAAAATGGGAATCAGCTTTTTTTATTTTAATTATAAAAGGCGTACTATTATTGGAGTAAAAAAATATTAAAATAGTTATGACAAAACTGTACACACAATTGGCAGAAGTTTACGAAGCGATGTATAAAAGCTTTATAAATTATGATGAAGAATTTTATTTTTACAGTAACATTCTTTTAAAATATCAGTGTGCAAAATTGCTTGAAATTGGTTGTGGCACCGGTAACCTGGCCTGCCGCTTTACAAAAGCCGGGTTTAATTATACCGGTTTAGACCTGAGTGCAGCTATGCTGCTGATTGCTCAAAAAAATAATCAGCATGCCGTTTTCATTAACAGAGATATGAGGGATTTTGAAGAACAGGCAAAATTTGAAGCCGCTATTATTACCGGCAGAACAATAAGTTACCTCAACACAAATAAAGAAGTGCTTGCTTGCTTCAATTCAATCAATAAAAATTTAATAAAACCGGGAATTGTATGTTTTGATTTTATAGATGCAGATAAATTTATACCGCTTATTGATGCTGAGAAAAAAATTACGCACAAGGCTGATGTTGAAAATAAAAAATATCAGCGGGATAGTTTTTGGTCGGTTAATACTTTGCAAAACGGAACTTTTGACTGGGCAGCTGTTTACTACGAAGCAGATGAAACGGGGCAATTGGTAAAAATTGGAGAAGACAATTCAACGGTACGTGCTTTTTACAAAGATGAGCTCATTAAACTTTTGCAGCAAAGCGGTTTTCAGATAAAAGAAATAATGGAACGGCCATCTTATGCATTTGATACAATTGTAATTGTTGCAGAAAAAATAAGTTTCTAATAATTAATTTAAAAACGCAATTATGGAAATGTACGACAATGCAAATACGGTAAAAAAATCTTTCGACCTTACTTATATCTCCGAATATTTGATACAGGCGCAATGGGCCGAGTTTATTGAATTGAAGAAAGTAATAACCGAACTTTCCAATCAAAAAAAAGCACCCATCTATATTTTAGATATCGGCATTGGCAATGGGAGAGTAGCCATGCACCTGGCCGGTATAAAAGAAATTTGGGACAGGATTGCCCGGTATGATGGTACCGATAATGCAGCAGCATGTGTTGAAATTTCGAATAAAAATATTGCCGGTTTAAACCTGCAGGATAAAGTAAACGCATTTCATATTGATGCAAAAAATCTGGATGCCTGGCAAAAAAAATACGACCTGGTTATTACGACGTGGTTTACGGCAGGTAATTTTTATCCGGATGATTTTCCATTTGAAACATACAAAAATTCGGGACAAAGACTTGATCTGAGCAGCAATAAAAATTTTACCCGTATTTTTTCAAATGCTTTTAATCTGCTGCATGATGGGGGCGAAGTAGTAATTGGAGCCTGTTATTTAGATAATGACAAAACCCGTAAAAATCAGGAAGCAGCTTATTTAAAAATGGGTATGACGATTATTACCGACTCCACCGATTCATTTACTGCAACTGAAGAAAGGTTTTGGAGCCAACGGTTTACAAAACAAAAACTGATTAATTACCTGCCATTTGCATCACCGCAAAATATCAGCTTTGCCAACCTCGATACCTATGATTATGCCTTGCAGGTTAGAATAAAAAAATAGTAATGCGGCAATTATAGTATTCCTCAGCAGGATTGTTTAGATTTGCAAACAATGCAACCCGACTATCCACATAAATTATTCTCCGATAAGCGCAACAACTACTCCCTGTTGATGTTGACGCTTGCCATGGATTCGGTAAATTAATTTGGTTTTCTCACAAAGCTGCCTGTTGGCAGGCAGGTGTCACAGAATTACACAGATTTTTTTCTACGATCCCTGCTGACTATTTTCTTCACACTTCAAATTAATCACAATGGAAACAACAACCATACAACCTTCAATTACAAATAGTAGCACAACCGATTTTTTGCCTTTACATGGTACCGACTACGTTGAATTTTATGTAGGCAATGCAAAACAGGCGGCGCATTTTTATAAAACGGCATTTGGTTTTCAGTCGCTGGCCTATGCAGGTCCCGAAACAGGTATGAAAGACAAAGTGAGTTATGTGATCAGGCAGAATAAACTCACATTTGTTTTAACAACGCCGTTGCGTACTGATAATCCAATTGCTGATCATATTTATAAACATGGCGATGGTGTAAAAGTGATTGCATTAAAAGTAGAAGATGCTGCCAATGCTTTTGAAGAAACTGTAAAACGAGGAGCAAAGCCTTACCTGGTAACAACTGTATTAAAAGATGATGATGGGGAAGTGGTAATGAGCGGCATACATACTTACGGCGAAACGGTTCATCTTTTTATAGAAAGAAAAAATTACAATGGCGTTTTTATGCCTGGCTTTAAAAAATGGGAATCAAACTACAACCCTACAGAAACCGGTTTATTATATGTAGATCATTGCGTGGGCAATGTAGGCTGGAACCAGATGAATCCCTGGGTATCTTTTTACGAGCAAGTGATGGGCTTTAAAAACATTTTAAGCTTTGATGACAAAGATATTTCAACCGAATACTCGGCATTGATGAGCAAAGTGATGAGCAACGGAAACGGGTTTGTAAAATTCCCCATTAATGAACCGGCAGAAGGCAAAAAGAAAAGCCAGGTAGAAGAATACCTTGATTTTTATAACGGCGAAGGTGTACAACACGTGGCCATTGCAACCAATGATATTGTAAAAACAGTAACGGAATTACAAAACAGGGGCATTGAATTTTTAAATATACCCGACAGTTATTACGAAACTGTTTTGGACCGTGTTGGCAAAATTGATGAAGATTTACAACCCCTGCAGGATTTGGGTGTATTAATAGACAGAGATGAAGAAGGATACCTGTTGCAGATTTTTAGCAAACCGCTTGAAGACAGGCCTACTTTGTTTTTTGAGATCATTCAGCGTAAAGGAGCACAAAGTTTTGGCAAGGGTAACTTTAAAGCGTTATTTGAAGCTTTGGAAAGAGAGCAGGATGCGAGGGGGAACTTATAATACCCTCTTTATTTAATAAGTATCCCGAAGGAATGTGATGTAATATCAGATGGCTCCAATAGTTATCGGGGCCATTTACATAAAACTAATTACCTGTTTAAGGTTATAGTCGGTACAATTGTTGCAGAGGTTAATTAACATTTTGTAAAGCAGTTGATTAAATTTTTGTTGAGATAATTCTCAATAAAAAATTTAATTTTGCTTTATCAATTTAAATACCTTCCTTAATGAAACAATTGCATTTGCATGGCGGTATTATAGTTTGTTTTGCAATGCTATTCACAAACAGCTTGTTTGCGCAAACATCTTTTGCTGAACCTAGAAAAGCATTTATCAAAAATGCAGTTTCCAATAAACTTGAGGATTCCTTAAAACAGCAGTTTAAAGAAAAGAAATTAAGCTGGCCGCCGTATTCTGTTTATATACGGTCTTTTAAATACGACCGCTCACTGGAACTGTGGGTTAAAAATAAGGATGTAGACAGCTTTACACTTTTTAAAACATATAAAGTGTGTATGCAAAGCGGCAATATTGGCCCCAAACGTTCAGAAGGAGATAAACAGGTGCCCGAAGGATTTTACTACATCAATGAATTTAATCCGAGGAGCAACTATCATCTGGCGCTGGGATTAAACTATCCCAATGCAGCTGATAAAATTTTAAGTAATACAAAAAAACCGGGCGGCGATATTTATATTCATGGTAATTGTGTTTCTACCGGTTGCATCGCCATTCAGGATTATCCTATTGAAGAAGTGTATACAATTGCATCTATTGTAAAATTAAACGGACAGGATTTTATACCTGTACATATTTTCCCGGTTAACTATGGAGTAAAAAAATCTTTAGATTATCTCACCGAAACAATTAAGGATAAACAGGCTATCAATCAATCAATCATAAACATGAAAGCTGCTTATGATTATTTTGAGAAAAATAAAAAACTGCCCATCATCATTGTAAATAAAAAGGGCGAGTACATCATCAATTAACGCATCAACACCTGGATGGTTTCTGTTGTTTTCTGTTCCAGCACAATTACTTTTCCTTTAGTAAGTTCATTAATTTTTTCGGGGGTATAATGCCTGATGGTAAGCAGGGTAAGATTTTTTTCTATCTGTACATCAAAAATTTCGGAAGCAGCCAGCGCCAGCTTTTCTATCTTTTCGGGTTTATCATCCAGGCAACATAATAAACTGATGGCACCATTCTGCGAAAGGTTGGGGCGTATTTTTATGGCTGCAAACATTTCATGCAACTGGCTCATGGGTTTCTCTTCCACAAAAGAAAAATCTTTCGAACTTAGTTCCATCAGCACCTGGTCTTTCTTTAAAACAATTACCGGTGGCAGGTTGTGTACCGGTTTGTTGCTGATGACTGTACCCGGCAATGCAGGATTTAAAAAGCAACGCACATGCAGGGGAATATTTTTATTCTCCAGCGGCTTAATGGTTTTTGGATGTATTACCTGTGCGCCGTAATAAGCCATCTCCACCACTTCCCGGTAACTTAAGGCATAAATATTTTCTGCATCCGCAAATTCTTTTGGGTCTGCACTCATCACCGCTTCTACATCTTTCCAGATGGTTTGGCTTTCGGCATCTAATATGTTTGCAAATATGGCGGCACTAAAATCACTGCCTTCTCTTCCTAAAGTGGTGCTTTCATTTTCATCGGTTGCGCCAATAAAACCCTGCGTAATCACAATATCAAACTCGGTAAATAATGGTTCAATATCAGCTTTTACTTTTTGTTGCGTATAATTCCAGTTAATGTATGCATCTCTGAAATTGTCATCTGTTCTCACAATATCTCTTACATCAACCCACTTATTTTTTACACCCACTTCGTTTAAATAAATACTCACCAGCGATGTGCTCAGCAATTCGCCGCAGCAAACAATCTGATCGTAATAATAATCGTATTCCCTCACCGGCTTATCATGCAGCAGCCATTCCACTTCGGTAAAAAAATCTTTTAACTGGTTTTCGGCCTGCTGCCAGTTTAGGGTGATGAGGTATTTCAGTGTGTTTAAATGCGATTCCTTAACCTGCTCAAACAATTGCAGTGCATCTTCTTTTCTTCCTGCAAAAAAAGCATCCACCACTTTTTCAAGTGCATTGGTAGTTTTGCCCATGGCAGATATAATGATGAGTATTTTTTCGCCCTTAAATGATTTGATAATGTTACCGGTATTTGTAATTCTTTCTACGGTGTTGATACTGGCTCCTCCAAACTTAAAAACCTTCATTCGTTGTGGGTTGATTGAGTAAATTGGGTTAATTTAGCCCTGATAATTTGATTGCAAAAATCGGTAATCTTGTGCAATAAACTAATTATTGACTTATCAATTACTTAAATATGGATACTAACCGCAGGATACAGACTTTAGACGAATTTACTATCCAGCAAATGCGGGATTTTCCCAATGCAACCGGCGAGCTCTCGGGGCTGCTGCGTGACCTGGGCCTGGCTGCAAAGCGGGTTAATGTAGAAGTGAATAAAGCAGGCCTGGTTGATATTTTGGGCGATGAGGGCAGTATTAATGTGCAGGGTGAGGAAGTTAAAAAGATGGATGTATTTGCCAATAACCAATTTATGGGCGTGCTTAAGCATGGTATTAGTTGTGCAGGCATTGGCAGCGAAGAGCTGGATGATATTGTTGTTTTTGATGATCCGGTAAGTAACAAAAGCAAATACGTTTGCCTTTTTGATCCGCTGGATGGCAGCAGCAATATTGATGTAAATGTTTCTATTGGAACCATATTCAGTGTTTACCGCAGGGTGAGTGAGTTGGGTAAACCTGCCACTAAAGAAGATTTTTTGCAGCCGGGTAATAAGCAGGTGGCGGCCGGTTATGTTATTTACGGTTCATCAACCATGTTTGTGTATGCTACCCGCCGGGGTGTAAATGGGTTTACTTTAGATCCATCTATTGGCGAATATTCTTTAAGCCATCCGGATATTAAATGCCCCGAAACAGGTAAAATGTATTCGGTAAATCATGGTAATTTTTTCCAGTACGAAGAAGGGGTAAAACAATATATTACTGCCTGTCAGAAAAAAGATAAAGCTAATGGGGGGCCTTATACACAGCGTTATATAGGTAGTATGGTGGCTGATGTACATCGTAATTTAATTAAGGGCGGAATTTTTATGTATCCGGGTACAACCAGCAAACCAGGTGGCAAATTAAGATTGCTGTATGAATGTAATCCGCTTGCATTTATTGTAGAAAAGGCTGGCGGACTGGCAACTGATGGAAAAATACGTATACTGGATATACAGCCAAAAGAACTCCATGAAAGAACACCGTTTTTTATTGGCAGCAAGCTGATGATGGAAGAGATGGATAAGTATTATAAGGCCCCCTCTGAACTTCGTTCTTTCCCTAGCGGGAACCCCGAAGGGGGAGGAAAAGCAGAAGATTGAAGCAAAGATCAGAGCTTGCAAAATTGAAGAAAAAAAGAGGTACAAAAGTGTTATATTATTTTTATCGTCTTTAAGTTAATTTATAATACAAACAAAAAGATCGCTTCAAACTACCAGTTCCTTTTACTTTGGAGAAGGGTTGGGATGAGGCCCTAAAAAATGAACACAATCATTACAGTAAAAGATCTGGTTAAAAATTACAGCGCTTTCAATGCAGTAAAAGGTATTTCTTTTGATGTGTACGAAGGTGAAATATTTGGCTTGCTGGGCCCCAATGGTGCCGGCAAATCTACCACGCTGGAAATTATTGAAACCCTGCGCCAAAAAACGAGTGGGCAAATTACTGTTTGCGGTTTAGACCTTGATAAGGAGCCGGATGCAATAAAAAAACAAATTGGTGTTCAGCTGCAAACATCGGGATATTATCCCGGCCTTACTCTGGTTGAGTTGATAAATCTGTTTGGTGGTTTGTATAATGAAGATGTTAACCCAGTGGAATTATTAAGACTGGTTAACCTAACCGATAAAGCAAAAAGCAAGTTTAAAGAATTAAGTGGCGGACAAAAGCAACGTTTTTCCATTGCCACCACGCTTATCAATAAACCAAAAATTATTTTTCTGGATGAACCCACAACCGGGCTTGACCCACAGGCCAGGCGTAATTTGTGGGATTTGATAAAAAATATACGGGCCAAGGGTACCACAGTTATTATTACCACGCACTATATGGACGAAGCCGAGCAGCTATGTGACCGCATAGCCATTATGGACGAAGGAAAGATCATATCGCTGGATAGCCCCGATAAAATGATAGATGACCTGGTGAATAGTGGCTTTGAGCGCCCCAAGCAGGTAAAAGCCGCCAGCCTGGAAGATGTTTTTATACATTTAACAGGTCATGAAATGCGGGATGAATAAAAAATCCGTTTATTTGCATTCAATTTTACAAAAAACAATAAACATAACACATGAAAAGAGTATTACTTAGTACAATCATTTTATTAGCTGTTTCGTTTTCAGTTACAGCACAAAAAACTGCTAAAGTTGCAGCAAAACCTGCAACCAAAGGAGCAGCAAAAACGCCGGCAGCAGGCACACCAAAATTTAAAAATTTACTTGACAGTTTCAGTTATGCTGCAGGTTATAATGTGGCTACCAACATGCAGGCGCAGGGTATTAATCAACTGAACGCAGCTATGATGAATAAGGGTGTTGAAGATGTGTTTAAAAAGAATACGCCACTGTTAAGTCAGGAACTGATTAACGCTACCATGCAAAAGCAGCTTGATCTTTTTGCTTTGGCAAAAGGTGCTGAAGCAACTAAGAAAGGACAAGCTTTTATGGAAGCAAATAAAAAGCGTAAAGAGGTTATTACAACTGCAAGCGGTTTACAATACGAAGTAATTAAAAATGGAGATGCCAATTCGCCCAAAGCAAGAGGTATAGATACCGTTGTTGTAAATTACAGGGTAGCATTATTTGACGGCGAAGACATTGAGAATAGTTTTAAAAGTGGCCAGCCTGCTGTATTTCCGGTAATGGGTGTAATAAAAGGCTGGATAGAAGTTTTGCAATTAATGCGTAAAGGCGATCATTGGAAAGTGTATGTACCAAGTGAACTGGCTTATGGTGGTGCAGGTAATGGCGCTGCTATTCCTCCTTTTTCAACATTGAAGTTCGAAATTTCGCTGGAAGATATCAAACCGGCTGTTACTGCCGGTAAGTAATTAGTAAACAATGAATGAAGATTTAAAATACCCGATAGGTAAATATATTGCTCAGCCATTCTCCGAAAAACTTTTAGGAGAATGGCTGATTGATATTAAGAACCTGCCACAGCATTTAGAAAATGCTATTCTAAATTTAGATGAAGCCCAATTAAACACATCATACCGTGATGGTGGCTGGACATTAAAGCAGGTAGTACACCATGTTGCCGACAGCCACATAAATGCTTACACTCGTTTTAAACTGGGCCTTACGGAAAATAATCCCACCATACGTCCTTATGATGAAGTAGCCTGGGCCGAAATGAATGACACCAAAAATCTGCCCGTAAATATTTCTTTAACGCTGCTGCATGCTTTGCACGCCCGCTGGTACGAAATTTTGCGGCACCTAACCGAAGCCGATCTTAACAGAACCATCTTTCATCCCGAACATAAAAAAGAAATGACACTTTGGTTTTTGCTGGGCATGTATGCATGGCATAGCAGGCATCATACGGCGCATGTAACTTCGCTGCGGGAACGAATGAGTTGGTAGTTTATTGGTTTACTGGTTTAATTGTTTATTTGTAAAACCAGTACAGCAGTAGCATACCAATAAACCAATAAACAGGTAAACCAATAAACCGAATGGACTGGAAAAAACTTTCTTCAAGATATTTAAGCAGGTACATTTATTTTACTGCCAGAGAAGACCGTTGCGAAATGCCAAACGGCACCATTGTAGATCCGTATTTTGTGGTAGAAATGCCCGAGTCTGTTTGCGCCATGGCCCTTACCGAAAACAATGAAGTAATACTGGTAAAACAATACCGCCATCCTATTGAAAAAAGTATTTTAGAACTGCCCGGTGGTTTTGTTGATAAAGACGAAGCCGCTGAAATATCCGTTGCACGGGAGTTACAGGAAGAAACGGGTTACACCTTTACTAATTTTTATTGTTTGGGAAGAACAGCAGCAAACCCCGGCGTGCTGAATAATTTTACAACACTATACCTGGCAACTGGCGGTAAAAAAGTTAGTGAGCAACAATTAGATTACAATGAAGAGATTGAAATAAAATTATTTCTGTTAGAAGAAGTGAGGACAATGCTGATGAATAATGAGATTGTACAGGCAATGCATTCTACTTGTATTTTTTATGGGTTAGGTAAGTTGGATGAATTAAAAAAGATGTAGTCTCTTAAATTAAAAAAAGCTGTCAGCCTGAGCTTGTCGAAGGCGGGTTCGTTAAGCATACCGGCTTCAACAAGCTCAGCATTACAACTCACTAATAAAAAATCCGCCTTAAATAAAATTAAGATTTGCTTAAGTAAGATTAAGTTTAGGTTGAGCAAATTAAGAATTTGTTGAAGTTACAGGTAGTAGATAATTAAGTTTATTGGCATATAAGAAACTTTTATGGTTCTCCTTTGTTGTAGAAGCGTAATACAACACTTATAAATGACATTCAATAAATATTTTGAAATTTTTTATCAGAAACTTCTTTCGGATAATACCCGAAAAAAAAGTGAGCACATAATTTTGATGATAGCTATTGCAAGCTTCCTTATTCACCTTGCACTTATTTATCTGGTTGATTTTGGGATTATTCCCTTTAATAAATCTTCAGAGCTTTTAAAAAACCCTATCGCTGCAATTTATACGCCCTTTTCTTTTATACTTGTTTACGAAGTATACTTACTGATATATTATCTGCCAAAATCTATCACTACTTATATCAGCAAACAATACGAGATTATTTCGTTGATCATTATCCGGCGATTGTTTAAAGATCTTTCTACATTATCACTTTCTTCTGACTGGTTTAAAATAAAATATGATCTACAGTTTACGTACGATATTATAGCATCTGTACTCCTGTTTTTTCTAATTTATCATTTTCACGTTCACAGTAAAAAAAGATTCAACGCAGATGTACCGAATAATATGGAAGAAGAAAACATAAGCAGGTTCATTAAAATAAAAAAAATACTGGCAGCTTCATTAGTGCCAGTAATTATTTTTGTTGCTATTTACTCGTTCGTTACCTGGTTTTTAAGTATTTCAGACGCCGGTATACCCACTGATGTAACTTTCAAAAATATCAACAACATTTTTTTTGAACAGTTCTTTTCGATATTGATTATTGCAGATGTTATTTTATTATTGTTTTCTTTTTTTCATACTGATGAATTTCATAAGGTTATCAGAAACTCTGGCTTTATCATTTCTACTATCTTAATCAGGATGTCTTTTTCTGTAACCGGATTACTTAATACCGTCCTAATTGTATCTGCCATTATTTTTGGACTGCTAATACTTATTATACACAATAGGTTTGAATCACTTGTGCCATTAAAAAAAAGTAAAGAAACTGGTAATAAATTATAAAATTGTTTTTAAATCTTTTTTTGGTTGCTGTTAAAAAGTAAAATATCCACCTCCGCCACCAAAAACACACTTCCGCAAACAATGATAATATCATTTGCTGCAGCATTAAGTTTGGCTGCTTTAATGGCTTCGTTCACATCATCAAAACTTTCGCCATTCAGTTCAAAAATTTTTGCTTTTTCCAGAAGTTCTTTATGTGGTAAGGCTCTTTCAATATGTGCATTGCAAAAATAGTACTGTGCATTTTTTGGTAAGATAGAAAGCACTTTTGAAATGTCTTTATCTTTTACCATGCCCATTATGAAATGTACGGTGTTTGATGTACGGTGTACAAGAGACAACTGGTTGAGGAGTTGCTTGATGCCATCTTCATTATGTGCAACATCCAGAATAATTGTTGGATTGCTGCTGATCACATCCCAGCGGCCATAAAGCCCCGTTAGTTTTTTTACATTTTTTAGTGCCTGCTTTTCATCTTCATTTTTTATGGGGAAACCCAACTGCATCAAAAGCCCTTCGGCACATAAAAC
Organism: Chitinophagaceae bacterium; assembly: GCA_043752185.1. GTDB lineage: Bacteria > Bacteroidota > Bacteroidia > Chitinophagales > Chitinophagaceae > Ferruginibacter. The sequence continues at coordinate 28,378 of JAYUZB010000073.1, forward strand.
GGTTCGTATATTTTTTGTTTGATAGAGACCGTTGAGATCAAGCTCAAAGGTTTCGGTGATATGATGTTGGGTACTTTTTACATCGCAGCTCAGCAATTGCATAGTATAATTAATGTTTGAAACAGTGTATTCATCCTGCGCAAAATAAATGGGAGCGTTGCACTGCTTTGCTTTTTCAATAAATATATTTTTTGTTTCGGGTAAATATTCGCCAATAATAACCGGTACGCCGGGCTTGATGATACCTGCTTTTTCTGATGCAATTTTTTCCAGCGTATTGCCCAGCAGGTCCATATGGTCGTAACCAATATTGGTAATGATGGAGAGGATAGGCGTGATGATGTTGGTACTGTCTAACCTGCCGCCAAGGCCGGTTTCAATAACTGCAATATCTATTTTTTCTTTTTCAAAATAATCAAATGCCATAGCAACGGTAAGCTCAAAAAAAGAAGGTTTAATTTCTTCTGATATTGTTTTTGTCCGTTCAACAAAATTAATCACAAAATCTTTGTGGATCATTTCGCCATTAATTTTTATTCGCTCCCTAAAATCTTTTAAATGCGGCGAAGTGTATAAACCTGTTTTATAACCGGCCTGCTGCAACATAGCTGCCAGCATGTGACTGGTACTGCCCTTGCCATTGGTGCCAGCAATATGTATGCTTTTAAATTTTGTTTGTGGGTTATCAATGGCATTGCACAGGGCAATGGTGTTATGCAGATCTTCTTTGTATGCAGCTGCACCAATGCGGCTGTACATGGGCAGTTGTGAGTAGAGGTAATTGATTGTTTGCTGGTAGGTCATTTATTTTGTACGCTGTTAGATGTACAACAGCAAATGTAGGTAAAGCTGAATAATGATAAACAGTACAAGAGTGCGACGCCAATGAAGTTGAGTAGTGAGCTTATGCCGGGTACACAAAAAATATTTTCACGCAAAGACGCAAAGTAAAGAAGTCGCAAAGGGTTTATGAATAAAACTTTGCTCCTTTGCGTCTTTGCGTGAAAAAATTACTGTACCCTGAAATTAAATGGAACTGTTACAACAGATTCATGGTCGGCCTTATCGAATTCGATGTTTGGTAAGTAACCTCTTATTGCTTCTGCATATCTTGCTTCGGTGCTGGTTGAACCTTTATCGAAACCAATAAAAACTCCACGGCCTTCGGGTGAAACTTTTATCTTGGCATTGATTACCGCAGGTGGAAGGGTACCCATAAAAATATAATTGTTTACAATTTTCCGGTCTCCTTTGGTAACACGCAAACCACCACCACCGGTTTTCCCACCTGGTGTGTTGCCATAACTGTCGGGTTTGCCATTAGGGCTGCCGGCATCGCCTTTGCCACCGGGCTTGTTGCCTTCGTATTTATAACCATTATCTTCAGTAGCGCCATTGCCTGTACCACCTTTTGGGCCGTTATAACCGGCAATTTTTGGTTTTTGTGGTTTGGGTGCAGGTGGAGTAGGTGTTGGAACTACTTTTGGTGTTGTAACTTTTGGTGTAGTTTTTATAGGCTTGGTTACTGGTGCCGATTCAGGATCGGTATTATCATCAGCTTTTATTTCTTCGGTAGTTTCATTTTTTACCGGTGCTGCCTGCTGGTCTGTTGCAGTTTCATCATCGGGGGCTTTTTCACCTTTTATTAAAGGCTGCATTTCGCCAAAACCTTCAATATCATTTCCGAGGTTTATTTCAATAAACTCTTCTGTCATTTTTGGTGGATGTAAAACAGGTTTCCAGGAAACCAAGAGTGCTATCAAAAGAATAGCGCCGCATATAAAAGCCGTGTAAATAGCAGCCTTCCTGTTTTTTTCTGTTTCAAATGTTGCCGACATAAATGTTGTATTGCTCATCTCAAAGTTATCTATTTATATACAAACGATACAATATCGTGCCGCATTTCACAATGCTTGTTAAGGTTTTAACAAATTGGCAACGCTTTATTATTGGCGCAGCCGGTTTGCCAGCAGCAGGCCGGCAAATATGATGAGCATGCTGGTAATATGTACCCAGGTGAAATTTTCGTGCAGTATAACAGCCGCTTCAATGCTGCTGAATACAGGGATGAGGTTACCGAATAATGCAGTGCGGCCTGCGCCGAGTTTGCCAATGGCTATGTTCCAGATAAGGAAACAGATAACAGATGCACCAATGCCGATATACAAAACAGAAAAAATAAGTTCGGTGCTGAATGTTACTGTTGGATAATGATTAAGCTCCCAGATGTAAAATGGAAAAAGAATAAGCGTACCCAAAGAAAAAATAACAAACAAAAAATTTACCGGTGTAATACCGGCAGGTTTTTTCTTTACCAGTGTATTATACACAGCAAAACTACATGCTGCTGCCAGCGACCAGAGATCGCCGGTACTGAAATGAAGCGATAACAGGTTTTGAAAATTTCCTTTCAGCAACAAAAAAAGAACGCCGATGCTGCAAAGTATCATGCCTGCCAGTTTCATCCAGCCAATTTTTTCTTTTAAAAAAATGCGGGCAAATACAACGGCCATAATGGGAGAGGAGGTGGTGCCGATTAATGCAAGATTGATGGCTGAAGTGTAATGAGCACCGATGTAAACAAATGAGTTGAATAATACGATCCCTGTAAGTGAGGCCCAGAAAAGATAGGACCAGGATTGCTTAACCAGTTTCCATTGGCTGCCAAATTGTTTTATAGCAAAAGGCAGTATAATAAGTGATGCAATAAGCCAACGATAAAAACTAAGGCTGAAGGGAGGAATTTTATCGTTAAGTGCTTTTGCTATAATAAAATTACCCGACCATATTAGTGCTGCAAGAGCAGCGAGGCCAATACCAATGTAAATATTTTTTGAGCGTCCAGCGTTTGAAAGTGCATTGCCTTTTTGCATTTTTATCCGTTGTAATTTCTTTCGCCAAAAAGTAAACTGCCAATTCTTACCATATTGCTGCCTTCTTCAATAGCTATTTTATAATCGGCGCTCATGCCCATGGAGAGGGTTTTCAGTTGGCGGTTTGCAGTTGGCAGGGGAGTATATTTATCAAAGAGGTTTTTAAGATAGCTAAACTCGGCTCTTACAAGATTCATGTTGTTAGAAAATGAAGCCATGCCCATTAAGCCGGTGATGCGGATATTTTTCAATTCGTGTAATTCGGCTAATTCGGCTAATTCGTGTGCATCAAGTCCAAATTTGGTTTCTTCTTTGGCGATGTATATCTGCAACAGACAATCGATGGTACGGTTATTTTTTAAGGCCTGCTTATTTACTTCTTTCAACAAACTTAAACTATCAACCCCATGAATTAAATCAACGAAGGAGGCAATATATTTTACTTTGTTGCTTTGCAGATGACCGATATAATGCCAGCGGATATCTTTGGGTAGTTGTTCATATTTACCAACTAGTTCCTGTACATAATTTTCGCCAAAATCACGCTGGCCAAGATTATAGAGTTCAAGGATATCTTCAGGAGGTTTTGTTTTTGACACAGCAACAAGCGTAGCTTTGTTATAAAGCTCATGTATAATTTCTTCGTATTTTTTTTTATTGATGCTCATAATTAAATCACAAATACACGAAGGTCACAAAGTTTCACAAAGATTACTTTTCCATCTTCGCTTTGATAAGTTCCCCCTTCAGGGGGCGGAGGGGGCTTTTCTACTTCAATATCGCCCTGCTTATCACAATCCTTTGCACTTCACTGGTACCCTCATAAATCTGTGTAATTTTTGCATCCCTCATCATACGTTCTACATGGTATTCTTTTACAAAGCCATAACCACCGTGTATCTGCACGGCTTCAGTTGCCGTCCACATGGCGGTTTCGCTGGCAAAAACCTTTGCCATGCTGCTGCTTAAAGTGTAGTCAATATGATTGTCTTTTTCCCAGGCGGCTTTTAAACAAAGTAAACGGGCAGCTTCAATTCTTGTTGCCATATCTGCCAGTTTAAACTGGATGATTTGGTGGTTCATAATTTCGGTACCAAATGCTTTGCGTTGTTTGCTATATGCAAGTGCCAGTTCATAAGCGCCGGCTGCTATACCTAATGCCTGCGATGCAATACCGATTCTTCCGCCGGCCAATGTTTTCATAGCAAAGCTAAAACCAAATCCTTCTGCACCAATGCGGTTTTCTTTGGGTACTTTAACATCGGTAAATAAAATGCTGTGTGTATCACTTCCACGTATGCCGAGTTTATTTTCTTTGGCTCCTACTTCCACACCGGCCCAGCTTTTTTCTACAATAAAAGCATTAATGCCACGGCTGCCTTTACTTACATCGGTTTGTGCAATTACCAAATATACGCTGGCGCTGTTGCCATTGGTAATCCAGTTCTTGGTTCCGTTCAGTAAATAATAATCGCCTTTATCTTCGGCTGTGGTTCTTTGCGAAGTAGCATCGCTGCCAGCTTCGGGCTCACTCAGTAAAAAAGCACCAATGTATAATGCACCATCTTTTTTGCCTTGGGCAAGTGGCTTTAAATATTTTTGTTTTTGTTCTTCGGTTGCGTATTCCTGCAGGCCATAACAAACCAGGCTATTGTTTACACTTACACAAACACTCACACTGGCATCAATTTTACTAATCTCTTCCATTGCCAAAACATAACTCACTGTATCCATACCGCTGCCACCATACTCAGGTTTCACCATCATACCCATAAAACCCAGGTCGGCTAATTTTTCAATCTGTTCTTTTGGAAATTTCTGGTGTTCATCCCGTTCAATAACACCGGGCAGGCAATCGTTTACAGCAAAATCTTTTGCAGCCTGTTTTATCATTAACTGTTCTTCTGTAAATTCAAATAGCATAGAGAAGTTTTAAAATATAGGCAAAAATACGGAAATTATTTTCCGGTATTGGTAACAAGCATTTCAATAAATTGTTGCCGGGGTATCATCCTGGCTCCCAAACTCTCCAAATGATTCGTATGTAACTGGCAATCTATCAACTCTACATTTTCCTTTTTCAATTGCCTTACATAATTGATAAAGGCAAACTTGCTGGCATTGGGTTTAAGGCTAAACATGCTTTCGCCAAAAAACAGATTGCCCAGCCTTATGCCGTACAGGCCACCAATCAATTCACCATCCTGCCAGGTTTCGGCACTGTGGGCATATCCCCGTTCATGTAAAGCTGTATAAGCTTTTTGCATGGCAGGCGATATCCAGGTTCCATCCTGTCCGTGTCGGGAAACAGTTTTACAGTTTTGTATTACCTGTGTAAATGCCCTGTTGGTAGTAAACCGGTATTTGCCATTTTGTAAAACCGTTTTCATGCTGTTGCTTACTTTCAGTTCGGCAGGGTATAAAACAAAACGAGGGTTGGGGCTCCACCAGCAAATGGGTTCATCTTCATTATACCAGGGAAAAATGCCGCTTCGGTAGGCAAGTAATAAGCGTTCCGT
>JAYUZB010000074.1:0-33678 GCA_043752185.1 Chitinophagaceae bacterium
AAAGCAAAAATCAGATATTCAGATATTCGGATTGGTAATAAGCGGTATATTACTGATGATGATTTTATTTATGGTAACCAATTTTATCATCAGCCGTAAAACAGAGTTTTTATTTAATGCAGCTTATTCACTTTGCATGTTTTTGCTCATCTACTTTAACTCATCGTTGGCAAGAACCTCTGATGCATTTACCAATTTCTATTACGCTTACTTTGATTTTTTTCTTTTGGTTACAGGCACCATTTTTTATATATCGTTTACCAGAAGATTTCTGGATACAAAAAACAACTACATTCTGCTTGACCGTATTTTAAAGTACGGAGAGCGTTTTGTTTTGTTACTGCTGGGTATTTTTACCCTCCTCAATTTTTTTACTGATACTTTTTTGCCCCAGCACTATCTTGAAAGCATCATGAAAATTTTGTTTCTTTTAATTGGTATTGCATTCATATACCTTGCATTAAAAAGAAAAGACAAGTTGTTTAATTATATAGCAGCGGGTAATGCTATGCTGGTTTTCTTTTCTTTGATTTCATTCATACTCTTGTTTTTCAATGTAAAGCCAACTGCACTTTATTTTATTTCGCTGTTTTATTATAATACAGGTATTGTGTTGGAACTGTCATTTTTCCTGTTGGGCCTAACTTATAAAAACAGGAATGAGCTGATTAAAGAAATTAAAAAACAGGAGGCGCTGAAACTGGATGCTGAAAAGAAAGAATTTGAAACACAGATAGCAGTAATTAAAGCACAACAGGAAGAAAGAAATCGCATCAGTGCCGATATGCATGATGATTTAGGCGCAGGTATGACAAGCATCAGGCTGTACAGCGAACTAGCAAAAAACAAACTTACTGATAATCCGATTCCGGAAATTGAAAAAATTTCATCTGCTGCCAATGACCTTTTAAATAAGATGAATGCCATTATCTGGAGTATGAGTAACAGCAACGATACCCTGGGTAATATGATAGCCTACGTCCGTAGTTACGCTCTGGAGTATTTTGAAGATACTGGTATTACCTGTAAAATAGACATCCCCAATCACCTGCCCAATATTCAGGTGATTGGCGCTATAAGAAGAAATGTTTTTTTAGTTGTAAAGGAGGCCTTGAACAATATACTGAAACATGCCAAAGCAACAAAGGTAAGTATTACATTGATAAGGGTTGATAACAGCCTGACATTATATATTCAGGATAATGGCACGGGTATTAATATGGACAAATTAAGACAGTTTGGAAATGGGCTTAAAAATATGAAAAAGCGCATGGCAGATATTGATGTTGAATTCAGCATTGAAAATAAAAACGGTACTTTAATTACCCTGCACCGAGAAGTAAAAGCATTTTAATTTCGTTTTACAACAGCCAGCAAAAGCATTACCCAGCCCGCAATAAAAGCAGCACCGCCAAATGGCGTAATTGCCCCAACCCAATTTAAAGGCAGCTGATTGTATTTTACGTAACACAATAAATACAAAGAGCCTGAGAAAATTATAATCCCTGCAATAAACAGCCTGCCTGACCATACCATTAACTTGCCTGGAAATTCTTTGTATAAAATTCCGATAGCCAGCAATGCAAACACATGGTAAAACTGATACCTGACGGCGGTTTCAAATATCTGCAAATCATCGGCACTTAAAATTTTCTTTAGCCCATGTGCTGCAAAAGCGCCCAGCATTACAGATAAAGCACCTAATAAAGCAGCTGTTTTTATAAATCCTTTGTGCATAGAAAGTTTACTGGTTAATAGTTAATGGTTGTAGGCTGTCATCATTTAATTCAGTTACAGGCAAAATAAATTTTGCCTGGCTATAAAATGGTTCCCGTTCTTTTAATTTTTGCTCAATAAAAAACAACAGCTCGGCCTCGTTGTGTTTTTTTATCAATGGCCTTTTTTCTTTATCATCCAAAACCCGGTCAAAAATATATTGTGGTATTGCCGACAGATAAACGGTTTTCCCGTTCTCATTCATCCATTGTATGTTATCATTAAAACAGGCTGTGCCGCCGCCGCATGCAATGATGCAGTTTTCCGTTTCTGCAAAAGCCCGTAACGCACTGGATTCAATTTTCCTGAAATAATCTTCTCCATCTTTTTCAAAAATTTCGGAGATGGTTTTACCCTGTTTTTTTTCAATCACTTCATCCAGGTCGTAAAATACAAGGCCGCTTTGTTGAGCCCATATTTTTCCCCAGTAGGTTTTGCCACTGCCCATAAAACCAATCAGGAAAATCCTGACACCCCCTGACCCCCTAAAGGAGGAATTGTGCAAAGCACTTTTCATATAAATTACTTCTTTGTGTTAGCAAAGAAACAAAAACAAAAGAAGACTGTTTGCATTAAGTTCCCCCTTTAGGGGGCGGAGGGGGTGTCGAGGGGGTTGTTCTACTTCTTACTCTTATAATCTCCCCTTTTCCATGCCTTAATAAACTCGGCCCAGGCAAAAGGGTTGAAGATGTTCATGGGAGGTGCCTGTCCGGCATAGTAAGCTTTATTGGCAGTTTGGCGTAAATAATTACTGCTGTTCTCTCTTCCATCGGTTGGCAGGTTTGCAACTAATATTTTTCGGGTTGCTTCATTATTATTTTTGCGGGCAATGGTAATATAGTCGTCGGGCATTTCGGTATTTAAAAAGTCACGCTCAAACTGCGTGCGGGATGGTCTTGCTTTTATAATGGTTGCAGGTAAATAAACAGTGTCGTTCACCATTAACTGAATAATGCTTTGTTGGTTACCCTCAAGATTTGCAGGAATAGAAATTGTTTTGGGTTTAAAACCGATACTGGTAAATACAACCTCATCGCCTTTTAAAACAACAATACTAAAAACGCCTTTGCTGTTGGTGATGGTACCGCGGTTTTGTCCTTTTACAACCACGCTTACTGATTCAAGGCCTTTTAAACTGTCGGCCGTCATTACAATACCATACAATTGTACAACAGAATCTTTAAAAGTTTCAAACTGTGCTTTGACAGCAACAGGAAAAAACAAAGCAGCAATAAAAAAGTATGGTATAAATTTCTTCATCAAAAAAAAGTTCAAGAGAGATATGTAGTACAAGAGTGCGACGCCAATGGAGCTAAATAGTACCACAACCGTCTGGCCCAAAAATACCAACATTCCTTAATTAATAAACAAAGTAAGGGCATCAATGTTTAAATTTGTGGTTTACATTGGTTTTTTAACAAATAATTGAACGATGACTAACGAGGATATTTTAAAGGCTTTATCAAACGTGCAGGAACCCGATCTTGGCAAAGACCTGGTAACATTAAATATGGTAAAAGATATTGCGATTGATGGCAATAATGTTTCATTTACGGTGGTGCTTACAACACCTGCATGTCCGCTGAAGGATTTAATTATGAATGCCTGCATTAATGCGGTAAAATTATTGGTGAATAAAGAAGCCGTAGTTACGGTAAACTTTACCAGCAATACCAGCAGCAACCGTAAGGATGGCAAAACCATTTTAAGTGGTGTAAAAAATATTATTGCAGTGGTGAGTGGTAAAGGTGGTGTGGGAAAAAGCACGGTATCCTCAAATTTTGCTCTGGCACTTGCAGCAGGCGGCGCAAAAGTTGGTTTGATGGATGCCGATATTTACGGACCGAGCCAGCACATCATGTTTGGTGTACGTGGCGAAAGACCGCTGATGAGAGAAGTAGATGGCAAAGGAATGATTGTTCCTATTGAAAAATTTGGTATTAAAATGATGAGCATTGGTTTGCTGATAGATGAAAAGCAGGCCGTGGTTTGGCGTGGGCCCATGGTGAGCAGTGCCATACGCCAGTTTGTGACTGAAGTGGATTGGGGCGAACTGGATTATTTAGTGATTGACATGCCACCGGGCACCGGCGATATTCATTTAACGATTGTACAAACTGTGCCGGTAACTGGCGTAATTGTAGTTACCACACCACAAACTGTTGCATTGGCCGATGCTAAAAAAGGCATTGCCATGTTTGGTCAGGCGCAAATGAAAGTTCCGGTAATTGGTTTGGTGGAGAACATGAGTTATTTCACTCCGGCAGAACTGCCCAATAATAAATATTACATTTTTGGAAAAGACGGCGGTAAAAATCTGGCAGAAGAATTTGATATTCCCTTCCTGGGACAAATACCCATTGTAGAAAGTATACGTGAAGGTGGTGATATTGGTGTACCGGCCATGGTTAGCGATGATGCGATCACCAAAAAAGCATTTATGGATTTTGCATCCAATGCGGTTAGAGGTATTGCGATGCGTAACGCAAATTTGGAGCCTACGGAGATTGTGGAAATGATTGAGTAATATATATTTCCCACAAAGTTACAAAGGTCACAAAGGAAAATATTTGTTTAATAAACTTTGTGTACTTCGTGGCTTTGTGGGATTTTTGTTTTTCTGAGAAATCAAAAAAAAACATTTTAATCAGCGATTCATGGCTTTATCACATCAACAACTTAATACCCTTGCAGCCGAGTTTGGTACACCACTCTATGTGTACGATGCAGCACATATAACTGCCCAATACCAAAAGCTTACCAATGCTTTTACACAAACAGATACAAAATTCTTTTACGCCTGTAAGGCACTCACCAATATCAACATTTTAAAACACATTAAAAGTATTGGCTGCAATGTAGATTGCAGTTCTATCAATGAAGTAAAGTTTGCCTTCCTGGCCGGCTTTGAAGCAAAGAATATTTTGTATACCAGCAACGGCATTCATTTTACAGAGATTGAAGAAGCACAAAGCATGGGTGTGCATATTAATATTGACAGCCTGAGTAATCTTGAAAAATTTGGTGAGAAGTTTGGCCATAGTTATCCAGTTGGCATAAGATTGAGACCCAATATTATGGGTGGCGGTAATCTGAAGGTTTCTACCGGGCATGATAAAAGTAAGTTTGGAATACCGGTTGATCAGTTGGATAAAATACTGGCACTGGTTAGCAAACACAACCTGCACATACAAAACCTGCACATACACACCGGCAGCGATATACAGGACGTGGATGTTTTTGTAAAAGGAATAGAAGTTTTGTTCGACATCATTCCTTCTTTTAAAGAACTGGAGTCTATTGACCTTGGCGGCGGTTTTAAAGTGCCTTATAAAGATGGCGATGGAGAAACAGACATGCCGCTGCTTGCACAAAAAGTAAATGAGGCTTTTAGCAATCATCCCAATCCTGATGGTAAACATTTGCAGGTTTGGTTTGAGCCCGGAAAATTTTTAGTGAGTGGCGCAGGATATTTAATAACCGAAGTGAACGTTATAAAAGAAAATGCAACCACTACTTTTGTTGGCATCAACAGCGGATTAAACCACCTGATACGCCCCATGTTTTACGATGCGTACCATAAAATTGAAAACATCAGCAATCCTAATGGTGAAGAGAAAAAATATGCTGTTACCGGTTACATCTGCGAAACAGATACATTTGCCTGGGACAGAAAACTGCATGAAGTAAGAGAAGGCGACCTGCTGGTATTTTACAATGCAGGTGCTTATGGTTTTGAAATGAGTAGTAACTTTAACTCACGCCAAAAGCCAGCGGAAGTTTTGGTAAAAGATGGTGAAGCAAAATTGATAAGAAGAAGAGATGAGTTTGAGGATTTGTTGAAGAATCAGGTATTGTAAAATTTGCTTAAATGAAAAAGATCACTTTGATTTTTTTGATATGCTTATCTTTCTTTTGCGCTAATGCACAAGATGGTAATTACAATATACAAAGTGTTAAGAGTATTGACAGTATTGTCAGAATTATTAAGAACAACAACAAGCAACTTAGGTACAAAAACAAAGATTCAACATCAGGTAAATTTTATTGGGTAGATAAAAAAAGTAAAAAACTACTAGCCGTTGAAATAATTAATTACTACTATACCCAGAGAAAGACAAAAGTTCGGGACTACCAAAGGTTTATTTATTATTTTTATAACGAAGAGCTAATAAAGCTTATCGTTATCTACTGTACTAACAAAAAGGATTGCGAAAAGGGCTATTTTTACTTTTCAAATGGGGAAGTAATTCAAAAAAATGGAGACTTAATAGAAGATTCTCATTTGAAAAGGCCGTTTGAGTTTTTACAGGATTTCAAATCATTTGTCAGTATGAAAAATAATGGCGGCTAGGTCTTTGTGGACGTTTAAACTAAACATAAATTTTGAATAAAATCACCCTTCGTTTACTATTTTTTGGCCTCAGCTTAACCAGTTTCAGCCAAACCCCCGATTGCACCAAATTCCGTGAAGGTAAATTCCGCATTGCCGATAGCCGTGCCGGTGTAGTTACCATTGCCGACAGAAACAGTATGTATCAAACCGAAACCAGCGAAGCTTTAAAAGCCGTGGTGCGTTTCAGAATTTCGTGGCAGGATAACTGTTCCTACACACTCAAGTTAGACAAGGTGATCCGGAATGAGAACAAGATCAACTTCCCATCAAACCTCGAAATAAAAGTAAAGATTACCCAAACAACGGCCGGCGGCTACACACAGGAAACAACTTCTTCTTTAACTAACGGAACGTATAATGTTGTAGTAACAAAGCTATAACAAAAGACAAAGTCATTTGTATTGAGAAATTCCCAATGACTAATGACTCTAAAAGAAAAAAGCATTTCCCTGCTTTATAAAAATGGAATTAGTGTAAGCAGAGAGTTTGAGATACTTGAAAAAGAAAACCGCTGATTATCATAATTACCCTTATTTGACTCAACTTATTAACATCGGCTTCCCTATTTAATTTCTCCCTAATTTTAAGCTTTAAATTAAATTATTATGCCAATACGTATGGAAGATGATCCACAGGATCAACAGGATTTTGACGACAGTAATACATCGGGTGGTGGTGGAAGAGGCGGCGGCGGTGGAATTGGTGGCGGACTATTGGGTTTTCTACCCCTGCTGCTCTCTTTATTCAGCGGAGGCAAGGGTGGTAAAGGTGGCGGTGGAATGAAAATTATTCTGCTGCTGGTAGCCGCAGGTGCTGCTTATTTTTTCTTTTTTAGAAATGGTTCAGGCGGTGGTGTAACAGATGTTGTAAAAAATCTTTTTTCGCAAAGCGGATATAGTTTTAGTCCAGAGCAATTTAAAAAAGCAAATGTTTACGAAGCGCTTGCCGATGACAATACAAAAAATCCTTTACCTGAAAGTGTTTCGCTTTTAAGATTTGCACCCGACAGGCAAAACCAGGGCCAGCAGGGAAGTTGCGTAGCCTGGAGCAGTACCTATGCTGCCCGTACCATTGTAGAAGCAGCATCAAAAAACATAAGTGGAAACAGTACGGCATTTAGTCCGGCATTTGTATATAACGAGATTGGTTTAGAAGGTTGCCAGGGCGCTTACATTCAAAACGCAATGGAGTTTATGAGTACCCGTGGGGTTGTGCCTTACAATGATTTTCCTTATGATGACCAGGATTGCAGCAGGCAGGCAAATTCAACATTAAATAATAAAGCTGCACAAAATAAACTGCATGGCTTTACAAGATTAACTGATGGCGAAAGTACCCAGGGTATTAATGTACGTGCAGTAAAAGAACATCTGGCAAAAGATGCTCCTGTGGTTATTGGTATGATGGTTGGCGGTTCTTTTATGCAAAGTATGATGGGGAAACAAATGTGGGCACCAACTGATGAAGACCGCAGCCAGGCAGGCTTTGGCGGCCATGCCATGTGTGTAATTGGTTATGATGATCGTAAACAGGCTTTTCAGCTTATGAATAGCTGGGGGCCACAATGGGGAGAAAATGGTATTGGCTGGGTTCGCTATGGCGACTTTAAAGAATTTGTAAGAGAAGCTTACGGTGTGGATCCGATGCCCAAGCGTGGTGCTGCAACAACTATTGGTTTTGAAGCAGCCATTGGTTTGGTAAAAAATGATGACAAACAATATATTCCTCTAAAATTAAAAGCAGGCAATGTTTTTGAAACCGTTAATACTGTTGCACCGGGCACCAAATTTAAAATGGAAATAAAAAATTCAACAGAGTGCAACATTTATATTTTTGGCCAGGAAACTGATGGCAGCAGTTATACTTTATTTCCTTACCCGAGTAAAGAAGATGCAACCAAAACTGCCTTCTCTCCTTTTTGTGGCATTACCGGTTACCGCCTTTTTCCCCGTGGTAAAAGTTTAGTACCCGATAATGTTGGTAATAAAGATGTATTTGCAATTGTAGTAACAAAACAGGCCATTGACTGGTATGCTGTAAACAATTCCATTTCAAAAAGCACTGGTGCCGATTACGGCGCTAAGGTGGCCGATGCTTTAAAACAAAATGCAGTTTCGGGTGTACAGTTTGCAGCAGGCAGCAATGGTACAATAAATTTTAAGGCCAATAACAGCGGACAGAATGCTGTACTTTGTGTGGTAGAAGTTAAAAAGTAAACATGAAAAAATTAATTGTTATTGCATTTTGTTTGATTGCCTGTGTAAGCCATGCACAAACAGAAGGAACTAAATTATACCACCCCAATGCTGATGCAGCAAAGGATATAGCTGCTGCTGTTAAAAAAGCGAAGGCCGAAAATAAATATGTACTGTTGCAGGGTGGCGGCAACTGGTGCAGCTGGTGTATTGAGTTTGCCAGGTTTTGCAAGGCCGATCCAAAAATTGATTCGGTAATTAACGCAAGTTTTGTTTGGTATCATTTAAATGACAGTAAAGAAAATAAAAACGAAAAAGTATTTGCAAAATATAATTATCCGCAGCGTTTTGGATACCCGGTATTTATCATTTTAGATGGAAACGGAAAACGCATACATACCCAAAACAGCGAGTACCTTGAAAATGGTAAAAAAAGTTACGACCAAAGAAAAGTGCAGGCTTTTTTAGAGATGTGGAGCCCGAGAGCCCTGAACCCGGAAATGTACAGGAAGTAAAAAACTGAACATTGAACCCGCCTGCCGTACGGGCAGGTATTGAGCATTGATAATTTTTATCTTAATATTCAATAACCAATGTTCAACAAACAATTTTCAATGTCAAATGCCAGCCAATTTCTCCAGCTAATAAAGCATCCGTTTAAATTTAAACTGTTTATGCTTTCTAAATTACCCAGCGCATTTTTTTGCGGGGTAAGGGTTGTTGATGCCGATGAAAATAAATGCTCGGTAAAAGTTCCTTACAAATGGTTTAGCCAGAATCCTTTTAAGAGTACCTATTTTGCCTGCCTGAGCATGGCAGCCGAAATGAGTACCGGCCTGCTTTGCCTGATGCACCTGCATAAAAGGCAACCCGCCGTAAGTATGCTGGTTGTAAAAATTGAAGGCAACTTTTTTAAAAAAGCAACCGGCATTACCATATTTACCTGCGAAGATGGTTTGGCCATAAAACAAACCATTGAAAACGCCATCAGCAGCAATGAAGGAAAAATCATCACCTCAAAATCGTATGGCAGAAATGCAGCAGGTGAAATTGTAGCAGAGTTTGCCGTTACCTGGAGTTTTAAAGTTAAATCTAATATAACCTGATTATAAGCTTGCTATTCGCTATTTGTGTAAATTGCACCCTCCCACATAATTTATATTGAGGGAAAAGTCCAATAGCGTTACCTCTGTACAAGAGTGCGACGCCAATGAAGCTGAACAGAATTACAAATGCTTGTTACAAAAAAATTAAAAACATAATCTCCTCCATGTCCCTTCCACTCGGGGGAAGGATAGGATGGGGCCCTTTATTATGGCAAAAGACTTACGTAAACAGGAAGCTTTAGACTACCACTCAAAAGGCCGGCCGGGTAAAATAGAAGTTGTACCCACCAAAGAAGCCAAAACACAAAGAGACCTTTCACTTGCATACTCGCCCGGCGTTGCCGAACCTTGTTTGGAAATTGCTGCCAACCCCGAAGATGTTTATAAATACACCGCCAAGGGAAACCTGGTGGGTGTTATCAGTAACGGTACAGCAGTTTTAGGCCTGGGCAATATTGGGCCCGAAGCCGGTAAACCAGTGATGGAAGGAAAGGGCGTACTCTTCAAAATATTTGCCGACATTGATGTTTTTGATATTGAAATAAACGAAACCGATCCGGAAAAGTTTGTACAGATAGTTCAATCATTGGAACCAACATTTGGAGGCATTAATTTAGAAGATATAAAAGCACCCGAGTGTTTTTATATTGAACAGGAACTAAAGAAGCGCTGCAAAATTCCCATCATGCATGATGACCAGCATGGCACAGCTATTATTAGTGCTGCGGCATTACTGAATGCATTAATTCTGCAAAAAAAGAAAATTGATAAAGTAAAATTTGTAGTAAACGGCGCCGGGGCTGCTGCATTTGCCTGCATACAATTATACGAATCGCTGGGTGCAAAACACAGCAATTTTATGGTATTTGACCGTAAAGGAATTTTGTATAAAGGCCGTGCAGATGTAGAGGATATGAAAGCAAAATTTTGTGTGGATGCAAAATATAAAGATTACGATTTGGCAAAAGCATTAAAAGATGCTGATGTATTTATTGGATTAAGTATTGGCAATGTGGTTACACCTGAGATGGTGAAAAGCATGGCAAAAAATCCGATTGTTTTTGCCATGGCCAATCCCGATTCGGAAATTAATTACGAAGTAGCTGTTGCTACCCGTAAAGATATCATCATGGCCACTGGCCGCAGTGATTATCCCAACCAGGTAAATAATGTATTGGGCTTCCCGTATATTTTTCGTGGCGCTTTGGATGTAAGGGCAACAGCCATTAATGAAGCGATGAAACTGGCAGCAGTAAAGGCTTTGGCCGAACTGGCAAAAGCACCCGTGCCCGATATTGTAAATCTTGCTTACAACGAAAAGACAATCACTTTTGGCCCAACTTATATTATTCCAAAACCATTAGATCCCCGCTTACTATCAACCGTGGCACCGGCTGTTGCAAGAGCAGCCATGGAAAGTGGTGTTGCAAAATATCCGATTATTGATTGGGATAAATATGTTGAAGATTTAAACCACCGCCTTGGTTTGGATAACCAGTTAAGCCGCGTTATTGGCAGCAAGGCACGTAAAGATCCCAAGCGTATTGTTTTTGCCGATGCAGAAAATATTAAGATTTTAAAAGTTGCTCAGTTAGTGATGGAAGAAGGTGTTGCTTATCCAATTTTATTGGGCAAGGAAGATAAGATTAGAAAAATTGCAGAAGAAAACGGTGTTGATCTCGAAGGCATGCCCATTATGAATCCGGCAGATGATCAGCATGAGGAGTTGAGAAAAAAATATGGTGATTTATTTTTTGAAAAAAGACATCGCAAAGGTGTCAACAGATACGAGAGTTATAAAGCAATGAAGGACCGAAATCATTTTGGTTGTATGCTCATTGATAATGGCGAAGCAGATGGAATGATAAGCGGGCTAAGCAGAAATTATCCAGATACCATACGGCCGGCATTACAGATAGTAGGTACCGAACCTGGCGTTAAAAAGATTGCGGGCATGTATATTATGTTTACCAAACGTGGCCCTTTGTTTTTGGCCGATACAACGGTAAACTTTAACCCTACGGCCGAAGAACTGGCCGAAATAACTTTACTGGTTGCCAAAGAAGTTAAACAGTTTAACATCAAGCCAAGAATTGCTATGCTCTCCTACTCCAATTTTGGTAGCAGCAATTCGCCGGAAGCAAACCTGGTACGCAGGGCAAGGCAAATTGTAAAAGAAAAAGACCCTACATTGATCTGTGATGGAGAAGTACAGGGCATCCTGGCTTTTAACAAAGAAATATTAAAAGAGAACTACCCCTTTACCGAATTACTGAATGGCGATGTGAACATACTTATCTTCCCCAATTTATCTGCAGGCAATATTGCCTATAATTTATTGCAGGAAGTTGCCGGTACAGATTCCATCGGCCCTATTTTACTTGGCTTAAATAAACCTGTTCACGTTTTGCAATTGGGAAGTTCCATCCGTGCCATATTCAATATGGTATTAATTGCTGTTGTGGATGCACAAACAAAATGCAAAACTGATACTAAAGAAGTAATTAAAAAAAGTAAATGGTGGAAACGTAAGAGCAGCAGTTCAAAGGAAGCTTAATTTTAAGTACGATGTTGAATGTACGGTGTACGTCGGCATCAACAGCTTAAATAATCTTACATTCGTACATCTAACAACATACATCTTACATTTAAACCATGCTTTTTTTCAATCACTTTGGCCGCTACCTTTTAATGCTGAAAGGAATGTTTACCCGGCCCGAAAACATGCGCATGTACTGGAAGGAATTGATGCACCAGTGTGTTGAAATTGGTATTGGTTCGCTGGGTATTGTTATCATCATTTCGTTTTTTATGGGAGCGGTAAGTGCTGTACAAACATCTTACCAGTTGGTTAGTCCGCTTATACCAGCTTCTACCATTGCTCAAATTGTAAGAGATACCGTTATACTAGAGTTTGCACCAACCGTGGTTTGTATTGTATTGGCCGGTGTGGTGGGCAGCAAAATTGCCAGCGAACTGGGTAATATGCGTGTGAGCGAACAAATAGATGCACTGGAAATAATGGGCATCAATACTAAATCATACCTGATAGCTCCAAAAATTGCTGCCTGCTTAATTACCATTCCCATGCTGGTGGTTTTATCCATGGTTTTAGGAATTCTGGGCGGAAGACTTGCAGGTACAGCAACCGGTATATTATCAACAGATACTTATGACATGGGCTTGTTATTGAATTTTGTTCCTTACAATGTATTTTTTGCTTTGGTAAAAGCTTACACGTTTTCATTTATTATCAGCTCCATACCTTCTTATTATGGATACTATGTAAAAGGGGGTGCTTTAGAAATTGGCCGAAGCAGTACCAAAAGCGTGGTTGTGAGTTGTGTGATGATATTGTTTGCAGATTATATTTTGGCAGCGTTATTACTAAATAAATAAAGAATTGTTTTTTTAACACAGTTCCTGATGATTGAATTTAAAAACATAAAGAAGCGTTTTGATGATAAGATCGTACTTGACGATGTAAGCCATGTTATGGAAACTGGCAAGGCAAACCTGATCATCGGCCAGAGTGGTAGCGGCAAAACGGTTTTACAAAAATGCTTAGTAGGATTATTTGAACCTGACGAAGGTGAAATTATTTATGATGGTGTGAGTTTTACTGAAATGAATGTTGAGGAACGAAAATTATTACGCCAGCAAATTGGTATGCTGTTCCAGGGCTCTGCATTGTTCGACAGTATGACGGTAGAACAGAACATCATGTTTCCATTAGACATGTTTACTACAAAGAGTTTTAGTGAAAAACTGAAACGTGTTAACGAAGTTTTAGAAAGGGTGAATTTAAAAGATATCAATAGAAAATATCCTGCTGAGTTAAGCGGCGGAATGAAAAAGCGGGTGGGTATTGCACGTGCCATTGTACTTAACCCCAAATATTTATTTTGCGATGAACCCAACTCGGGCCTCGATCCGCAGACCTCGATGGTGATTGATAAACTGATATTGGATATTACCCGTGAGTTTAACATGACTGCCGTAGTTAATACCCACGATATGAACAGTGTAATGGAAATGGGCGAAAACATTCTTTACATGTATGAGGGCAAAAAAGAATGGACCGGCAATAAAAAAGATATCATCTTCTCTAAAAACGAACGCCTGAACAATTTCATTTTTGCTTCGGAATTTTTACAGGATGCAAAAGACATGCGTATGCTGGAAGCAAAAGGAAAAATAAGTGATGACAGGGATATGGATGCGATGTTGAAGGGTGATAAGTTAGATTAAAGTAAGTTCAATCCCCGCTTCAATAAAAGCCCAATAAAGTTCCACTCGGGAACGGAGTCCTTCGTTCCTCAGGATAAACTGTGCCACATCCGCTCATCAAGGCTTCCCGATAGCTATCGGGACCGGTTACCAAAATATCCCTTTCGCCAATACTCCTATCTCCCCTATCTTTGCAGCACATTTTTAATTCTTAATTATTAATTCCTAATTGAAATGGCTGTTTTAGTTAACAAAGATTCCAAAATTATTGTACAGGGTTTTACCGGTACAGAAGGTACTTTTCATGCCACACAAATGATTGAATACGGCACCAATGTGGTGGGTGGTGTTACGCCTGGTAAAGGCGGCAGCACACATCTTGACAAACCAGTTTTTAATACTGTTGCCGATGCGGTTAATGCAACCGGCGCCAATGTGAGCATCATTTTTGTGCCACCAGCTTTTGCCGCCGATGCCATTATGGAAGCTGCCGATGCCGGTATTGGTTTGGTGGTTTGTATTACCGAAGGTATTCCTGTGCAGGATATGGTGAAAGTAAAAAATTACCTGGCTGGTAAACATACAAGATTAATTGGGCCAAACTGTCCCGGCGTAATAACTGCCGACGAATGTAAAGTGGGTATTATGCCAGGCTTTATTTTTAAGAAAGGCAGAATTGGTATTGTTTCAAAATCGGGCACGCTTACTTATGAAGCTGCCGACCAGGTTGCTAAAGCAGGATTGGGAATTTCTACGGCTATTGGTATTGGTGGCGACCCTATTATTGGTACCACAACCAAAGAAGCAGTTGAATTATTTATGAATGACGATGAAACCGATGCCATTGTAATGATTGGCGAAATTGGTGGTGGTATGGAAGCGGAAGCGGCCAACTACATTAAGTCTACGAATAATAAAAAACCGGTTGTTGGTTTTATTGCCGGCCAAACAGCCCCTCCCGGCCGCCGTATGGGCCATGCAGGTGCCATTGTTGGCGGTGCCGATGATACTGCTGCTGCTAAAATGAAAATTATGGCCGAGTGTGGTATTCATGTGGTAGCCAGTCCAGCCGATATTGGTAAAACAATGGCTGAGATAATTAAGAAATAATTTCTTAAATTATATTTTGAGTCCCCCGATAAATATCGGGGGATTTTTTTGCCGGCTTACCAGCTATAAAAAAAAGAACCGGAACTTTCGCCCCGGCCCTTAAAGTATAGCCATGAAATCCAAAACTATTTTCTATCCTAATATTATTTTAATCATGCGTCACTTAGGTTATTAAACAATAAACATTAATCATCATCCCTGTAATTTTTCTCCTTGTTATTCTTTCTTCTCTCATATCTTCTGTCATCATCATCATCATCTTTGTCGTAATGTTTATTTTTATGTTTATTTTTCTTTCTTCCATAACCATGTCCTACCCCATTACCATTATTGCCATACCCACCCTGATTATTATTGTATACTTGTTGTTCGCTAATATTTACCTGACCCACACCATTAATAAAGATAGTTGTCTCAAAACCTGGCTTTAAATACAGAGAAGCATTGTAAATAACTTCCCGAACTTGCCTACCCCAGAAATTTCTTTTCCATTGGTAAACTGCAATATTGTGGTTACCGGCATTTAATTGCCTAATGTTTACAGTATTCCCATAACCATTGTTACCGGTGTTACCATTATTATCACCATTACCATTATTACCATTATTTTGGTATTGCTGGTTATCAATGAAAACCGAAATTTGTTGCTGCATAGCAGAGGTAACAATTAATGAACTGTATTGGCTATTATTACTATTTCGAGTTGGGTAATTTGGCCTCTCTTGTGGCCCACTTCCCGGTTGAGGATATTGCTGCCACTGAGCAAAGCCTGTAGTTAAGCTGGCTGCTAAAACAATTAAAGTAAATATCTTTTTCATTGTAATTTTTTTTAAGGTTAATGATTTTTTTGTTTGTTTTAATTTTCGTTCTTACCCTTACCATTTCAAATGGTATGCCGCAAGTTTTATAAACACTTAATTAAACGTTAAAGAAGATTATACAATTAAATTATGCAAAACGCATAACCTTTACATCTTACTGCAGACAGTACTTTTGCTTAGTAACAAAATACTACTCAACAACAAATTGTATCTTTAATTAAATACCCGATTATGTTTATTAAAAATTTATTGCTGGTTATTTTTTTGTTAACCGGCATATCTGTAACCCTTATGGCTCAAACAAAAAATGACTTCGCTAAAAACTGGAAGAAGGTTGAAGAGTTAGAAAAAAAAGGCCTAACCAAATCTGCTTTACAGGAAGTGTTAGTGATTTACAATTTGGCCCTAAAAAATGGCAATGATGCCCAGCAGATAAAAAGCTGCATGTATCAGATTAAATACCGCAACATGGTGGAAGAAGACAGCCAGGAGAATAATATTTTTTTTGTAGATACCCTGATTGCAAAAGCCAAAGCTCCGGCAAAAAATATGTTGCAAAGCATGCACGCCGAAATGTTCTGGCAATACCTGCAAAACAACCGCTGGAAATTTTATAACCGTACCAAACTTACCGAAGAAAAAAGTAAAGACATTACCACCTGGAGTATTGATAAATTCTATGCAACCATTACTAAATTATACAAAGCCTCTTTACAAAATGATGCGCTTTTAAAGAACACAAAATTAGATGGGCTTGATGCCATTATTATTAAAGGAGAAAACACAAGGCAACTACGCCCTACCTTGTATGATTTTTTAACGCACCGGGCGCTGGAGTTTTTTATGAATGATGAGAGTAGTGTCATTAAACCTGCTTACCAGTTTAAGATTAATGATGCCATTGCTTTTGCTAAAGCAGAAGATTTTAGTAAAGCTTCTTTTAAAACAAAAGATACGGCTTCCATACAACACAGGGCACTGTTGCTTTTACAGGATCTTATAAAATTTCATCTGGCAGATGCCAACCCAGATGCATTAATTGATGCTGACCTGATACGTTTAAACTTTGTAAACAACAATGCACTAATAGAAGGAAAAGAAAAATTGTACGAAGAAGCCCTGCTTGCTGTTGAACAAAAATATCCCAACAACCCGGCCATTGCACAGGCCATGTTTTTACGTGGCAATATTTATTTACAACGAGGGCAACAATATGAAGCACTTACAAAAATTGAAAACCAGTACGAAATAAAAAGAGCCAGAGAATTATTTGAAACAGCTTATGCAAGGTTCCCAAAATCAGAAGGTGGTATTAATGCAAAAAATGCAATTGGGCAAATTGAGCAGCCTTCCTTAAATATTGAAACGGAAAAAGTGAATGTGCCGCTGCAACCTTTTCGCAGCCTGGTTAAATACAAAAATATTAAAACGCTGTACCTGCGTGTTATAAAAACTACCAGAGAAGAAATAAAAAGTATAGACAGGAGAGATTATGAAAAAACATGGAAGGCCTATACCGAAATGAAGACTGTAAAAAGCTGGAGTATTAATTTGCCCGATCTGCAAGACTACCAGGAACACGCTACCGAAATAAAAATTGACGGCCTTGCAAACGGCACTTATTTTATACTGGCTGGCATTGATCCCAATTTTTCGCTTTTAAAAAATATTATTGCAAAACAGCTAACCTATGTAAGCAACATCAGCTATATACATACCAATGCCAACGATTATTATGTGCTTGACCGGGATAATGGACATCCGCTTGCAAATGCAGCGGTGCAAATCTGGGAATCGAAATATAATTACAACACCAGTAAATATGAAGAACAAAAACTGGAAAAATACACAACAGATAAAAATGGTTTTTTCAAACTGAAAGAAAGTAAAGATTATCGCAATTTTTTATTGCAAATCACACATGGGGCTGATGAGTTGTTTATGGATGAAAATCATTCAAGTTATAATTACAACAGCTATACACCCGAAACTGAAAAGCGAACATTTTTATTTACCGACCGGTCTATTTACCGGCCCGGACAAACATTGTATTTTAAAGGCATTGTTACTTTAAAAGAAAAAGAAGTTTCAAAAAGCGGTGTAGTGCCTGGTTTTAAAACCACTATACAATTAAAAGATGCCAATGGCCAAAAAACAGCAGAGCTAAATGTTACAAGCAACGAATACGGCAGTTACAAAGGCTCATTTAAATTGCCCGAAGGTGTAATGAACGGTAATTTCAGTTTGTATGATACAGCTACCAAAGCATCTTACAGTTTTAGTGTAGAGGAATACAAACGCCCCAAATTTTTTACCGAAATACAAAAACCAAAAGGCACATACCGGGTTAACGACAGCATTGAAGTAACCGGCACAGCCAAAGCATACGCCGGCAATAATGTAGATGGTGCTAAAGTAAGCTACCGCGTGGTGCGTAAAGTGCGCTATCCAATCTGGTGGCCTGTCCCGATTTTTTCGGGAGGTGGTGGAGGTTACAGAGGTTTTCCATCGGGCAATAATGAAGAAATGGAAATCACAAACGGCGAAACCAAAACCGATGCAAAGGGTGAATTTAAAATAAAATTTAAGGCGATACCTGATGAGTCGGTTGATAAAAAGGACCAGCCTACTTTTTATTACGAAGTAAGCGCCGATATTACCGACATCAACGGCGAAACCCGGAGCGGCAATACTTCAGTAGCGGTAGCTTACCAGATGCTGCAATTGAATATTGATATGCCCGAAACCTTGCATGCAGACAGTCTAAAGAATTTAAAAATCTCCACAACCAACCTGAACGATATTTTTGAAAAAGCAAACGTAAATGTTACGATAACCAAAGTTATATCGCCTACAAAAATTTTCAGGGAAAGGTATTGGGAAATGCCTGACCAGTTTATGATGAGTAAGAATGAATACGAAGGTTATTTCCCTTATGATGTTTATAAAGATGAAGACCAACAGAGCAAATGGCCGCTGGGGGAAAAGGTTTCTGATGTTACGGACAGCACGGAAGAGAATTCAAAATTCAAAAATCAAAAATCAAAATTTGAAGCCGGCTGGTATAAAATAATTGCAACTACCAAAGATAAGTATGGTGAATTGGTTAAAGCAGAAAAATACATTCAGCTAACCAATAGTGCTGCCAATGAAAAAATATATGATGCGGTAAAACTTGATGTAATAAAAGGAAATGCTGAGCCCGGCGAATTCATCAGGTACAATATCTCCACCGGTTTTGACAATATCTGGCTTATCCATTCCTTAAGCAAAATGGATAAGACCAATACTTTAACTTATAAACCAATCACCAATACACAATCTGCCCCATTTGCACAATCTGTGGTAGAAACCGACCGTGGCGGCATGGCCATGAGCTATGCTTTTGTAAAACACAACCGTGTTTACAAAGGCAACCAGGCTTTCAGCATTCCCTGGAGCAATAAAGATTTAAATATCAGTTACGAAACCTTCCGTGATAAATTATTGCCCGGTGCCAATGAAAAATGGAAAGTGAAAATAACCGGCAACAAAGGCGAAAAGATTGCTGCTGAAATGCTTGCTGGTATGTATGATGCAAGTCTTGACCAGTTTAAAACACACAACTGGTACAAGCCAAATATCTGGCCGGGATTGTACAATACTATTTACTGGAATATAAATGGGTTTACAAAAGTTAACTCCGAAGAATTTAACAGAAGGGAGTATGAATATTTAACTGCTCCAAATAAATCGTACGACCAGCTTTTAACTTCTGAAGGAGGAAGATATTTGGAAGGTTATACATTGAGTATGCAAAAGGTGTCTGCTGCTCCACCGCCAAGTCCGGGCAATCCAGCTTTAGAAGAAAAAATTGAGGAAATAAAAAGTGACGCTGTTGTTTCAAGAAGCTTAGCAGGAAAAGTTGCAGGTGTGAGAGTAAAAGAATCAGATACCGCAACGAACAACGAACAAAAAACAACAGACAACAGCTCTGTTCAAATCCGCAAAAACTTTAACGAAACTGCTTTCTTCTTCCCAGATTTAAGAACAGATGCCGAAGGCAATATTGAATTTTCTTTTACAATACCCGAAGCATTAACCAAATGGAAGTTAATGACACTGGCGCATACCAAAGATGCGGCAACAGCTTACAGTGAAAAAACAACAGTAACTCAAAAGCCATTGATGGTACAGCCAAATGCTCCACGTTTTATGAGAGAGGGAGATAATATGGAGTTTAGCGCAAAAATTGTAAACCTAAGTGAAAAAGAAGTAACCGGCATTGCAACACTTGAATTACTGGATGCCGCTACCAACAAACCGGTTGATGGCTGGTTCAAGAATGTTTTTCCAAACCAGTATTTTACTGTATTGGCCGGGCAAAGCCAGGCGGTAAAATTCCCGATGGAAATTCCTTTCAATTTTAATTCGGCGATGACGTACAGAGTTGTTGCAAAATCTTCTGGTAACTCCCCTTCAGGGGATGGGGGCTTTTCTGACGGTGAAGAAATGGCAATTCCTATTTTAACCAATAGAATGTTGGTGACTGAAAGCATGCCGCTCAATCTGCGTAACCAAACCACAAAAACTTTTAAGTTTGATAAATTACTCAACAGCGGCAGCAGCACAACCATTACCAACCATGCGCTTACGGTTGAATACACAAGCAACCCGGCATGGTATGCGGTACAAGCCCTGCCTTATTTAATGGAATATCCTTACGAATGTGCCGAGCAAACATTCAACCGCTATTATGCAAATACGCTGGCATCTTATATCAGCCGTTCAATGCCGAAAATTAAAGCAGTTTTTGAAAGATGGAAGAATGTTGATACCGCTGCACTGATGAGCAACCTTGAAAAAAATCAGGAATTAAAATCGGCTTTGTTGCAGGAAACACCCTGGGTGTTAGATGCACAAAACGAAAATCAACAAAAGAAAAATATCGCTTTACTGTTTGATATGGTGCGTATGAGTACAGAGCAAAACAAAGCATTTAACAAATTGAAAGAAATGCAAAGCAGCAACGGTGGCTTTGTTTGGTTTAAAGGCGGTGCCGATGATCGGTACATGACTCAATATATTGCAACCGGCATCGGCCATTTAAGAAAACTGAATGCATTAACCGGCGATAATTATCAAACCATAAAAACTATTATTGATAAAGCGGTTCCATATCTTGATAAAAAAATAAAAGAAGATTACGATAATCTTATTAAATACAAATCAAAACTTAGCAGCAATAATTTAAGCTACATTCAAATTCAGTATTTGTACATGCGCAGTTTTTTTTCCGAGTATAAAGTTGCTGCAGCTTCGCAAACAGCTTATAATTATTATACAGGACAGGCAAAAAAATACTGGCTAAGCAACAGCAAGTATATGCAGGCCATGATTGCTTTGGCATTGCACCGCAGCAATGATGCAGCAACACCAAAAGCCATCATCAAATCTTTAAAAGAAAATTCCATAAACAAAGAAGAGTTGGGCATGTACTGGAAAGAATGGACAACCGGCGGCTATTACTGGCACCAGGCTCCAATAGAATCTCAGGCCATGATGATTGAAGCTTTTATGGATATTGACAAAAACAACACCACCGTTGATGACCTAAAAACATGGTTGCTAAAACAAAAGCAAACTCAAAACTGGAAGACAACCAAAGCCACAGCAGAAGCCTGCTATGCGCTCTTACTGGGTGGTAACAACTGGCTGGCCGAAGAAAAAGAAGTAACCATTAATTTAGGAAACACAGTTGTTAAAAGCACCGATAATTTAACCGAAGCCGGCACCGGTTATTTCAAAAAAAGATTTGAAGCCAACAAAGTAAATCCAGCCATGGGTAATATAACAGTTGCTGTTGCACAAACGCCCAATAAACCAATAAACCAGTCAACCACTTCCTGGGGCTCCGTCTACTGGCAATACTTCGAAGATCTCGACAAAATAACTTCTGCCGAAACACCCTTAAAACTGGTGAAAAAATTATTCATCGAAAAGAATTCAGACAAAGGTCCGGTGCTGGTTGCATTAGCAGATGGTGCACAGTTAAAAGTAGGTGATAAAATAAAAGTGCGTATCGAACTTAAAGTTGACCGTGACATGGAATACGTACACATGAAAGATATGAGGGCAGCCTGCATGGAACCAACCAATGTGCTCAGCGAATATAAATACCAGGGCGGACTTGGTTATTATGAAAGCACCAAAGATGCCAGCACCAATTTCTTCTTTGGCTGGCTTGCCAGAGGCAGTTATGTTTTTGAGTATCCGATGTTTGTAACCCATGCCGGGAATTTCAGCAATGGCATTACTACTATACAGTGTATGTATGCACCGGAGTTCACATCACACAGTGAAGGAATTAGAGTGACGGTGGAGTAGAATTGATAACACGAATTTAAAACACGAATTACACGAATTGGCCTAACAAACGATTCGTGTTTTTTTTGTGGTACCAATTCACAAATTCGTGTAATTCGTGTAATTTGTATAATTAGTGTACCAAAATTTGTGTTATGCCAAACAATCAAACCTACAACATCCCTACCCGCTTTCGCAAAATGGAAAACCTGCACATTGTTTTCTGGCTTCTTAAAGATATAAGCTGGTGCATGCTTTGGCGGCCGTTGGGCATAGCTATGGTTGTACCAACCCTGGTCATTGCTGTTATAATCAGCTGGCGCACCCGGCAATACATGAGTGAGCTTTGCCACAATATTGCCATTACCGTATGGATCATTGCAAATAGCTATTGGATGATTAGCGAATTTTTTCATTTTGATGCGATGATTGTTTACGGAAATATTACCTATAAATATTTGGCCATTATTCCTTCCAGTATTGGTATTTTATTGCTTGCCTATTATTATTTTGTATGGAAACCCACTCATAAAAATACCGATGAAACGATGTAACTCTTTTGATTTATCTTTACCGCTTAATTTTAGATAAACATGTACAGAACTCACACCTGTGGCGAATTAAGACTAAATGATATTACCAAAGAAGTATCCCTGGCCGGATGGGTTCAAACCGTTCGTAAATTCGGCAGCATCACTTTTGTTGATCTGCGTGACCGCTACGGTATTACCCAGTTATTATTTTCAGAAAGTTTAAATGCTGATCTGGATGCAAATCCCCTGGGCCGTGAATTTGTGTTGCAGGTTACCGGTAAAGTAAATGAACGCAGCAGTAAAAATGCAAACATACCAACCGGTGAAGTGGAGATTGCAGTTACCGAATTTAAAATTCTGAATAAATCAGCCGTTCCCCCATTCACCATACAGGACGATACCGATGGAGGCGATGATATACGCATGAAATACCGTTTTCTCGATCTGAGAAGAAATGCTGTTAAGAAAAATTTAGAACTGCGTTACCAGGTAAACCGTTCTGCCAGAAATTATTTGCACGAAAATAATTTCATGGATATTGAAACGCCTTTCTTAATTAAAAGTACACCGGAAGGTGCCCGTGATTTTGTGGTTCCAAGCCGCATGAATCCCGGACAGTTTTATGCATTGCCACAAAGTCCGCAAACATTTAAACAACTGTTGATGGTGAGTGGTTACGATCGTTACTACCAGATTGTAAAATGTTTTAGAGATGAAGATTTACGTGCCGACCGCCAGCCCGAGTTTACGCAAATAGATTGCGAAATGGCTTTTGTTGGCCAGGATGATATTGTGAACATGTTTGAAGGTTTGATAAAACAAATTTTTAAAGATGTAAAAGGTATTGATTACACCGACAAAGTTGACCGCATGACCTGGGAAGATGCCATGTTTACTTATGGCAATGATAAACCCGATATCCGTTTCGATATAAAACTTTGCAACCTGAAATTTCCATCGCACACTTTTCTTACAAAAGAAAATAAAGCATCTTTAATTGCAGGAGATTTCGCTGTGTTTAACGAAGCCGAAACCGTTGTTGCTATTGCAGTAGCGGGTTGCAGCGAATACAGCCGAAAACAAACCGATGAATTAACTGAATGGGTAAAGAGGCCACAGATTGGTATGAAAGGTTTGGCATTTATTAAATGTAATGCAGACGGAACATTTAAAAGCAGTGTAGATAAATTTTATACAGAAGATAAACTTAAAGCAATTGCCGAAGCAGCCAATGCAAAAGCAGGCGATTTGATTTTAATTTTAGCCGGGGCCGAAGAAAGAACCCGTAAAGCCATCAGCGATTTAAGAATGTACATGGCCGATAAACTGGGCATGAGAAAGCCAACTGAATTTAAATTATTGTGGGTGGTCGATTTCCCATTATTTGAGTTTGCGTTGGAAGACCAGGATGGCGGCGGCGCAGGCCGTTGGGTGGCAAGGCACCATCCGTTCACAAGCCCTAAACCTTCTGATATTGATACAATGATCAATAATTCGCCCAAGGTTGAAAACCTGGATAAATATCTTGAACATCCGTATGCAAACATCAAAGCCAATGCGTACGATATGGTATTGAATGGTAACGAAATTGGTGGCGGCTCTATCCGTATCTACCAAAGAGAATTACAAGAAAAAATGTTTGCTGCGTTGGGCATGAGTGCTGTAGAGCAGGTACATAAATTTGGTTTCTTACTGGGTGCATTTGAATATGGTGCACCACCGCATGGTGGTATTGCTTTTGGTTTTGATCGTTTGTGTTCAATTCTGGGCGGCAGCGAAAGCATCCGGGATTTCATTGCATTTCCTAAAAATAACAGTGGAAGAGATGTAATGCTGGATGCGCCTTCAACTATTGATGAGAAGCAGTTTGTTGAGTTACAGATAAAACTGGATTTGAAAGGATAGAATATTGCTCACAGATTACACGGATCAACACAGATATTAAAGTTCGCAAATTTTGACTTTTTAATTTTTAATTTTGACTTCTCTCCCTCCACTCGCCGAACGTCTCCGCCCCACAACGCTTGATGAGTTGGTGGGCCAGCAACATCTTACCGGCAAGGGAAGTATTTTACGTACTGCAATTGAGCACGGCAAAATTCCCAGTATGATCTTGTGGGGACCGCCGGGCGTTGGCAAAACAACCATTGCCAATATTATTGCACAAACATTACAGTTTCCGTTTTATACACTCAGTGCTATTTCATCGGGTGTAAAAGAAGTAAGGGAAGTAATTGAGCTGGCTAAAAAGCAAAGCAATGTTATTTTATTTATTGATGAGATACACCGCTTTAACAAAGGCCAGCAGGATGCTTTGCTGGGTGCAGTTGAAAAAGGTATCATCACGTTGATTGGGGCTACAACTGAAAACCCATCCTTTGAAGTGAACAGCGCCTTGCTTAGCAGAACGCAAGTATATATCTTAAAAGCACTTGATAAAAAAGATCTTATTGCTTTATTGCAACACGCCATAAAAAATGATGAGGTTTTAAAAACAAAAAAGATAGAGCTTAAAGAAACAGAAGCACTCATCAATATCTCCGGTGGTGATGCCAGAAAATTATTAAACTTGTTGGAACTCGTGACCGATGCATTGGGCGACAAGGCTGTAATTACAGATGAAGCTGTTATGGAAATTGCCCAGCAGCGCATTGCACTTTATGATAAAAAAGGCGAGCAGCATTATGACATTATTTCTGCTTTTATAAAATCCATACGTGGCAGCGACCCCAATGCTGCTGTATATTATTTGGCAAGAATGATTGAAGGAGGTGAAGATGTAAAATTTATTGCAAGAAGAATGCTAATACTTGCCAGCGAAGATATCGGCAATGCAAACCCCAATGCTTTACTGCTTGCCAATGCAACTTTTGATGCGGTGAATAAAATTGGTTATCCCGAATCGCAATTAATACTTTCGCAATGTGCTATTTACTTAGCCAGCAGTACTAAAAGCAATGCAGCTACGGTTGCTATTGGTGCAGCCATAAGTGCTGTAAAAACGCATGGCGATTTGCCCGTGCCTTTACACATTCGCAATGCACCTACCAAACTCATGAAGAAGGAAGGTTATGGAAAAGGCTATGAATACTCTCACAATTTTGATAACAATTTTTCGCCGCAGGAATATTTACCGGATGCCATCAGCGGTACTGCTTTTTTTGAACCCGGTAAAAATTTACGGGAAGAAGAACTACGCAAATTTTTAAAACTGTTGTGGAAGGATAAATACGGGTATTAAAATGATGTGCCGGATTTCCATATTTACCAATGCTACCCGGGCATTATATTTATCTGCTGATACATATTTAGTACTGTTGGTTATTTTAAATTTGTAAAAGCTGATAAGAATATACTGTGTGAATATGTAATTGATATTGGATCTTCATTATAAAGCTGGAATTTTCCGTATTTTTAATTCCTAAATAAAAATTTTCGCTATGAAATTAAAAAAACTTTTTCCCTTAGCTCTTTGCTTGATGGTATTTTTTGCGTCATGCAGTAAAACCGATTCTGGTGGAGGCACAACTACACCTCCTACGCCAACTCCGGTTGTAGCAAGAACAATAATGGATACCAGTTACGGGGCAGACCCCAAACAAAAAGTGGATGTTTACCTGCCTGCAAGCCGCACTACAACAAGCACAAAGGTTTTGGTATTAATTCATGGTGGTAGCTGGTCAGGTGGAGATAAATCTGATTTTAATCTTACAGTTATTGATACTTTGAAAAAACGCCTGCCGGATTATGCTATAGTTAATGTGAATTACAGGCTGGCTGCCCTGCCTGCAACAAATACATTTCCTACACAGGAACTTGACATAAAATCGGCAGTTGAATTTATTTATAATAACAGGGCAAGTTTGCTGATAGGTGATAAATTTGTAACGATAGGATTTAGTGCAGGCGGGCATTTAGCATTGCTACATGCCTATAAACATAATTCGCCTGTTAAAGTAAAAGCAGTGGTTGATTTTTTTGGCCCTACTAATATGGCCACAATGTATAGTGATTATGCAGCTAATCCTCCTGCACAATTAGGCCTTGTTGCTCTTATGAACGGTACACCTGCCAGTAACCCTTTATTATATCAAAGTTCAAGCCCCTTTACATATGCAACTACACCAAATGCATGTCCAACTATTATTTTGCATGGCGGCACCGATGTAGTGGTGTATCCTACACAATCAACAACACTGAGAGATAAACTCACGCTGGCCGGAGTAACCAATCAATATGTTTTGTATCCTACCGGTGGCCATGGGAATTGGGACGCCGCTACCTACACAGATGCCTTTAATAAAATACAGGTATTTTTAGGAATACATGTACAGTAAAAATACATATTGCGTTATAACATTGCATCCTGCCATCCGGCGGGATGTTTTTTTTATTTACTTTGCAACCATGATAAAGGTTTTTCTATCTTTTATTACTTTAAATATTTTTTTGTGCTTTAATACACAGGCGCAAACAGAAAGGCCAACCTATGCTCCCAATACAACAAAAGATACAAGAGCAAAAGAATACAAATATCTTTTATACAGCATCAATAAAAATTTATTAACAGATCTTGTTGACAGCACCGAAGAAAACTGGCAGGATGCTTTTGGAGCAATGGAATTATTAAATTACCGCACGCCTTTTATTGATGCCCGGATACGCACAGCCATCATGGATTCTGTTGAAAAAAGAAGCACCGGTTTTCAACGTGCTTTACTGGAGATGGCATACAGTTTATATCCAAAAGATTTTGTGCCGCAAGTTATTTCACTGGCAAAACAAACAAACGATGCAAAGTTATTTGCCATGTGCTGCGAATACCTTTTGATCAATAACCGGCATAGTGAATACAAGAATTTAGTCTTAACCAGGGCTAAAGACAGTTTGCTAAACCCCAATGCAGACAATCCCTTTTTTACAGTTTTACAAAACAAGTTTCTTTTAAAATCCACGCCAAAGCCGCCCCTGTCCGATCTTTTAAGCAAAGCCTTTTTACCCAACGAAATGGTGCTATTCAGTTTTCAGCGCAGTAATAGAAATTTTCCGGGCCTGGTAATGGTAAGGGGTAAGGATGGAGCATTCGTTAAAGCGAAAGATGGAAAATATTTTGCAGTTCCGCAACTGGCACGCAGCTGCAGTAACATGCCGGGCTATATTACCAACGGAAATACACCGCAGGGTATTTTTAAGGTCTTCGGTTTTGCAGTTTCGCAAAGCAGTTTTATTGGGCCCACAACCAACATTCAAATGGTATTGCCTTACGAAAACTCCTCGGATGTTGCAGATTCGGTTACCAGGTCATTGGGTGACAATTATAGATTTTTATTACCAAAATCATGGAAGAATTATTACCCGTTTTATGAAGCGTATTATGCCGGCAAAGCCGGACGTTCAGAAATTATTGCACATGGCACCACGGTAAATACTGCATATTATAAAAAGCAATTGTATTATCCATTTACGCCAACACAAGGCTGTTTATGTACTAAAGAAATATGGAGCGCTGTTGATGGAAAAAGAATGGAAAGCGATCAGCAAAAACTGGTGGATGCTGTAAAAAAAGCCGGTGGTGCCAATGGCTATTGTGTGGTAATTGAAATTGATGACCAGCAAAAGCCAGTGAGTATAAAAGATATTTTACCTTTTTTAAAATAAGAAAATGAAAGCGGATATAAGTAGCAGAGCTGATATTGAAAAAATGGTATTGCAATTTTACGAAGCAGTAAAAGCTGATAAAACAATTGGTTTTATTTTTACGGAGGTAGTGCACATGAATTGGGAAAAACACATTCCGGTGATTGTAGATTTTTGGGAAACCATTTTGCTTGATAACCCGGTTTACACAAAGAACGCTATGGAAGTGCATTACGACCTGAATAAAAAAATACCCTTGCAAAAAGAACATTTTAGTAGTTGGGTACATTTATTTACAACAACGGTAGATGATTTGTTTGAAGGCAAGATTGCTGCACTGGCTAAAAGAAGGGCAAAGTCAATTGCAGCAGTCATGTTATTTAAAATGGAAAATGCAAAAAAGGGTCTTTAATGCTGAGTAAAGATATGTAGCACAAGAGTGCGACGCCAATGAAGCCAAATAGTAGCACAGGTGTTTGGCCAAAAAAATAACCATGCAAATAAACTGGATACTTAAAAAATTTGATGAGCTGACTCCTATTGAACTTTACAGCATCATGCAATTGCGAAATGAAGTTTTTGTGGTGGAGCAAAACTGTGTTTACCAGGATGCCGATGATAAGGACCAGCTATCTTTGCATTTTTGTGGCTGGGATAATGAAAAACTGGTGGCTTACACACGTATCATCCCTCCCGGAATTTCATACACTGAAGCCAGCATTGGCCGGGTAGTTACCTCGCCGGCATACCGAAAAACGGGCGCTGGCAGGCAGTTGATGCAGGAAAGCATCAGCCGTACATGCAGCCAGTTTAACTGCACAGCAATAAAGATTGGTGCACAGCTTTATCTTAAAAAATTTTACCAATCATTAGGCTTTGTGCAAAGCAGTGATGAATATCTTGAAGACGGGATTCCCCATATCGAAATGATATTACATAAATAATTTGTCCCGCAGGCAATATCTTTAACAGTTTGCCGTTTTTACCATTGTGGTTTATATATTTTATCCTGCATTTTAAACAGGTTGGGGTTATAACCATACCAATTATCCAATAAACTAGAAAGACTAAATCCGATTTCTGATGAGGCCATTTTTACACAAACATGTGGGGAAGCAAATTCTGTTGCTTCTGATCAGCTTCACAATTCTGAGCAATTCATATTCACAGGGTTTTATGTTCGGCGAAAAAGTTAAATGGGAAGTAGGTTTAAACTTCGGCCCCAGTTTCTTTTTAGGCGATTTAGGAGGTAATTCCGGTAAAGGAACAAACAACCTTAAGGATATGAACTTTGAGTTCACCAAAATGATGAAGGGTGTTTTTGTAACCATGTATCCCAGAGACTGGATTGGTGTAAGATTAGCAGCAGATGTAACTTACCTGGAAGGCAGCGATGATATTATTACCACTAACGGCATTAATGAACTGTGGCGCAAACAGCGTAACCTGGATTTTAAAACAACTATTCTAGAAGGCTATATTGCGCTTGAGGTTTTTCCAACGATGTTTTTTAACAGACAATCGGACTATGCGCCAAAGCTAAGGCCCTACGGATTGGCGGGTGTAGGTGTTTTTCACTTTAATCCAAAAGGATCTATAACCAATGCAGCGGGAGAGAAAAGCTGGCATTACCTGAAACCATTGCGAATAGAGGGACAGGGCATGGCTGAATATCCAAACAGCAAACCTTACAAGTTAACTCAGTTTAATATCCCCATTGGCGTTGGTTTAAAATATTATGCATCTGAACGTATAAACTTAAGCACCGAACTTTTATACCGAAAAACCTTTACTGATTATATAGATGATGTTAGCAAGAATTATATTGATCCTAATAATTATAATAAATATTTATCAGGCGCTGATGCAGCTTTGGCCTATAAATTATCTGATAAATCAATTGGTATTATTTATCCGGGCATGACGAGGTATCCGGCAAATACCCAAAGAGGCGATTCTAAAGATGGTGATACTTATTTTTCGCTGGTGTTGAAATTAGGACTACGGCTTGGGCCGATTTATGAAAGTTCGTTTGCAAGAAGGGCCGCAAAGCAGCTCAGGTGCCCTGTTGTATATTAATATGTAATGTAAAAAACAAAAACATGAGTAACAATTACCAACTAAATCCGGGATCATTTAAAGCGGCGCTTCTTTTTGCAGCTTGTTTGATAATCGTATTTGAAGTTTTTAAATAATCAGTAAACTAATAGGTGTATTGTGATACAACAGAAGTTTAACCCCAAAGAGGAACTATGAGTATTTTCATATTCAAAGATTACCCCTGAAACCACAATCTTCAAATTTCGTTGACATCTCTTACACTTCTTTAATTCAAAATCCATGTTTATGAGGCATGGATTTTTTTATTTTATACCAACTTCAGTTCTTCGTAGCATCATTGTTGCGTCGCAATCCGTTCGTCGGTATACCAATTGGCATCATTACAGACCCATTTATTTTCTCTAAGCAAGTTCACCCTGTAAATATAATCCTGTAAAGCTTTCTTTTACTTTTATGAGATCTTCCGGTACACCTTCAAACAAAACCAAACCTCCCCCATCTCCACCTTCGGGGCCAATATCAATAATATGATCGGCTACTTTTATTACATCCATATTATGCTCAATTACCAAAACAGTATTACCCCTGTCAACCAGTTTGTTTATCACTTCCAGTAAAAGTTTTATATCCTGAAAGTGAAGCCCGGTAGTAGGTTCATCCAGAATATAAAATGTTTTCCCAGTATCTTTTTTACCTAACTCTGTAGAAAGTTTTACACGCTGTGCTTCTCCACCGCTTAATGTAACAGCACTTTGGCCAAGGGTAATATATCCCAGGCCAACATCCTGCAATACTTTTATTTTACGGTAGATGTATGGCACCAGCTGAAAAAACTCAACCGCTTCATCAACCGTCATATCCAGTACATCGCTGATGGATTTTCCTTTGTAGCGTATCTCCAGCGTTTCCCGGTTGTATCTTCTGCCATTGCATTTTTCGCAATGCACATGTACATCGGGTAAAAAATTCATTTCAATTACACGCATGCCGCCGCCTTCGCAAACATCGCATCTGCCACTTTTTACATTGAACGAAAAACGCCCTGCATTATACCCTCTTATTTTAGCCTCGGGCACCATGGCAAATAAAGTTCTAATATCTGTAAAAAAACCACAGTAGGTTGCCGGGTTACTTCTTGGCGTACGGCCAATTGGGCTCTGATCAATCTCAATCACTTTATCTATCTGCTCCAAACCCTTTATTGACTTATACTCCAGCGGGTTTGCTTTGGAATTGTAGCAAAATTTACTCAACAGCGGGTACAGTGTTTCATTTATTAAAGTTGATTTACCACTGCCACTAACACCGGTAACCAATATTAATTTACCCAACGGAAATTTCACATCCACGTTCTGTAAATTATTTCCCTTCACTCCTTTTAACTCAATAAATTTTCCATTTCCTTTTCTTCTTTCTTTAGGTATGGCAATACTTTTTGTCCCCAATAAATATTGCGCTGTTTCCGATTTGGAATCTAAAATAGTTTGTGGCGTACCCATGGCAACAATTTCGCCGCCATGTTTGCCGGCCTTGGGGCCAATATCAACCAGGTAATCAGATGCCAGCATAATATCTTTATCATGCTCAACCACCAAAACACTGTTGCCAATATCTCTTAAATTACGCAAAGCAGCAATCAGGCGCTGGTTATCCCGCTGATGCAAACCAATACTTGGTTCATCTAAAATATAGGTGATGCCTTGTAGTTGAGAGCCTATCTGCGTTGCAAGTCTTATTCTTTGTGATTCGCCACCACTAAGGCTTTTAGAAGGCCTGTTTAGCGAAAGATAAGTTAACCCTACATCCAATAAAAACTGCAACCGCTCTCTTATCTCTTTTAAAACATCTTTAGCAATTGCATTTTGTTTATCGCTCAATCGCAATTCAATACCATCAAACCAGGCAGCCAGGTTATCTAAATTTAAATTGCTTAGCTCGGCAATATTTCTTTTATCAATTTTAAACCAAAGGCTTTCTTTTTTTAGCCTGGCACCATTGCAGGATGTGCATGTTGCCAGTTGCATATAATTTTCTACCCAGCTACGCAACATCTCCGAGCTTTGCGAAGAACCAAACCATCGCTTCAGCATGGGAATAATTCCTTCGTAACTACCGGTAAAAATTTCCGGTACCGTTTCATCGCTTAAATCAACCTGCAATGCAGAATTAATTTCCTGGTCGCCGTACAAAAGCAAATCAAGCTGTGCCTT
The DNA here is from genome assembly GCA_043752185.1 of Chitinophagaceae bacterium. Classification (GTDB taxonomy): domain Bacteria; phylum Bacteroidota; class Bacteroidia; order Chitinophagales; family Chitinophagaceae; genus Ferruginibacter. Next base: position 32,421 of record JAYUZB010000074.1, read on the forward strand.
GGGTAATTCTTTCACAGGTTTATTTAAATTGATTTTATGTTTTTTTGCAAAAGCAACTACCTGTTGAAAAACACTTGCATCTCTTTCTTCACCCAATGGGGCAATACCGCCTTCAACAACACTTTTGGAGGTATCGGGCAACACTTGATTCATATCAATGGTGTACACATTACCTAATCCCCTGCAGGTAGGGCATGCACCATAAGGCGAGTTAAATGAGAACGCATTGGGAGAAGGCTCTTCATAACTAATGCCGGTTTCTTCACACATTAACAGCTTACTGTACAAGGCCCCCTCCGCCCCCGAAGGGGGAACCTCAGCCTCTGCTGAACTTAAGAGATTTTTATTGTCCTCATGTTTTACGCTTTGTTTATTAGAAGAATTTTTTGAATTTTCAGAGTATTTTGAAGCCCCTCCTTCGGAGGGGTTTGGGGAGGCCAGAGCAACAAACATCAGGTCTTTTCCTAACTGCAAAGTTTTTTGTACACTTTGGCTTAACCTGAATCGCATTTCATCTGTAACAGCCAGCCTGTCAACCACCACTTCAATATCATGAATTTTGTAACGATCTATCTGCATCCTGGGTGTAAGATCCAGCACTTCGCCATCAACCCTTACTTTCAAATAGCCTTTCTTACGGATGTCTTCAAACAGTTCCCGGTAATGTCCTTTTCTTCCCCGTACCAACGGTGCCAGCACACTTATTTTTTTGTTTTCAAATTTTTCAAAGATGTTAGTTACAATTTCTTCCTCACTAAACTTTACCATCTTTCTTCCAGTGTTATAGCTGTAAGCCTCTCCCACCCTTGCATACAGCAAACGCAGAAAATCGTAAATTTCTGTAACCGTGCCAACCGTACTTCGTGGGTTTTTGTTGGTAGTTTTTTGTTCAATAGAAATTACCGGAGATAAACCGGTGATCTTGTCTACATCTGGCCGTTCCATATCACCCACAAACTGCCGGGCATAGGCACTAAAGCTTTCCATGTAGCGGCGCTGCCCTTCATTATACAGCGTATCAAATGCCAGCGATGATTTTCCGCTGCCACTAACACCTGTAAAAACAACCAGTTTGTTTTTGGGAATCTTAATATCAATATTCTTCAGGTTATGTTCTCTTGCCCCAAATACTTCTATAAAATCCTTATCTACTTTTTCTTCAGAAGAAGCCTTTTTTACTTTCGCCATGTGTACTTACTTACGATAAAGATACAAACAAATTAAATGTTGATTTGTTGAAGGGAACATTGTTGCATAA
>JAYUZB010000075.1:0-6487 GCA_043752185.1 Chitinophagaceae bacterium
GGCGGCGATGGACTGGCAATAGCCCGGATGCTTATTGAACACAAATGCCTGGTAACAATTTATATACTTGAGTTTGGTAAAATTGGCAGTGATGATTTTCAAACAAACCTCGAAAGGCTGCATCCATTAACCACCGATATTCATTTTATTCAATCAGCAGAATTTTTTCCTGTAATAAATTTTACCGACATTGTTATTGATGCTCTCTTCGGAACAGGTCTTAACAAACCTTTAGAAGGAATCAGCAAAGCATTGGTGCAGCATATCAATCAATCAAAGTGTACCATTGTTTCCATTGACCTTCCATCAGGTTTATTTGCTGATATAAGTTCAAAAAAAAAATCCGTTATTAATGCAAGTCTTACTCTCTCTTTTCAAAATTACAAACTGGCTTTTTTATTACCGGAGAATGAAAATTATTGTGGTGAAATACATTTGCTGCATATTGGGCTGCATCCTGTGTTTGAAGAAAATGAAACGGCCAATTTTGAATTGATTGATAAAGAACTGATCAAAACCATTTATAAACCACGTTCAAAATTTGCACATAAAGGCACGTATGGCCACGCCGCACTTCTTTGTGGATCAAACGGAATGATGGGAGCTGCTGTTTTATCTTCACTGGCCTGTTTACGAAGCGGTGTTGGAAAACTGACTGCTTATATTCCCAAATGCGGCTATACTGTTTTACAAACTACAGCACCCGAAGCGATGTGTGTGGTGGCTGGTGAAGATCATATTTTATCTGCACCCGGAATTGAAAAGTTTAATACTGTTGGTATTGGTCCAGGCATTGGTATTCATCCATCGCATAAAAAATTAATTGCTGAGATTTTTGCAAAAGTAAAAACCCATATGGTGATTGATGCCGATGCATTAAACATCATTGCAGAAAATAAAGAATTATTTAAAACCATTCCTGCTAATTCCATCATCACCCCACATCCCAAAGAATTTGAAAGATTGTTTGGCAAAACTGAAAATACCTCCCTGCCGGACAGCCAGAATTTTGAAAGGCTGGAACTGGCAAAACAAAAAAGTAAAGAATATCAGATTTATATTATTTTAAAAGGGCATTACAGTTTTATAAGTACGCCAGATGGTGCCGGCTATTTCAACAGTACAGGCAATGCCGGTATGGCCACTGCCGGTAGTGGTGATGTATTAACAGGAATCATTACTGGTTTTCTTGCGCAGGGATACGCCCCTTTAGAAGCAGTTTTACTTGCAGTTTATTTGCATGGATCAGCAGGTGATATTGCAGCTTCAAAAATTTCTATGGAAGCAATCATTGCAACAGATATCATTAATTGCCTGGGTGATGCTTTCAAACAAATTCAATCATCTACACCATAAAGAAGTTATTCAGCTTTATATTATTAGTAATTAAACAAGCTGTTCTGTTAGTTTTTCCTCCTTTTACCCTATTTTTGCCGTCCAAAAATCAGAACAAATATTACTTATGAACAATTTGATTTATGTAATTCCAGCCATGGGCATTGTAGGCCTGCTTTACACTTTTATAAAATTTGCGTGGGTATCCAAACAGGATGCCGGTAACGAACGCATGAAAGAGATCAGCACTTATATTGCAGAAGGCGCAATGGCATTTTTAAAAGCCGAGTATAAAATTCTTACCTATTTTGTTATCATCGGTGCTTTATTGTTGGGTGTAATGGGATATAGTAATCCCAACAGCCACTGGAGTATTGCAGTTGCTTTTGTAATTGGTGCTTTCTTCAGTGCTTTAGCCGGTTTTATTGGTATGAAAGTGGCTACCAAAGCCAATGTGCGTACTGCACAGGCAGCCCGAACCAGCTTATCAAAAGCACTTAAAGTTTCTTTTACCGGTGGTAGTGTAATGGGATTGGGTGTTGCGGGTTTAGCAGTATTGGGACTGGGTGGTTTGTTTATTATCTTAAAAATGATCTTTGCTCCCGATGCGGCTGTTGATAGTCACGAAATGGAGAAAACCATAGAAATTTTAACCGGCTTTAGTTTAGGTGCCGAATCAATTGCTTTATTTGCCCGTGTGGGTGGTGGTATTTATACTAAGGCTGCCGATGTGGGTGCCGATTTAGTTGGTAAAGTTGAAGCCGGTATTCCCGAAGATGATCCACGTAACCCGGCAACCATTGCAGATAATGTAGGTGATAATGTAGGTGACGTTGCTGGTATGGGTGCCGATTTATTTGGTTCTTATGTAGCTACTGTTTTAGCAACTATGGTTTTGGGTAGAGAAACAAATGCAATGACTGATAATTTCGGTGGTATGTCTCCTATTCTTTTGCCTATGCTGATTGCAGCCATGGGTATTTTATTTTCTATTGTAGGAACCTGGTTTGTACGCATCAGCGAAAGCGCAGGACTTAGCACACAAAAAGTACAGAATGCTTTAAATATGGGTAACTGGGGTTCCATTGTTTTAACCGCTATTTTTTCTTACTTTCTGGTTAATTATTTAATGCCCGATACCATGACACTTCGTGGACATGAGTTCACCAAGAACGGCATTTTTGGAGCTATTATGGTTGGTTTAATTGTAGGAACATTAATGAGTATGATTACCGAGTACTACACTGCCATGGGCAAACGTCCGGTTAAAAGTATTATCCGCCAATCAGGCACCGGCCATGCAACCAATATCATTGGAGGTTTGGCAATGGGTATGGAAAGTACTTTCCTTCCAATTCTTGTGTTGGCTTCAGGTATTTATATGAGCTTTTATTGTGCAGGTTTATATGGTGTAGCTATTGCTGCAGCCGGTATGATGGCTACAACAGCTATGCAGCTTGCCATTGATGCTTTTGGACCAATTGCTGATAATGCAGGTGGTATTGCTGAAATGAGTGAGTTGCCAAAAGAGGTTCGTGAAAAAACAGATATTTTAGATGCAGTTGGTAATACAACTGCAGCAACAGGTAAAGGGTTTGCTATTGCTTCTGCTGCATTAACAGCTTTGGCTTTGTTTGCTGCCTTTGTAGGTATCAGTGGTATTGAAGGTATTGATATTTATAAAGCACCTGTTTTAGCCGGTTTGTTTGTGGGTGGAATGATCCCGTTTATATTTTCATCATTAGCCATTCGTGCAGTTGGTGAAGCCGCTATGGCAATGGTTGAAGAAGTTCGCCGCCAGTTCCGTACCATCCCTGGTATTATGGAAGGTACAGGCAAACCAGAATATGATAAATGTGTAGCAATTTCTACCGAAGCATCGCTTAAAAAAATGATGTTGCCAGGTGCCATCGCTTTATTATCTCCACTCATCGTAGGATTTTCTTTTGGACCTGAAGTGCTTGGAGGATTTTTAGCCGGTGCTACAGTAAGTGGTGTATTAATGGGTATGTTTATGAATAATGCCGGTGGTGCATGGGATAATGCTAAAAAGTCTTTTGAAACCGGTGTTGAAATAAATGGCGAAATGTTCTATAAAAAATCAGAACCACATAAGGCTTCTGTAACCGGTGATACAGTTGGAGATCCTTTTAAAGATACATCTGGCCCATCAATGAACATCTTAATTAAATTAATGTCAATCGTTTCTTTGGTAATTGCTCCTACCCTTGCCACCATGAACTGGGGCGCTACTCCAAAGCATGAAATGAAAGAAATGACCAAAGAAATTTCTATCATTAAAACCGACAGCGCAAACACAACTAATATAACGGTAACAGCCGATCCAAATGCGCTGAAAGTGCCAACTGATGCACTTATTAATGCATTGGTTGCCGATAAATTAATTGAAAAAGATAATTATTCACTTTCTTTAACCAAGGGTAAATTAACCTTGAATGATAAAGAACAAACAGCAGAAATTACTGCCAAATACAAAACATTGATTGATGCTTTGGGTGCTGCAGATCTGAATATTAAGAATACACAGAAATAATTTCAAAATAAATATTTAAAGCCCTGCTTTTTACAGCGGGGCTTTTTTGTAAGGTGACTCACCCATCTTTGTTAACAAATTCCAAAAATAAATAAACGGATTTGCTGTTTACAAACAAATTCGTACATTGCCATACGAAAACACTCGTATTATGACATTAATTAAGAATACCAAGCCCACAGAAAGTGAACTTGAAATATTGCAGGTTTTGTGGAATGAAAAAACAGCAACCGTACGCACCGTACATGAAGAATTGCTGAAAACTAAAGATGCTGGTTATACCACTACCCTCAAACTAATGCAGATTATGTTTGAAAAAGGATTGGTAACCAGGGATGACAGCAATAAAACGCATATTTATCAGCCTGCAGTAACCCGGGAAAAAACACAACAGCAGTTTCTGAATAAAATGATCAATACATTATTTGCAGGCTCTTCTTCCGACCTGGTAATGCAGGCACTTGGTGGCCATAATGCAAGCGGAGAAGAACTGGAAAAAATTCAGCAACTCATCAACCAGCTTAAAAAAGAAAAATAGTAACCTAACTGGCTTTCTAAACATATATCGCTTATGATACAGTTTACCTACAGTTTTTGTATGGCTATGTTGCACAGCTTATGGCAGGCAGCGTTGCTTATGCTGCTGTACATAATTGTAGATAATTTAACCCATAAAAACAGCGCCCCGCTAGCCAAAAGGAATTTTTTATATGCAACCATTACTGCACAGCTGATTTTATTTTCATCCACTTTTTTATTATATTTTTTTAGCAGTACAAGCTTTGGTAATTTAAGCAACACTATTCAAAATATTACCCGTTCTCTCGACAGTGATAGTTTAAAAATAATCACCCCGTGGATTTTCAGTTTGTATATTTTCATTATTGCTTTTAAATTAATTAAAGCAGTTTACAGTTGGCTCCATTTCAAACATCAATTCAAAACAGGCTTACAAAAACCTACGGTAGAACTGAAACTTTTTACTGAATTAAAAGCCTACCAGTTTGGCATAAAAAGAAAAGTAAAACTTTGGTTAAGCCATTCTGTACAAACCCCGGTAACCTTTGGATATTTTAAACCAATCATATTGTTGCCGGTTGCGTTGGTTAATAACATCAGCACTAAACAAGCTGAAACCCTCATCCTGCATGAATTAACACATATACGCACACATGATTATCTACTTAATTGGTTCCTCATAATTGCTGAAACAATTTTCTTCTTTAACCCCTTTGTAACAGCGTTGTGTAAAAAAATAAAACTAGAGCGGGAGAAGCATTGCGATATGAATGTGATGTCATTTGAATATTCCCCCACCCTATATGCCGAAACTTTATTGCTTGCAGAAAGGATGAAACAACTGACACCAGTTTTTCAACTGGCTGCTGTTAACCGCAAAAAACATTTGTTGCAGCGTATCCGTTTTTTTACAAGTGAAAAGGTTTTAAATCAAACCCTGCGTTTTAATATTGTTGCACCACTTATAGGTTTGGTATTAATGTTCATGCTATGTACAGCGGTATTGTTCCAGTCATCAAAAACAACTGTTCAATTACAAACTGCAACAGGTGTTCAAAACATACCTTCAGATAATTTCATTATTTCAAACGCTGAGATTAATACACTTGTTTTTTCTGATAACATAAAAACTGAAAAGGAAATTGATTTTAATAAAATAGTGCTGCCGGCTATTGAGCATACAAACATCATTGTAACACCCTCTTCTCCTGTTTGTGAACCCGAATCTGCAAATGCAGAATCTACTACGCTTAATTTGAATTATGCCAAATCAATTGCTGAAAAAGAAAATGATGCTGCCAGGCAAATTATAATTACAGAAGAAGGATCGGCAGGTACCAGTGTAAAAGTCTATGAATTAATTTTTGAAGACGGTAAATGGATTTTGCAACCCGAGTGGATTATGAGTGCACAGGAAATAATGATTGATTCACTCAACAGAAAAGTTGATTCTTTACAAAAAAAGCTAAAGAAGATTTATCCCGATCAACAATAAATATCGATTGGAAATTGTAGATTTTCGAATTTTGATAGAAAGCATCTGCTAACTTTACTCGCTCTAAATTTTTCCTAATTCCTAATTCCTAATTCCTAATTCCTAATTCCTAATTCCTAATTCCTAATTCCTAACTCCTAACTCCTACCAAATATTACGTGGACAACTGCTTCCATATCTATTACCGATTAAGAAGCCGAGCATAATTTCATGCGTACCTTTTGTAAAAGTTTGCAGGCGTGATGAAGTAGCATGTTCATATGCATAGCTAATATTAAAAGTATTGGAAACATTCACACCAATCATTCCGGAATAACCGCCTACAAGATTAGCATGACGGTAGCTGGCACCTATCCATAAAAAATCCTGATACTGCATTTTTACATTGGCGTGTACAGAGGTGAGTTGTGGTTGCCAGTATTGAACCATAACAGATGGCAATACAGATATATCATCAGACACAGCAAATCTGTAACCACCCGATACAAAAAAGTTAGGTGTAAAGGTTTCGCCATATTCTTTATCCTTTACAAACCTGGCTTTGCCGGGTATAATATTTAACACAGAAACCCCCAGAAAATACC
>JAYUZB010000076.1:0-6485 GCA_043752185.1 Chitinophagaceae bacterium
TATAAATTATATGATATGAACCTCCTCGAAAAATTTGAGTATTGGGGTGACAGGCATCACCCAAAATGGCTGGATATTATTCGTATTGCTTTAGGAATCTTTCTCTGTTATAAAGGTGTTGATTTTCTCCGCAACAGCAGCAACCTCATCAGCCTGATGAAAAACACTTCTCCCTTCAGCGAATTTATGATCATTTTGCTGGCGCATTTTGTTGCATTTGCCCATATATTAGGGGGCTTCTTTTTAGCCCTTGGCTTATTTACCCGTGCAGCCTGTTTAATTCAGATACCTGTTTTAATGGGAGCCATTGTTTTTGTAAACATCAGTGCCACAAAAGACGCATTCAGCCCTTATTCCGAATTGTTTCTTTCTGTAATTATCTTATTGCTGCTCATTTATTTTTTAATTATCGGCAACGGTCCGCTTTCAGTAAAAGTGCCGCCGGAAGAACATTTAAAGGAGCATGAAGATTATATACATAAAGTGAAGGGTGATGGTTAAATATAATTAAATCACCTTAGGCTGCTACTCTTTGCAAAATTATTTTACAGGCTTTTGTAGATGTTACCTGCACTACATGATTTTTATGAAGTGGAATCATAAAATAATCTCCCGGGTTAAGCTCATGTACTTTATTATCAAAACTAATATTACAACTCCCTTCTACCACTAAAAACTTTTCATATTCATCATGATGTATCTCTGCGGGCGTCTGATTCCTGATCCAGACTATTGCACTGATGGCCTGTGGGGTATAGCCAATGATCTTTGCATGAATGTCTTCTTCATTTGTATAAACCATATCATCCCGGTTTAGCCATTGGGCATAATCATCAATACTACTTTTTTCATTCAATACGGGGGGATAACTTACAGCCTCACCTTTTTTCAGCCTTTCAGTATAATCAATAGTTGCCATTAAAAAAGGTTTTATCACCGGGCTGGGGGGTATAGCATGTTCTATTGCAAAGGCCTCCATGGTTTTTTCAATTGCAGTTATTTCCTGTTGTACAGCCGGGTCAGCGGCTGCCATCAACTCTACTTCACGGATCATTTCGGGGCTGATGCAGCCCAGAACGTAGAGTTCCAGTATTCCAGTATCAATATATGCTTCACCACTCGTCATAATACTTATATATATTGCAAGTTTTTTATAGCCTGCCTAACCTGTTTTTTTATTTCATCTGCGGGTAGTTTCAATGCTGTGGCAGCTTCGGTGCAAGTTAATCCTTTATGATATAACAGGTCAAACATTTGCATTTCAACTGGTACAGCTAAGCCTGCTACTTCCTTTTTGTCAAAAGTAAATTTGTATTCAGGAAGAAATGTTGCATGGCTTTCAACCTGTGCTGATCTAACAGTATCAATGGCTGCTTGCCGGGTAATTTTTATAAGCCAGGTAAAAAGAGCGTGTTTTGATGAATCAAAAGAAACAGCTTCATTCCAGACAAGCTGAAAAATCCTTTGTAAAATTTCATCAGTCTTTGTATGTTCACCAATTATCCTGATGATGATGCCTGTTAAGGCGGGTGCATATTTATCGTAAAGTTTACTCAATGCCTGCTGATCGCCTCTGCCTATAGCAATTGCCAAAAGATGGTCTTCATTATTACCGGAGCTTTTTGTCATAAACCGAATCACATATTACCAGGTAAAAATGCAGCGTATTATTTAATTAATGTTGCAAAATTTCTTAAACCCCTTACATTATTCACACTTTAAGTTATACCCGTTATTTTTACAGAGTAAAACGAGCTGATAAAAACAACATTTTAAAGTAATAAAAGTTGTAAATTTATCCGCACATAAAAGCTTTACATGAAAAAATTTGTACACTTTTTTACAATAATCTTATTTACCCTTTGTATAAATTCCTGTCAAAAGGAATTACATTTTGATGGCTCTATCACTAATAACGGGCAGGCTATTGGTACTTTAAAATCTTCGGCAGGTACTTGTATGCCTGGTTTCATATTTGGTTCCTTTATAAAAGATTCAGCCTTAAAAGCAACAGATCTTATTGAGCTTTATGCCGATATTAGTAAGACAGGTACTTACATTATCAAGAGTGATACTGTGGCCGGTTTTTATTTTAGCGGCGCAGGCTCAGTAACATCAACAGGTATAAACATAATACAGATAAAAGCCTTTGGTACACCCACAACTGCCGGCCCTAATACCTTTACTTTCACCTTTGGTACAAGCGTTTGTAAAATAGATGTATATGTCAATTCAGGAGCGCCTCCACCAACAGCTTTTACTTTTACTTGTGCCGGTACTACTTTTGGCAGCGGCGTTTACACAGCAGGCACTGCCGTTGGGGCACAACATACAGTTACACTCAATGTAGCTGTAACTTCTGCCGGTGCCTGGGTAATTAATACTGCAATAGTTAACGGCATATCGTTTTCGGGTTCGGGTACATTTACTAACACGGGTTTTGCCCAGGTTACTTTAACAGCCAGTGGCACTCCTGCTGCTGCAAGCCCGCCGGCATTTAATTATACAGTAATCAATGGCGCATCAAGCTGTTCATTTTCTTGTACTGTTGCTGCGTCAGCACCTTTGCCAAATTTAGATTATGTACCACAAACAACTTTCAGTAACTGGAGCTCACGCCTGGATGGTGGCACAGCTGCCGATACCACTTATATACAAGTTAGTGCCAACTCAAAAACATTTGGATTAAACAGCTATAAAATTTTTGAAATAAAAGATATGGGTACACCAACCGATTCTCTTTTTAACAGAAAAAACGGCGGACTGTATTATCAATACATTGATGGAGACCTGGGTGTGTTGCAAAACCCCATCAATCAGGAATACATGCTGCTCGACAGTAACCGTGCGGTTAACTACACCTGGACAAAAAACTTTGGTCCCAATGTTGCCATGGGTTTTCCGCTGACGAATATCAGGATAGATGCAGAAATTATTGGTAAAGGTGAAACGCAAACGGTAGCATCCATAGTTTATGCCAATGTTATCAGGGTAAAATATAAGTACACTGCAACCGTATTTCTTGTTGGTGATGTACCGGTAGCCGAAGAAGAAAGATGGTTTGCCCGTGGTATTGGCGTAATCCGTTCAAGTATTATAAACCTGATAAACCCCGCTACTATAATAAATGAAACTACCAGGGCACAGGTATTTTAACTGACTTTGAGGCGCTGCTGTATGGCAGCCAACTGCAATTTTCTTTACATCGTTATTACTATTTTTCCCTTGTGTGCTCCTTTATAAAAAAGCCTGAATACTTCAGCAGCCTCATCAAGCCTGTAAGGCCCGTCTATCACAGGCTTTACCTTACCGGCTTCAAAAAGCTCATTCATGTAAGCCAAGTCTTTGTTCAGCTTCAACGCAACAATACGGATATGCTTTTTATACATCAGTGATATCAACGGTCCAAAAAATAAGGCCTGCAGAAGTCTGGGCATAGAACCACCTACCGTTACATAAACCCCATTGCTGCATAATGCACCCGTATAATCAAACACCGAACGGTTTGTCTTAACATCAAGTACCAGGTCATAACACTGGCCGTTTTTAGTAAAATCTTCTTTTGTATAATCAATCACATGATCAAAACCCAATGAACGCAGCATATCTAGTTTTAATGAACTGTCAACACCGGTCACTTCGGCCCCGTATAATTTGGCAATCTGTATGGCAAAACTGCCTACTCCACCGCCTGCACCATTAATTAATATCTTTTGTCCTTGTTTAATTTGCCCTTTATCAATAAGGCCCTGCACAGCCAGCATAGCCGCCTGTGGAATTGCCGCTGCTTCTATAAAACTCATAGCGGCAGGTTTAAGGGCTAATGCGTTTTCACGGGCACATACATACTCAGCCAAACCACCCCATTTGCCGCTCAGGTCTCCATACACTTCATCCCCTGTTTTAAATTGCTTCACATCTTTGCCTACTGCTTCAATCCTCCCCGCTATGTCGGAGCCAAGTATTTTTTTTTTCGGTCTTAAAAGTCCGTATAATACCCGGTTGATGAAATCACCTTGCAGAAGTCCACTGTCCCAATCATTGATTGATACCGCAGCTATTTTTATTAATACCTCATTGTCCTTCGGAAAAGGTTTTTCTATTTCTTTGAGCTGCAGAACTTCAGGGCCGCCGTATTTTGTATAAACAATTGCTTTCAATTTTATTACAATTCATTTTTCATAATGATGTACAATGTTTAAATATACGCAACTAAGGGTACAGTTTTTAATCGGGCAATTAATATATTTTGCCTTTTGCTGATGCTGCGCCAAGTGGCTTACTCATGTTTTACAATACTGCATTTTCTGCGCAGGTAAACCAGCAGAATACTTAACTTGCCATTATGAAAAAGATTCTGCTTATTTTATGGATGGTTATTTTTTCTGCAGCTGCTTTTGCGCAGATAAAACCTTTTCGTTTTGCATTTCTTTCCGATACACATATCGGCTCTCCTAATGGTAACGCAGATGAAGACCTGCGCAGAACTGTACAAGATATCAACAGCAAAAAAGATATTGATTTTGTGGTTATAACCGGCGATATCACCGAACTGGGCACCAATGAAGAATTACCCAGGGCAAAAAAACTATTCGATTCTTTGAACGTAAAATATTATATCATACCCGGCAACCATGATGTGGGATGGAGTGAAACCGGCGGCATGGGTTTTATCTCCACCTTCGGCAGCGACCGGTTTACATTTGATCACAATGGAATCCGTTTTATTGGTTGTTCATCGGGGCCTTATGTACGTATGAGCGATGGACATATTCCACGTGATGCCATGACCTGGATGAAAAATATACTGGACACGACAAATGTAAATATGCCGGTAATATTTTTAAACCACTACCCCATGGATAACCAGATGGATAACTGGTATGAAGTGACCGAACTATTTAAAACAAGAAACACCATCTTATTCCTGTGCGGACATGGGCATGCAAATAAGGTTTTAAATTTTGAAGATATTCCGGGTATAATGGGCCGGTCGAACCTGAGGGCAAAGCAACCCGAAGGTGGATACAATCTAGTGGATGTGAGGGCAGATTCTATTTTATTTACTGAAAGAAAACCAGTTACAGGCACTCTAAAAAGCTGGGCAGGCATACAAGTGGAGCAACATCAATATGACCTTACCAAAAAATTTACACGGCCAGATTATAATGTGAATACAACATATCCGCAAGCAAAAGAAAAATGGAAATTCAGCTCAGCCGCAAATGTGATATCTACACCGGTGATAACAAATGGTATTGTTGTTTTTGGAAACCAGCAGGGAACGGTGAGTGCTATATCTTTAAACGATGGTAAACAAAAGTGGACTTTTAAAACAGCAGGTTCTATTTATTCATCGCCGGCTGCGGCAAAAAATAAAATTGTATTCGGCAGTACAGATGGCAATGTGTATTGCCTGAATGAAAAAGGAAAAGAAGTTTGGAAATTAAAGACCGGTGCTGCTGTAATGGGTTGTCCGGTAATTGAAAATAATTTGGTTTATATAGGTGGAAGCGATCATCATTTTCGTGCCATTAACCTGCAAACCGGAAAAGTGCTTTGGAGTTTTAACGGGCTTAGCGGGCCTGTTGTAAGTAAACCGGTTATTAATAAAGATGATATTATTTTTGGCGCCTGGGATACTCATTTATATTCCTTGAATAAACTTACCGGCAAACTTAACTGGAAATGGAGTAACGGATCATCCATCAGAAATTATTCTCCTGCTGCTTGTACACCGGTTATAAAAGATGATGTGATTTATATAGTTGCACCCGACCGATATGTAAGTGCTATTGATGCCAAAAGCGGTAAAACCATCTGGCGTACCAATGAATCAACCGTTCGGGAATCAATAGGTATATCGCAGGATGGAAAATATATTTATGGCAAAACCATGAATGATACACTTGTTGCTTTTGCTACCGGAAGGGAAGCACAAAAAGCAGTTTGGAAACTGCATGCAGGCTATGGCTATGAACATGCTCCTTCTATGTTAATAGAAAAAGATGGAAACATTTTTTTTGGCACACGCAATGGCGTTGTGTATGCCATTAATGCAATTGAAAAAAAGATTGCCTGGGTGCATAAGATTGACAATTCGATGGTGAATACAGTGAATGTAATTGATAAGAAAAATCTGATTGTTTCTACAATGGATGGCAAGGTTGTTTTGTTGCAGATTGTAGAATGATTCCTGCAAAGCGTATCAGATTTTACATCAACAGGCAGATTTTAAAAGAACTCCGGGTTATCAAACCGGGCCCAATGTTGCCAGTGCGAATTTAGGACAGAATCTTTTGCGGGATATTCCCTTTGCTGGATGTTTTTACCAGGAGGATAGTAAGACAGGTTTTCCTGTACATCTACTTTTGTATCCAACGTGCGCTTTCTCACATAAATTTTTATAGTACTGTCTTTAAAAACATCAAAGGCATAAATAAAATTCATCCCCAGCTGGCTGTAATGCCGGTCAATATCTGTAC
>JAYUZB010000077.1:0-6464 GCA_043752185.1 Chitinophagaceae bacterium
CGTTACGCAATTTATAAGCCAGTGCCACACCATCGGCAATGGCCATTTGCGGGCCCAGGTGCGATATCATGCCACAGATATGATGTTCCTTTGTACCAAAATGAAAACTTCTTTCACGCCCTTTACTATACCCTTCTTTATTACCCTGCCACTGCATAAATAATTTACTCAATGGCATTTTACGGGATGTAAAAACGCCAAGATTTCGGTGCAATGGCATGATCCATTCATCGGGCTGCATAGCCATGGTGGCGCCAACTGCAATGGCTTCCTGCCCAATGCCGCTGAACCATTTACTGATTTTACCCTGCCGCAGTAATACCAGCATTTTTTCTTCAATCATACGGGGCAGCAACAGCTTTTTATATAGCTCGGTCAGCGCCTCGTTACCTAAATTTTTTCTATCGAATTGCATAGTATTAAATCTGATAAATTATTGGTAAAGTTAGCCCTAGTTAGGTATGCTTTCCAAATCGGTTTTGTATTTTAAAGTTTGAATCAGGATTTGTTAATCAATTGCAAACATATCTTGTTACCTGATAAATTACTGTGCAATTAACCAGCATCCTGCATCTACCTTAAAACTATCATATATGCAACAACTATTTAAACCAGCCACTGTAACGCTGTTTATTTTAACCAGCCTTACCATTTTATCTTTTACAAATAATACCCGGCAATCAACCCCGGTTACAAAAACTGCCAACCCAAAAATACAGGCTGCCATTTTACTGGATGTAAGCGGCAGTATGGACGGGTTGATTGAACAAGCGAAAGCACAGTTATGGAATATGGTAAATACCATGGGCAAGGCAAAATGCGATGGAAACATTTCGCCAAAGATTGAAATTGCGTTGTATGAATATGGCAGATCTACCAACGACGTAAAAGCCGGCTATGTAAAACTGATCAATGGTTTTATAAGCGACCTGGATTCTTTATCCCAGAATTTATTCAGTTTAAAAACCAATGGCGGCGATGAATATTGTGGCCAGGTAATTTTTAGTTCATTAAATGAGTTGCAGTGGGATGCATCTCCTGAAAGTTATAAAGTGATTTTTATTGCAGGCAACGAAGATTTTTTACAGGGCAGCCTGCATTATACCAAGGCCTGTACCGAAGCAAAAAATAAAGGTGTGATTGTAAATACCATTTATTGTGGTGATAAAATGCAGGGCATCAGGGAGCATTGGAACCTGGCTGGCGAGTGTGGCAATGGCAGTTACACCAACATCAATCAAAATGCAAAAGAGCCGGAAATACCTACACCATACGACAGCATTATTTATGCGCTCAACGATAGGCTGAACGCTACTTATATTGCTTATGGATATGGTGGAGCCAGTTCTCAGAAAAAGCAGGCTATTATGGATCAGGCCAATGCAAGCATGAGCAAATCTGCCGGTATAAAAAGAATTCAAAGTAAGAGCAATGCAGGGGTTTATAATAATGCCCAGTGGGACCTGGTGGATGCAAAAGATAAAGGTGGTGATTTGGCTCTGGAAAAAATTGATAAAAAAGAATTGCCCGATAGCCTGAAAAACAAAACGACTGGAGAGCTGAAAAAAATTGTGGAAGTAAAAAGTAAAGAACGCAGCTCAGTAAATGCTGAAATAATCAGCCTAAACAAACAAAGAGATGCATATATAGCAGCAGAAAAAGCTAAAAATGCAGTCAATAAAAACAATGCGCCAACTTTAGAAACAGAAGTAGAAAAAATAATTAAAGAGCAGGCTAAGCGGTATAAAATGCAAATTGATTAATAAAATATTTCCCTAAAAAAAAGAGTACGGTTTATTTTCCGTACTCTTTTTTTATTGTTGTTGATTTATATTTTCTTTTGTTCAGGAAATGCTTTTTTATGCACTACAGAATTAAAGAATGAAAGTAATGCGCTTAAAAGCAGGGCATACCAAAAGCTATCTACTTTAAAGCCGTGTACAAAATAATCGTCCAGCAAAATAATACCGGCATTAATTACAAAAAGAAAAAGGCCGAGTGTTAAGATAGTTACAGGCAGCGTAAGTATAATAAGGAGCGGTTTTACAATTGCATCCAGCAACGACAATACAACAGCTACAATAATAGCTGTAAAAAAATCAACAATACTTATACCGGGTAAAATATACGCCAGTACAAAAACATTTACTGAACAAACCAGTACTTTAAAAAACCATTTTTGCATAACATTAAATTACAACTATTTCGTAAAAATCGGCAGGATTCAGATATTTTTTTGACAGCTCACGCAGTTCTTCTGCTGAAATACTTTTTATTGTTTCTATTGATCGGTAAAAATAATCGCCGTCAAGATTATTTAATACCAGGTTTTTCCAGCGGCCCATAATTTGAAAAGGGCCGTCTAGGTCTCCCAGAATTGTTCCAATTAAATAATTTCTTACCAGCAATAGTTCCTCATCATCAACCAGGTCTTCTCTTAATAATTTCATTTCTTTATACACTTCTTCAATGGTTGCTTCGCAAACATCTTTACCGGCTTCTGTGCTTATCATCCAGGCCGAATCGTGTATATGATTTTGTACATAGCTGTGTATGCCGTAGGTATATCCTTTGTCTTCACGTATGTTACTCATCAACCTTGATCCGAAAAAACCTCCAAACACTGTATTTAGCACCATCACTTTCATAAAGTCGGGGTGATGACGATTTGGAAATAGCCTGGCAATACGGATAGCGCCCTGCACACCATTTACATCGTTTTCAATTCTGTATTTTTTTTCTGCCGCAGGCGATTGTATGATGGTTGAAAGCTGGTTATTGAAAGCTTTCAATGAAAGATCGCCAAAGGCTTTATTCAATTGTTGCTCTATATCCGCAGGTAGTTTACCACTTACAAAAATTACACACTGCCCATTAAGATAATATTGGGTGAAAAAATCTTTAAGCAGGTTGCTGTTCAATGCATCCAAATCCTCAGGATTGGTGTATTTACCGTAAGGATGTGCTTCGCCAAAAACATAAGCATCTATTAAACGGGTGGCAACAAAATCGCATTTTTGTAAATTAACCTTTATTCGTTGTTTTGAATTTTGTTTATAGATATCCAGCTCTGCTTCGCTAAAAACAGAATCGGTTATCATATCCCGTACCACCGGTAAAACAGCCGGCAATTGTTTACTTAAGGATGAAAGTAAAACAACCGCTGTTTCATTGTAGCAGGATCGGTTGCAATAAGCTCCATAATATTCAAACTCTTCATTTATTTCAAAAGCACTCTTTGTTGATGTACCATTTTTTAATAAAGAATTGACGGCTGCCGCTACACATTTTTGCTGCTCAAACCAGTTGCCGGCATAAAACACCATCTCTACCTGCACCACTTCCTGTGCGCCGGCATCAATAGTATAAACCGGTACACCATTATCTAAAGTAAATTTTTGATAAGGTTTAAGTTCAAGATTAAATTCAATGGCGTCTTTTATGAGTGGGGCCGTTTTTCTGTTCATCAGGTATTAGTTGTTGGAATAGTAATACAGTGTATTAGAATTCTTCTCGTCAAAAATTATTTTGCTTTCATTCTTTATTTCTTCCGCTGTTACTGCACGGTATCTGTCCAGTTCTTTATTAATAAGATCAGCATCTCCCAATTGCTCATACATAGCCAGGCTGGCAGCCCGGTTGGTTATGCTCATGTCTTCAAAAGCAATCATGCTTTCGGTTTTGTTTTTTACTTTATCCAGTTCACGCTGACTAATACCTTCCTGTTGCAGTTTTACCAACTCTTCATTCACGGCTGCTTCTGCATCTTCCATCTTTACACCTTTTACCAGTTTGCCTTCTATGGTTAACAGGCCTGCATCAGTACTTCCTAAATGATAACACTCAATATTGCTAAACAATTGTTTCTCTTTTACCAGCGATTGAAACAAACGGGAAGAACCTCCTCCACTTAAAATTTCTGAGATCAGATCGGCTGTGTAATATCGCATATCAGTTCTTGGATAAATATGCCAGCATTTGTACAATGCATCCAGCGGCACATTTGCTTTTACTGTGCTTGACCGGGATTCTGTTTGTTTGGGCTCTACCGGCAGATTGCGAACATATTTTTCTCCGGCAGGAATGGGTGCAAACCATTTTTCGGTAAGCCGTTTTACTTCATCAACGGTTACATTACCGGCCACCACCAAAATGGCATTGCCCGGGTTGTAGTGTTTATTAAAAAACCCTTTTACATCATCCAGTGTTGCATTTTCTATATGGCTCAGTTCGGCACCAATCGTCATCCAGCGGTAAGGATGAACAGTATAAGTAAGCTCTCTCATTTTATGCCATACATCGCCATAAGGCTTGTTTATATAATGCTCCTTAAATTCTTCGCAAACTACTTTACGTTGTACTTCTAGGCTTTTTTTGCTGAACGCCAGCGATAACATCCTGTCGCTTTCCAGCCAAAAAGCAGTTTCCAGGTTTTCGGCTGGTAGTTGGCAATAATAATTGGTAAGGTCGTTTGTGGTAAAAGCATTGTTATCGCCACCAGCCAGTTGTAACGGCTCATCGTACACAGGAATGTTCACACTTCCACCAAACATCAGGTGTTCAAACAAATGAGCAAAGCCGGTTTTGGCGGGGTCTTCGTCCCGGGCACCTACATCGTACAAAACATTAACCACTGCCATGGGTGTGCTTAGATCCTGATGAACCAACACTTTTAAACCATTGGCAATTTCAAACTTTTCAAAATTAATCATGTGCAAATGTACGGAGGAGAACAAAACCTGCAACAAAGTTTAACGGATGCTTATGGTATTAATGGTAAGCTCTTTTAAAACGCCATCACGCCTTACTAAAACTTTAACCGACTCGAAAGGTTTTTGTAACATGTTTTTATATACCTGCATATTCAAAGAAAAGTTTCTGTTCACCGCCAGTATTTCATCATTTAATTTAAAGTTTGCTTTATCTGCCGGCGAGCCTTCAATTACATCTTCAACTATAATTTTACCGTTTACAAAATAAATTCCCAGGCCGGTGTAAGCATAGTCAAAGTCTTCGTTAAAATGGCTGTTGGGCAGCAAATGAATTTCGCGGTTTGGATAATTAATTATCATATTAAACCTGCGAAGCAGATCATTACCCAAAAGCCCGCCGGTAAATGGATAGGAGGTTACATTGTAATCATCTTTATACAAATAAGTTGGCACAGACCTAAACCGGTAAGGCCCAATTTTTACCTCCTTTATCAAAGTAAGCCGCATTTGAAGTTTTCCGCCCATGCCTTCTGCCTGGGTAATAACGGGTCTTCTCCTGCTTAATAAAATGGCACTGTCTTTCGCAAATTTCTCACTCATCAGCAAACAAAGGCCGGCACCGGTATCAAAGTAAAAGTTAAAACCTAGTTTTTTTTTGTCTTTTATATTCAGCCATTGAATGGGCAGGTTGGTAAATGCAGGATGCAGCATGGTTCCGTCTTTTGGATAATCAATCCTTCCGGGACTGTAAACTTCAATCATGCTGCTGTCGAAATTAATATTAACAATATACCTGCTAAAAAAACTATACCCGATTATTCCATCTACTTTTTCGCCATAAACACTACTAAGCACATCATAATTGTTTACATGAAAATTAAGGTGTTCAATTTTTAATCCGGGCAGGTTCAGGTGCTGATCAAAAGCAAAAGAAACTTTACGAATGCCCCCGATTCCGGTAATGGTGGTATCGCTTGGTTTTGTTGCAATATTAAATTCGGCGCAGGTGCTTGAATCGAGAGAGATTCCGCCGCTGCCAGTGTCTAAAATAAAATTCAAAGTATCGGGCACATTGCCAAATTGTGCCTGCAGTACCATTACCCCACCGCTGAATTGCCGGAAGGGAAACCGGGTAATGAATTTTGCTTCTTTTTGAGGTAAAATTTCCTGTGCCTGTGTATTTTCAAGTACAAAAATGAATAATATGGTGCAGCAAATTTTTATCATGCAATCTTCATTCGAATTTACAACCTATTGGATGTATTTTTGTTGTTTATTACACAAATGGAGGACGTATGGAACTAAATGACCTGTATCAAAAAGCAATAAACTTCGGGTTTTTATCTGTGGAAGAAGGCATGTACCTTTTTGAAAACGCTGCATTAACTGAATTAATGTTTGTAGCAGATGAACTAAGAAAGAAGCAGGTGCCGCATGGTAAAGTTACCTGGCAGATAGACCGGAATGTAAACACAACCAATGTGTGCATTGCCAATTGCAAATTTTGTAATTTTTACCGCATACCCGGTCATGCCGAAGCTTATATAACAGATATTGAAACCTATAAAACAAAGATTGAAGAGACCATAAAATTTGGCGGCGATCAGTTGTTGCTGCAGGGCGGCCATCACCCGGAGCTGGGTTTGAGTTTTTATGTAAATCTTTTTAAAGAACTTAAATCGCTTTACCCAAACATTAAATTGCACACACTTGGGCCGCCGGAAGTGGCACACATAACCAAGTTAGAAAAAA
>JAYUZB010000078.1:0-6456 GCA_043752185.1 Chitinophagaceae bacterium
CCAATATTTGCAGAAAAGAATTGTTTGCCGGTAGCCTGATCTGTTTGTGGATTTTGTGGGTTTATTACTTTGAAGAACGGGTTAACATTCTCTGTTAATTTAGAGGAATCAATTTTACCGGTGGTGTCGGGTAAAACCCCGTTTAAATAGTTCTGCAGGTTTTCATCAGCCAGTTTTAAAGAGTTGGCCAATTCATCAATACGGTATACTTCCCAAAATTGTAAATGGGCAGATGCCTGTAATTGTTTACGCACACGCTCAACATCGGTAATACCAGCCAATTCAACGTTGATGATACCTTTATTTTCGTCGTAGTTAATATTGGGTTGAGCTACACCAAATTTATCAATACGGCGTACTAAAACCTTGTAAGTTTCTTTAATGGCGCCTGCAGCAGTTTTTTTAAGTTTAGTTGTAACCGATGCATCGCTTTCATTTGGCTTTACTTCTTTTTCGGCACCTGCAAAAACAGAAGCTAATTTACCTGCACCATTCTGCTTAATGAAAGCTTCGGTGAATAAGGTAATAAAATCAGCATCGCTGTTTTCTTTATTAACGGTTGCAGTTTGTATGGCATTAAGCAGTACCGGATTTTTTGAGTTATTGCTTAAAGACTTTAAAAGATCTGTAAGGCTTACATCCATGGTTACACTTATACCTCCCTGCAGATCGAGACCAAGGTTTAATTCATTTGCCTTGCACTCTTTGTAGGTAGTTCCAACAAGCGGGTAAATTTTCTGTTCTGCTGTACTGTCCAGTATCTTTCTTTTACGGTACTCTATTTCAGCTTCCAGCTCATCACCCTTTTTTTCAGGAAATGCTTTCTTTACAATTTTTGTTGCTTTTTCTGTAACCGAGTTTTCATAATTACGCACTACCCAGGTGTAGGATAATTCCCAAAGAGATAATATTGTAAGTGCAATTGTAAAAAACCAGACTAAGCCTTTTAGTTTCATAATAATAGTCGTTTTAGTAGCTTCTTTGTTGAATTTTTAGAAGTGTGCAAAGATAGGGGAAAAACCTGTTCAGTTTTTAGGGTGGATAATTTTAGAATTTTGTTCAATTTGCATGATAAACCGGTTATATGATTTGTAAAAATAATGGAATGCTTAAATTGTTAGCCGGAATGGCTGTTTTCATTTCGTGCAGTACTTTAAAACAGTCAAAATCAACAGCAGATATGCCCCAAACAAAACAACAGGTAAACCCAGTGGATACTGCAAAATCTCCCGCTTTTATTGAATCATTATTACAGCAATACCCACAGTACTTTGGTGAAATACTTAAAAACCGGGAGGCGCTGAATGTACAGATCATTTATACACAAATAAACAGGCGGGCAAATGGAACGCCCGATTTTACCAACCACTATTTTAATGTAAACCCCGGTAAATATTTTTACCCGGCATCAACAGTTAAACTACCCATTGTATTACTGGCGCTGCAAAAACTGAATGAATTAAAAGATAAAGGTATTGACCGAAATACCACAATGCTTACTGAAGCTGCTTTCACTGGGCAAACAGCTGTTTTTAATGATCCTACCACAATTGATGGAAAACCATCCATTGGTAATTACATAAAAAAAATATTGATGGTTAGCGATAATGATGCATATAACCGCCTGTATGAATTTTTGGGGCAGCAATACATTAATGCTGAATTTAAAAAGAAGGGATATGAAGATGTGCAGATACTGCACAGGCTGAATATCTTTTTATCCGAACCGGAAAACCGCCGCACAAACCCGGTGAAATTTTATGACACTACCGGAAAGTTGCTGTACGAAAAACCCGAACAAAACAGCGCCATGAAATATGCAGCAAGAAAAGATAGCCTGGGGCTGGGTTATTATTCGGGCGGCAAATTAAAAAACGGCCCCATGGATTTTTCAAAAAAGAACCGCCTGGGGTTGGAAGACCTGCATAAAATGGTAATGAGTATTGTGTTTCCTGAAAAAGTAAAAGCCAACGAAAAATTTAAAATTACTAAAGAAGACCGCCGCTTTGTGTTGCAATACATGAGCCAATACCCAACTGAAAGCCTTTATCCGCCTTATGCTGCCGATACAGCAAACTACTGGCCAACATACTGTAAGTTTTTATTTTATGGTGCAGAAAAAATAAAGCCTGATGCCAATATCCGCATATTCAATAAAGTTGGCGATGCTTACGGGCACATGATAGATGCTGCTTACATTGTTGACTACAAAAACAAGATTGAGTTCTTTGTTTCGGCCATCATTTACTGCAACAGCGATGGTATTTTAAACGATGATAAATACGATTATAAAACTATTGGTTTTCCTTTTATGAAAAACCTGGGCAGAGTTTTGTACGATTATGAACTCAAACGTAACAGAATAATAAAACCTGATTTTAGTCCCGTTTTATTTAACTACGATAAATAACTATTTTTACCGCAACTAAAAACCAACTGATGAAGCTATCATCTTTGCTAGAACGCTTTAATGAACCGGAAACTTTAAAAATGGCCAAGTTGGGACGTGAATTGAGGGCGCAGGGTTTTGATATTACAGACCTGAGTTTGGGTGAACCCGATTTTGATACGCCCGATCATATTAAAGTGGCTGCAAAAAAAGCTATTGATGATAATTACAGTCATTACACACCTGTTGCCGGTTACCTCGATTTAAGGGAAGCTGTTTGTGCAAAACTAAAAAGAGATAATAACCTGGATTATACACCCGACCAGATTATGGTAAGCACCGGTGCCAAGCAAAGTATTTACAATACCGTAATGAGTATTGTTGATAAAGGCGATGAAGTGATCATCCCAACACCTTTTTGGGTTACCTATTCCGAAATTGTGCGTATGGCAGGTGGTGAGGTAATTGCTGTAAATACATCCATTGAAAACGGTTATAAAATTACTGCTGCCGAACTGGAAGCGGCTATAACACCAAAGACAAGGCTGTTCATGTTTTCATCACCATGCAATCCCAGCGGGGCTGTTTATTCAAAAGAAGAATTAACTGCATTGGCAGCAGTTTTTCAAAAGCATCCGCAGGTTTTTATTATGAGCGATGAGATATATGAGTACATCAATTTTGAAGGTGCCCATCAGAGCATAGCTCAATTTGATTTTTTAAAAGACAGGGTTATTCTTATCAATGGCTTAAGTAAAGGTTATGCCATGACGGGCTGGCGCCTGGGTTATATTGCCGCAAATGCAACTATTGCCAAAGCCTGCGAAAAAATACAGGGACAGGTAACCAGTGGTGCCACTGCTGTTACACAAAGGGCGGCCATTACTGCTTTAACCGGCGATATGAAACCTACAGCCACTATGGTAGAAGAATTTACAAAACGCAGAAAGCGGGTAATGGAATTGCTGAAGGAAATACCGGGTATTGTTTGTAGCCAACCACAGGGAGCATTTTATGTTTTTCCGCAGGTGAATAATTTTTTTGGTAAGGCCGATGGGGATGATACAATTGAAAATGCCGATGAACTTTGCATGTACTTATTAAACAAGGCTCATGTATCAACCGTTACCGGCAGTGCATTTGGTGAGCCAAACTGCATACGCATTTCTTTTGCCAACAGTACAGAAAATATAGAAAAGGGATTTGCCAAGATTAAAGATGCGTTGGGCAAATTAAAATAATAAGTCAGGCATTGATTTTTTTATCGGACCTAAAGCCTGTAATTCTCTATTAGAGAACAAATACGCAATAACAGTTGATCGGTATTGGTGTCGATATTTTTAATCTTCTCTTTTGAGACCTGGTATAAATTTCTATCAGACTCAAGCCGTGGTATTTTTTTACTGTTTATTTCATATTGATTTTTCCAGTTCTCATATTTTTTATCAAAAATTACGCTTCTGCCATTAACATAACATATAATCTTTTCGGCACTGGTTGTATTTCGCTGGTAATTGGAAGAAGTAAAACCCTGGTAAGAGGGCGATCTGAAATTGATATCAGAATTTGATCTTTGTGGATAATACTGTAAAGGATTATTTGGATCTCTTCTATTTGTAGACTGGTCATTATAAGTGTCTTGATAATTATTTACCCTAGTACTATTGCTAATATTATTACCTGGCAAGTAAGAAAGTTTTCCAATTATAAGTCCATCCTGCATTATATTGTTGCCGATGATATTAACCGGCCTGGTTCTGTCTCTTTCAACCTGCACATTAAAATAACGGGTTGTATCAAGATAATCCAGAATTGATTTTATTTTGCTATTCAATGCCTGACCGCCTTTGTAACTGGTAATAAACCTGGAAACATTTTTTTTATTTAATTGATTTTTATTGATAAGGTCATAATCCCTTATCATATCGGCCAATACCAGAGGCAGTGTTTTGTTTTCAAAATATATAGCAAAAGTATCTCCCGTAGGCGGAAAAGTTAATTCGTAATAATAAAACGGTTCTACATCGGTTACCGGGGCATTAAACTTTATTACATCTGCTTTTATCAACACATAATCATCAAAGCTATACACTTCCATATTTACATGCGATGCTGCAGGACCGGGGAATGTGGTATAAAGTGCAATTGGTTTATCATTTATGAAAATTACAGAGTCCTTTAGTTTTACATCCTGTGCAATTAAGGAGGCAGTAATAAAACAAGCAAGTAAGCTTAGTGTAAAATTTTTCATGATAACAAGTTTTAAATTTTGTTAAGAACAGGAATCTTCAAATACACTGATAAAACTATACATTTAAAAAACAATATGCAATAGCCAATTTTTCATACAGCATCAATTTAAAAACAAAATGTTGTAATGCCTTATTAGCAAATGCTTTAAGCTTTAGTTGGTAAAATGTAAATTGCGTTAAATCATTCAGAGCTGAACATCTGTAAACTTAAATGATAAGTTTCGCCTGTTTATTCAAACAGTTCCAGCCAGGTCTTTGGTCTGCGGTTATCAAGCCATTTAAAACCTCTTAATTGTTTTTTATCGGCAGGTATTTCTTTTATGGGGTATAAAACACCATCAACATTATTTATAAATTTTACTTTGTTTAGTTCTTTCTGTACAAAATAAACATCAATTACATCGCCGCTGCTGCGGTTCATACCTACATAGGCACTGTCATCATCCTGCGGGTAAAATATACTTTCGGCCGGGCTTCCTTTTACACGTACATAATCAATAGTGCCATCAACAAAATATGCGTTCAGCGTTCTTCCGCCAATCTGGTTAAACATGCCCTCCTTTGTTTTATTAATGATCATGCCATTGTTAAAAACATTCAACCTTCTTGGTTTTTGGTTTTGGGTATACATATACAGGGTATCTCCGGTAACCTGCGATTTATCATTCCACACAACCGGTTCGCCAAATAATTTAAAGGTTGAATCAATGGTAGAGTAGTGGAGGCTGTCGCTAACGGCCTGGATAGAATCATTAAAAATACGTACGTTATGAAAGCCAATGAAATAGCGGATGGAGGAATCGTTATCCTTTGCTTTTACAGCAACTGTTGATGTTAGCGTGTCTTTTTTGGTAATCATTTTTCTTTCCAGGCTATCGTATTTACGCAGGCCCGAAAAGAGTGTATCAGCAGCAATATAAGTACTGTCGCCATCCCGGTGAATAATCATAACCGGTTTACGGCTGGCCAAAAAAGAATTCCGATTCAGGTCGGCATATGCTTCTCCACCCAATACAATAATATTGTTTACACTATCAACAAACTTTACGTTACCCTGCATTTGCAGGGTATTGCTTTTTTTATCGTATGCCATGATCTTGGCACTGGCACTGTGCGTACTATCGCTAAAAAATGCACCATCTGTAAAAATGGCTTCACCGGTATTTAAATTATAGGTTCCGGCATTGGTGGTGGTTTTACTTCCATCTTTACCAACAATGCTTGTTTTAGCAATAAAGGTTGCAATGTTTGTTGTTACATTGTAAAGCAAACTGTCTGTCCAGATATCACGATCTGGATCTTTCAGGTGTACATCGTTTTTAAAATAAACATCTTTGGTATCGGAATAATACACACCATCACGGCTGGTTAAAACCGTTTTGTCGTTTGTAATACGGCCGCCGTTTTTATAAGTAGCAATACCAGTTGTTAAATTGTATTCCAGGTCATCGGTATACAATGTTCCTTTCTTATCTGTAAGTTTTACTTTCTTTTTTAAGTAGGCAATGCGTTCGGTGCCCACATAACGCATGTATTGGGCGTAGGTATGTATACTGTCGTTGTCGTTTATATGGATATCGCCGTAAGCCTCTACCACATTGGTTCTTCGGTTGATGGTGGCGCTGTCGCAATAAAATGTGGTAAGCCCTTCTTTGATGATTACATTGCCGGCAATAGTTTCAAAAGAGGTAAGAGAATCAATGGTGATTAGCCGTAAACTTTTGCCCTGTACAATTCTTATAGAACGAATAGAATCGGAAGAAGGAGTACTGCCAATGATTTGTTGAGCAAAAGTTTGATAACTAATTGCAAATA